>CAZNMJ010000046.1:0-12928 GCA_964573815.1 uncultured Anaerolineales bacterium
TTGCCTTTAGACGAGATGGATCGTGAACTCATCAAGCAGATCGAGCCGGATTGGCGCAAGATGCTGAGTTGCATCCAGTGTGGCAGCTGCAGTGTTTCGTGCCCCGCCGGGTCGTTGATGGATTATGCCCCTCGAGAACTCTGGCGTTTGATGCGCCTGGGTGTGAGGGACGAGTTGGTGAACAGCCGTACATTCTGGCTGTGTACTCAGTGCGATGCCTGCACCGTGCGATGTCCCCGTGGGATTACCACGAGGGAGACGATGCTGAACCTCCGCAGGTGGGCTATCGACGAAGGGCTCGAATTGCCTGCGACGCTGTCGCAACTGCGGCAATTTGTGCAGACGACCCACAATATCCTGGGTGAGGACAATGAGACTCGCCTGATCTGGAGCGAGAACCTGGAGCCGGTGCCCGAACAGCTGAGGGACAACAGGCGAGGGCGGGCCGAGGTGCTTCTGTACGCTGGCTGCGTCGGTGCCATGTACCCCATGGCCTACAGCATCCCCCAGTCTCTGGTCCAGACGCTGGAACAGGCGGGGGTGACCTACACCAGCCTGGGCGGGGAGGAGTGGTGCTGTGGTTATCCGCTTTACGGCGCGGGCCTGGAGGAAGAGGTGGCAGAGCTGGCTCAGCACAACATGGAACGAGCTGGGCAGCTGGAGCCCAAGTACCTTGTGCCTACGTGTCCGTCCTGCTATCACACTTGGAGGCACATCTATCCCCAACACATCGGCGACGGCCAGGGTTTCGAGGTGCTGCATGCCAGCGAGTTGTTGGCCGAACTGATAGAGGAGGGCCGCATCAAGCTGAATGAGTTGGACTGGGTGGTGACTTATCATGATCCCTGTGACCTGGGTCGCAAGAGTGAAGTGTACGATGCTCCCCGCGCTATCATCAATGGCGTCCCGGGCATCACCTTCAAGGAGATGCGGAACAATCGGGAGAGTGCGCTTTGCTGTGGTGGAGGTGGCGACGTGGCAATGTGGGAGGCTGACGTGACCGAAGACATCGCTGAGCGTCGGATGGAGCAGGCCAAAGCCACCGGTGCCACAGCCATCATCTCAGCCTGCCAACAGTGTAAGCGCACCTTGCTGCAGGCGGCGCGCAAGACAAAGACCAGGGTTCGGGTGCTGGACATAACGGAACTGGTCTGGCAGACGATGGAGAAAGGAGAAGTGATAGGCTGATGAACGATGAGACACCCAAGATCGGCGTCTATGTGTGCGACTGCGGGATCAACATCGGGGCCGTTGTCGATGTGCCTGAAGTGGTGCGCTTCGCCGGAGGATTGCCGTATGTGGCCGCGGCTCGCGAGTACAAATATGTCTGCTCAGAGCCGGGACAGGAGATGATCAAGAGAGATATCGAGGAGTCAGGCATCAACCGTGTGGTGGTTGCGTCGTGCACGCCGCGCATGCACGAGCCGACTTTCCATCACGCGGTGGAGGAGGCAGGGCTGAACCCCTATTGCCTGCAGATGACGAACATCCGGGAGCACGTCTCCTGGATATCGAAGGATGGGTCTGCGGCGACCGAAAAGGCCAAGCGTTTGGTACAGGCTGCCGTCGCTCGCGTCGCCTTCCACGAACCTCTGGAGTCCCGCACTGAGGATGTGACGCCAGCGGCGCTGGTGGTAGGCGGCGGCATAGCGGGCATTCAGGCTGCGCTGACCATAGCGGATGGCGGGTATAAGGTCTATCTGGTGGAACGCGAACCCACCATCGGCGGTCACATGGCTCAGCTGGATAAGACTTTTCCGACCCTTGACTGTAGCACTTGAATTCTGGGGCCGAAGATGATGGATGCCGGTCGGCATCCCAACATTGAACTCCTGACCTATAGCGAGGTCGACGAGGTTTCTGGATACATTGGCAAATTCCAGGTGAAAGTCCGTAAGAAAGCACGGTACGTCAACGCGGAGCTGTGCACCGGGTGCGGGCTGTGCAGCGAGAAATGCCCCCAGAAGAAGATACCCTCCGAGTTTGACGAGGGTTTGGGCGACCGTCCGGCCATATACGTACCCTTTCCTCAGGCCATTCCTCGTGTACCGGTCATCGACACCGAACATTGTACCTACTTCTTGAAGCAGAAGTGCAGGGCCTGCGAGAAGCTCTGTCCGGCAGGCGCCATTGACTTCGAGCAAGAGGACGAGGTCCTGGAACTGGACGTAGGGGTCATCATCGTTGCCACCGGATTCGCCCAGTTCGATTCCGCGCAATTGCCTCAATACAACTACTTCCTTTCCCCGGACATCATTGACGGTCTTCAGTTCGAGCGCATGTCCAGTTCCACCGGCCCAACCGAGGGCGAGATCCTGACGTCCAAGGGTGTCCCGCCCAAGAGAGTTGCCATCATCCACTGTGTGGGAGCCCGCGACGAACACTCGAATGTGTATTGCTCGCGAGTGTGCTGTATGTATGCTCTGAAGCACGCTCATCTGGTGCGGGACAAGACCGATGCGGAGGTTTATGAGTTCTACATGGACATCCGCGCTGCGGGCAAGGGGTACGAGGAGTTCTACGAGCGGGTGCAGCAGGAAGATGTATACTTCGTCCGCGGGCGTGGTGCAGAGGCCACGGTGCTGGAGGACGGACAGCTAGTGGTCCTTGCAGAGGATACCATTCTGGGCGCGCCTGTCTCGGTGAAGGTGGACATGGTCATCTTGGATGCGGCCATGGTTCCCCACAGCGACGCTGGAGTGGTGGCTTCCACACTCGGGATAGGGCGCAGCGAGGACGGTTTCTTCCTTGAGGCTCATCCCAAGCTACGCCCGGTGGACACGAACACTGATGGCGTCTTCCTGGGTGGCGCATGTCAGGCGCCTCGAGATGTGCCGGATACGGTGGCCCACGCCAATGCCGCCGCTGCTCAATGTCTATCCCTGCTGTCGCGGGGGCAGGTCACCATCTCTCCCACCGTGGCGGTGGTGGATGAGGAGCTTTGCTCAGGCTGCATGATATGCATAGCCTTGTGCCCCTATACTGCCATTAGTTTCGTAAGCCATGATGGCACTGGCGTGGCGCGGGTCAACGAGGCGTTGTGCAAGGGATGTGGCACCTGCGTGGCTGCTTGCCCGGCGGGAGCACTTACCGCGCGCCACTTCACGGACAAGCAGATCTACGCAGAGATCGAGGCCCTGCTCCGGGGCTCAGCGCTGGAGGTGGAAGAGGTCCAAACCTAGGGCTTTGCTCAAGGTCAAAGCGGGGTATTGGGCCGTGGCCTGGACCTGGGGCAGTAGTCAGAAGTAGCGCCAGGGCCTGGGGCCTGCAACGTGAGGGAGGTCTTAAAGAATGGCAGATAATGGCTTCGAACCGCGCATCGTTGCCTTCCTTTGCAACTGGTGCACTTACGCCGCAGCGGATGCGGCTGGGATATCTCGCATGGAACAGCCTCTCAATGTGGACATCATTCGGGTGATGTGTTCGGGACGCGTTGATCCTTCGTTTGTGCTGAAGGCCTTTGTCGAAGGAGCTGATGGAGTGATGGTCTTTGGGTGTCATCCCCCTGGCGACTGCCACTATGGCGAAGGGAACTACAAGACCTTTCGCCGCATGCCATTGTTGGAGCGACTCCTGCAGCAGTATGGAATCGAGAAAGAACGCTTCGAGTGGGGCTGGATTTCGGCCGCCGAAGCCCCTAAGTGGGCACAAGTGACACGCGACTTCACAGGAAGGGTACGAGAGCTTGGGCCGCTGGACTGGAGCGGTTATCTGGAGGAGATGGAGACCAAGGAGGTTTAGGGAAGAATGGCTGGCAAACCGAAGGTGGCTTTCTATTGGGCCGCTTCCTGCGGGGGGTGCGAGATTGCCGTCTTGGAGATACGGGAGAAGATCCTGGCTCTGGCTGAGGCTGTAGATATCGTCTTCTGGCCAGTGGCTATGGACATCAAGTACAAGGATGTGGAGGACATGGATGATGGCGGAATTGATGTGTGCTTCTTCAATGGCGCCATCCGCAACGCGGAGAACGAGCACATAGCGAAGCTTCTCCGCGCCAAGTCCAAGACGCTGGTGGCGTACGGTTCCTGTGCTAATGAGGGGTGTATCCCCGGTCTAGCCAACCTTAGCGATCGAGAGGCTATTTTCCAGACCGTGTACAGAGAAAGCCCCTCCACGGAGAACCCCGATAGCGTTTTCCCCGAGACCAGGCATCAGGTGGCAGAGGGGGAATTGGAAATCCCTGTCCTTTATAATACCGTCAAGACGTTGGGCCAGACGGTACCGGTGGACTACTTCGTGCCCGGCTGTCCCCCCCAGGCTCACCAGACGTGGGCCGTCTTTGAGGCTTTTCTCGGAGGAGAGTTGCCGCCCCCGGGCAGCGTGATAGGAGCGGGCGACAAGACGGTCTGCGACGAATGCGAGCATACCAAGGAGGAGAAGAAAGTAAAGGAGTTCTTCCGCATCCATGAGATCATTCCCGATGAGAAGAAGTGTCTCTTGGAACAGGGCATCGTATGCGCTGGGCCAGCCACCCGCAGCGGCTGTGGGGCTCTATGCCCGACGGTTAACCTACCCTGTCGAGGTTGCTACGGGCCGGCGCCAGGGGTGGTGGACCAGGGGGCCAAGTTGCTCAGTGCTGTAGCCTCGGTTGTGGACGCCGATACTGAGGGGGAAGCGCGGCGGATCGTCTCGCAAATTGTGGACCCCATCGGCACATTCTATCGTTTCGGTCTGGCCGCTTCGCTTCTGCAGCGGAGAAAGACGGAGTAGATTAGCCGAGTAAGATATGCGTCAGGCCGACGGAGACGGAACGGGATACCAGCATCTGCTAACGGGGGTAAGTTCATGAAGAAGATCAGCATTGATCCCATAACCCGCTTGGAGGGACATGGCAGGGTCGACATTTTCTTGGACGAGGAGGGCGGCGTCGCCAACGCCTATCTCGTTATCCCTGAACTGCGGGGCTTTGAAAAGTTCTGTGAGGGGAGGCCCGTGGAGGAGTTGCCACGCATCACGCCTCGCATCTGCGGCGTCTGCCCGGAGGCTCATCTTATGGCCTCGGCCAAGGCCTGCGATGCCGTCTTCCATGTGGAGCCACCTCCCGCGGGCAAGAAGTTGCGCGAGTTGTTCTACAGTGCTTTCTACGTGGGCGATCACACTACTCACTTCTACATCCTGGCCGCGCCCGATTTCGTTATGGGGCCCGACGCAGATCCCGCCATACGTAACATCCTTGGCGTCATCAACAAGGTCGGCGTGGAAGTGGGGGGCAAGGTCATCGAGGCGCGAGCTCGTTCGCTGGACATTGTCAAGATGCTGGGCGCCAGGACTGTGCACCCCATCGGTGCTATCCCCGGCGGCATGAGCAAGCGTCTGAGTGAGGAGGAGCGGAAGGAGGTCCAAGAGAGCGCCCACTGGCTTCTTGATTTCGCTCAGTTCACCATACAACTCTTCAACGATGTCGTTCTGGGCAACAAGGAGTATGTGGACCTAATCCTTAGCGATCCCTTCACCCTGCCTACTTACTACATGGGCTTGGTGGATGACCACAACAAGGTGAACTTCTACGATGGTCTGGTGCGCGTGGTGGATCCAGACGGGGTGGAATTGGTCAAGTATAGCTCTGACGAGTACTTGGACAACATCGCCGAGCACATAGAGCCGTGGACCTACCTCAAGTTTCCTTATCTGAAGAAGGTTGGCTGGACAGGATTCGTAGGTGGCAAACACAGCGGGGTGTATCGAGCTACACCGTTGTCGCGTCTCAACGCGGCAGACGGGATGGCTACCCCTTTGGCTCAAGAAGAATACGAGCGCATGTACGACACCCTGGGCGGCAAGCCGGTACATCAGACGCTGGCCACACATTGGGCTCGTGTCATTGAGACCTTGTACGCTGCCGAACGGTTGCTTGCGCTGGCAACGGACCCTGAGATAACGGATCCAAACGTGCGTACCATCCCCACGGAGACGCCCACTGAGGGTGTGGGTATCGTGGAGGCGCCTCGTGGCACCCTCACCCACCACTACACTACGGACGAGCAGGGTCTTGTGGTCAAGTGCAATCTCATCGTAGGCACCACCAACAACCATGCGCCCATTGCTATCTCCATCAAACAGGCAGCCCAGGGGCTGATCAAGAAGGGACAGGCCATCAGCGAAGGCCTATTGAATATGGTGGAGATGGCTTTCCGGGCTTATGACCCTTGCATGGGGTGCGCTACGCATACCTTGCCGGGACGGATGCCTCTGGAGGTGAGGATTCTAGATCACGCCGGTGAGGTGGTCGAGCGGTTGAGCCAATCCATGGACTGAGGCGTGTCCGCGATCACAGCCTAGCTTGTACGCTACTGTCGCGGAAGTCATTTCCCGGTGATGGCATGCTTCAGTGCAGCTGACTAGGCCGAGGATCGCAATGAGGATGCTTGTTCTGGGGCTGGGCAACTCTATCCTGACCGACGATGCGGTCGGCTTCGCTGTTGTCGACGAGGTGAGAAAGCGGCTTGACAGTACCGACGTGAGCGTGAGTGCGGCTAGCGTGGGGGGGCTGAGCCTGCTGGAACTCTTGGTGGGCTACGATAGCGTTATCATCGTTGACGCGATTCAAACCGGTTGGCGCGAGCCAGGGGAAATCCGTCGCCTTTCGCCTGACGAGTTTCACGGGAGCGTGCGCGCTGCCTCGACACACGACATCAGTCTGGCTAGCGCGTTGGAGCTGGGTCATCAACTGGGTATGGATATCCCGAAACAAATCGTGATCTTTGGGATCGAGGCTGCAGATGTAGACACCTTCGGGGAGGAGCTAACTCCCGCGGTGGCCGCGGCGGTGCCAAGAGCGGTGGACTTGGTTCTAGAGGAGCTTGCGAGACAAGACGATGGCAGTTCCACACGACGGAGGATTGAGAACGGCCCTTCACGTTCAGGGCCTACGATAGCTTTGGCGGACTAGTGAAGAGAAGGTGGGAGACACCCTGTCTTCTGGTGGCCTGCTGCGGGCGACACGGCTACTCTTGCCGTTGAATCACCTCAAGGAAGATCTCCACAACGTCAGGATCAAACTGGTTGCCAGCTTCTCGCCGCAGATGAGCTAGCACTTCGTCCGGGTCTATGGGAGGGCGGTATGGACGAGGCGAGGTCATGGCATCGAAGACGTCGGCCACACAGATGATCCTGGCCCCCAGGGGTATCTGTTCTCCTTTCAGGCCCTCAGGATATCCGGTTCCGTCGTAGTTCTCATGTACATGCTTTATGTAGGTGATTATGTCCTGAAGAGGAGTGATGGGTTCCAGGATGCTAGCGGCGACCAGTGGATGTGACCTTATTTGCTTCCCCTCTTCCTCGGTTAGCTGGCCAGGCTTGTTTAGAATGCTCGTCTTGGTGCCTAGCTTCCCAATGTCGTGAAGGAGCGCAGCCAGGCGAATATTTTCCACCTCCTTGTCCGGTAGTGAGAACTCGCCAGCAATGGCGATGGCATGCGCGGAGACCCGTCTAGAATGACCCTCTGTGTACTCGTCTTTGGCCTGCAAGGTGAGGACTATACTCTCGATGGCACTGATAAAGAGTCGCTGCAACTCCTCATTCGCCTCCGCCAGCTCCCTGGTCCTCTCCTTTACCTTTCTCTCCAGATTCCTGTGGTATTCCTTCCTCTCTTGTAGCAGACGGCGGTTCTCCAGAGCCCTTTGGACACTGATGAGTACCTCCTCAAGGTGAAAGGGCTTGACCACATAGTCAAAAGCGCCCCCCTTCATAGCCTCAACAGCGACTTCTCTGTTGTCGACGGCAGTCACCATGATCACTGCTACGTCGTCGTCGTATTCTTTGATGCGTTGCAGCAACTCGATCCCGTCCATACCGGGCATCCTTATGTCGCACAAGGCGACGGCGCAAGGATGTTGCGTCAGCTTTTCCAAAGCCTCGCCACCAGTCTCTGCGGTGACACAGGAATAGCCCATCTGAGACAGGTATCGCTCCAGGATGGAGTGGACCAGTGGCTCGTCGTCTACCACTAGGATTCTGTCGTTCGCTTGCTGGTTCGCGTCACTACTCATCGATCACCGGGGGAATCGTTGGGTCCGTGCAGATCGCCAGTATGGTACTCCCAGACTGGTATATTGTCAACACTGTGATTGACAACATGCGCTGAAGGAAGTAGAATGCGCAACATGCTGTCAGACAGCCTACGGGCAGTGAGGTAGAGGAGAAGTGGAACCTCTGTTAGTGATCTACCAGAAGTATGGTCTTCAATTGTGGTGCTTTCTGCTCCTGCTAATCATCGCCATGGGCGTGTGGCTGATGCTGCTGTATAGACAGATCCGTCAGTTGCGCCACCGGTACGCGGCGTTGGTGACTAGCGCGGACGGAAAGGAGCTGGGAGAGCTGCTCAGCATGTATGTGGAGCAGATGGGCCTTGCAGCGTCAAGAGCCGATCAGCTGACAAAGACGTCGGAGGACCTGGGGAGGAGACTGACCAACAGCATACGAAGGTTGGGCCTGGTGCGTTTCAACGCCTTCGAGGGCACCGGCGGTGAACAGAGTTTCGCGCTGGCTCTCCTTGATGATGGGGGTAATGGCGTGGTTCTCAGTTCCCTGCAAGGACGTACGGAAAGCCGCCTCTACGCCAAGCCCGTGAGGGAGTGGGATTCAACCTACAGCCTGTCCGTCGAGGAGAAGGACGCCATAGACCAGGCTTATCAGAGCGAGGTTGACAGGAAGCCTTAGCTATAGTATAGTCTACGGTGATTTGTGTCGCCCGTGTGGGTATCTGCGCGGAGACACTTTGGCCGACCACGAGGAGATCTTCGTGTGCTCGGCCGAAAATCAGATTGAAGGAGATAGTTCGTAGTGGCGCGGAAGAGAGAGATGCGTTCTCTCACTGTGATGATCGTGCCTCATTCTCACCGTCCTCCTTTGAGCCTTCGCATACCCCTATGGGTCATCCCGACTACGATCGCCTTCGTGTTGCTGCTGCTGTTCGGCTTCGTCTATATGGGGGCGCGTAATCGCAGCCTTGGTGCGCAAGTGAGCGAGTTGCAGCGGGAGCAGGCGGTCTACCAAGCGCGAGATCGCGAAATGCGGCTCACCATCCTGGCCCAGCAGGAAGAGGTCACGAGTCTCTCTGAGGTTGTGGAGAGATTCAGAGTGGGTATGCTGGAGGTGGAGAATCTCTCTCGCCAGATACGGCGGCTCATAGGTCTGGAGGACGTGGTGATCACGGCCACGGCCACAGTGGCCCCGACGTCGTATCACGTGGGAGGAGGACAAGGGGGTTCGGAGCCCGGCGATTACAGCATGTCGCTGGCGCTCGAAGCAGGCAGGGAAGTAGAGGCGATGCAGGCGGTGCTCCCTGAGAGCACACAGGATTTGAATCTGCTGCTAGATGCTCTGACTGCGAGAGTGGAGAGGATCGCTCCAGAGAAGCGGGATGATCCTGAGGAACTGGAGCGTCAGTTGCGGCTTCTAGCCGCAGCGCCGAAGCTGTGGCCGATGGAGGGAGAGATCAGCTCGGAGTTCGGGTATCGAGTGCTCCCTTCCCAAGGCTACCTGGAGTTTCACCAAGGACTAGACATTGGTGCCTGGTATGGCACCCCGGTACGGGCCACGAAGGCCGGAAAGGTCGTCTTCGCTGGTTGGAGGCCGGGCCTTGGGTGGACCATCGTGCTGGAGCACGAACTGGGCTTCTCCACTGTCTATGGTCACAATTCGTGGTACTTCGTCGATCCAGGAGACGTGGTGGAGGAGGGGCAGAAGATAGCTCTATGCGGCGACTCAGGCAGGAGTACGGGTCCTCATCTGCATTATGAAATTCGCCTCAACGACATTCCAATGGACCCCGTGATCTACCTGAGTTTGAACGAGCATTGATGACCTCGGATGATTTGTGAGTGATGGTTGTCACCCAACGGCTAAGGAGGGTTAGGCTTTGGTCGATGTGATAGATAGTCCAGCCAGCGATAGAATTGAGAATGTTATCGGGCCCACCGCCACTTTCATCGGCGAACTAAAGTGCGATGGAGGGGTGCGCATAGACGGAGTGTTCCAGGGGACCCTGGAGACTATGGGCAACGTCATCATCGGTGAAACGGCTAAGGTAGCAGCTGAGATCGTGGGCCGCAACATCTCGATATCGGGAGCGGTGAAGGGTAACATCAACGCAATGGGGCGGCTGGAGATACTGTCCACAGGCATCGTGTGGGGCGACATAGAAGTTGCTTCGTTCCTGATAGATGAGGGAGGGGTTTTCAGTGGTAGGAGCGAGATGCCGGTGGAGTTCGAGCCGCTGCTGCTAGCTGGCGAGAAGGAACCGCAGAGGCTCACAGAAGGCCAAGATGACGAGCATGAAGGCGAGGACGTCGCCATTACTTGAGGGCAAAAGGTCGAGGGTGAAGGGCCAGCCACATCGGGCTGGCCCTTCTTGTTGCTTCAGTCAGCATTCGTTGGCGATGCGCTGAAGGCCGTCGGGGTCCAGAATCTCTATCCTCTTGCGGCCGGTTTCCAGCAACCCGTCGGCCTTGAATCTGCTCAAAGTCTGAGTGGTGGTCTCTCGATGTGTGCCGATGTCATCAGCCAGATTCTGATGGGTCAGTCCTCTGATCGTGGTGCCCTGCTCTCTCGTCAGGCGGAGCAAGAGGGAGGCTAGTCTGCCGGCGACTGTCTTAAAGGCCATGTCCTCCAAGCGGGTCTCAACTTCCAGAAGGCGTCTGCCAATGACTTCGAAGATGCGTAGCGCCACGCGAGGCTTCTCTAGAAGCAGCTCTTCTAGATCAGCGCGATCCATCTTGCATACGGCGCACTCTTCGGTAGCTTCGGCGAAGCTATCATACATCCCTTGCCCTATCAGTGACATCTCGCCAAAGATGGTGCCCGGACCCAGGGTGTTGGTCACTATCTTTCTTCCGTCGGGAGAGATGCGGTACAGCTGCACCCTGCCTTCCTTGAGGATGAACAAGGCCTCTCCAGTGTCCTCGGGAGCGTAGAAGATCTTGCCGGTCGCACAGGGGATCGTGGTGACGGAGCTCTCTACGGCTTCAAGTTCTTGGTCGGTCAGGTCCTGAAAGATATCCACCGTCTTCAAGTACCCGACCTTCGTTCTCACACTCAAGGGCATGCTCTGCGCTCCTCCCCCCGCTTGTGCATGACATCCACAGACCGGCGAGGCGCATCAGATTATACATAGGTTCCGCGACGGCAAGCAAGACATGCCGGACTGCAAGCTTACGGGTTCTGGCCTGCGACAGGTCCGGTTGCGGACTGCCTGGCAGACCGGCTATAATCCTGCCTGAATATCAGTCCCAAAGGAGACCCGATACCATGGACCCCGTAGCCTTCAGACTGCCTGTTCTGGGCATACCGATCTACTGGTATGGCATCATAGTTGTGGCTTGCATACTAATCGGCGCCTATGTGGCGTCTCTTGAGGCCAAGAGACGGGGACAGAACCCTGATCACATATGGAATGGGCTGATTCTGGTCATCGTCTTTGGGTTGATAGGTGCTCGCCTGTATCATGTCATATCCAGCCCGCAGGGTCTGGTTCGAGGTTTCGAATACTACCGTCAGCATCCGGCCGAGATCTTCATGGTCTGGCAAGGGGGCTTGGGGCTGTTCGGTATGGTGGCTGGAGGCGTACTGGCCATATTCCTGTATGCCTGGTGGCAGAAGCTGGATTTCCTGGTGTGGTTGGATATCGCAGCACCCGCGCTCGCTCTAGGACAGGCCATCGGGCGGTGGGGGAACTTCTTCAACCAGGAGTTGTATGGGTACCCCACGACTGTGCCTTGGGGAATCCCTATCGACATGCAATATCGGCTTCCACAGTTTGCCAACCTGCCCGAAACGACGCACTTCCACCCTACCTTTCTGTATGAATCGATCTGGAACTTCCTGGTGTTTCTAACACTAATGATCGTACCACGGCGCTACGAGGATCGTCTGCTGAAAGGCGACGTGTTCTTGTTGTGGTGCATCCTCTATCCACTGGGGCGGATCTTAGTAGAATTCCAACGCCCGGACGCGTGGATGCTGGGACCCATCGCCGCGGCGCAGGCCGTGTCTCTGGCAGCGATGATGATCGCTGCCTCGATAATGGTCTACCGTCATCGGTTTCGGAAGCCGGCTGCGGAGCGAGAGACTGTGGCTAGTGAAGCGGAGTGAATTCTTTGGGCCCCGCCAGCAGGTCGCACAAGGTGCGGGTCACAGGCTTGCCGCTAGCTGCCGCTGCCTGAAGAGGAGGACAAGTTGTTTGGACCGACATTGAAGAAGATAGAGGAACGATTGTCCGGCCACATAGCCAAAGGTTATGTGGCCGATATTATTCATCATCATCGTATTCAGGCTAGTCCCGGGTTTCGTCGGGCAGCCGAGTACTGCCAGGAGCGCTTTCAGGAGTATGGCCTGGAGGGGGAACTCCTCGCCTTCCCCGCCAGGGAAGGGATGACTTGGTGGGCAACGCCCATGTTTCAAGAGTGGGAGGCCACCGAAGGCCTACTACACCTCGTAGAGCCACAGGAAGCCGCCAGCAAGCTGGCTGACTATGGCGAACTGAAGATGAGTCTCATTCAACGCAGTGCGTCCTTCGAAGGGGAAGCCGAAGTGGTGTTGTTGGAGGACGGCGAGGAGTGGGACGAGTATGAGGGGCTGGATCTGACAGGCAAGGTGGTGCTTACCAGAGGTGACAAGGATCGCCTGCACTATCTGGCCGTGGAGAAACACGGTGCGGCGGGCATCATCTTCGACGGGATGAAGGAACTGCCTGGGCTGCGTCACACCATGGACCTGCCTGATGCTTTACAGTACACCTCTTTCTGGTGGTACGGAGGGGAGAGGAAGTGCTTTGGCTTCGTCCTGTCGCCAAAGGAGGGATCGCGCTTGCGCTCCCTGATCAAGCAGACAGAACGGGAGGGGAAGCCCCCGGTCAAAGTACGGGCCAAGGTGACAAGCAGGTTTTGGGATGGCGAACTGAACGTGGTATCGGCTGTGATCCACGGCCAGA
>CAZNMJ010000046.1:13028-17172 GCA_964573815.1 uncultured Anaerolineales bacterium
AGCAGGTTTTGGGATGGCGAACTGAACGTGGTATCGGCTGTGATCCACGGCCAGACTGACGAGGAGGTGGTTATCGTCGCCCATCTGTGTCATCCCCAGTGGTCGGCCAACGACAACGCCTCCGGAGCGGCCACAGTTCTGGAAGTGGCTCGCACGCTCCAAGGGTCAATCTCCGAGGGCAGACTGGACAAGCCGCATCGAAGCATCAGATTTCTCCTAGTGCCGGAGATCTCTGGCACTCAGGCCTACCTCGCCAGCCACGAGGATCAGATCCCTCGCATGATCGCTGGTCTCAACCTGGACATGGTGGGCGAGAATCAGGATCTGTGTGGCAGTTCTCTGCTGGTGGAGCGCCTGCCTGGGCCGGCGGCCAGTTTCGCGGATGATCTGGCGGAGAGCTTGTTGGAGGAGATGATCGGGGAAACTGGTAGCTTCTCAGGGCTGGGGAGCTACGCCACCTTCAGACATGCGGTCACACCATTCTCTGGCGGGAGTGACCATTACATCCTATCCGATCCTAGCGTCGGTGTTCCGTGCCCCATGATCATCCAGTGGCCGGACAAGTTCTACCACACGAGTACGGATACGTTGGACAAGGTGGATCCGACCATGCTGGCACGAGTGGGGACCATTGCCGCGACCTATGCATGTTTCCTGGCCAACGCGGGCGAGAGAGAGGTCGCTTGGTTGGGGCAGGAGATGGTTTCCCGCTTCAAGACACGCGTTCTGGCCGTGATCCGGGAAGGGGTCAAGTCGGCCGTGGCAGGCGAGGACTCACCGCGGGACAGAGAGTTGCTGGCTGAACGCGTGCGCTTCCTGGCGGAACGCAACGGTGGAGCTCTGGAATCGCTACGACGCCTCGCTGAAGTCGATGTGACTACTTGGCAGAAAGAGGCCCTTGCCTTCGCCGAAGCAGAGCTTGCGAGGGTTGAGGACCTGATCCCCTATACTCGTGGCAAGCCGCGCCAAGGTCCCGCAGAGGAAGAGGCTGGTCAAATGGTTCCGCGTCGGCTGTGTCGAGGACCCCTCGACCTGAAGGACTATCTGAACAGGATGAACGAGGAGGATTGGGAGGCTTGGTGGCGCATCTACAAGGAACGCCCAGAGGCCACCTGGGTATACCCACCCTTACTCCTCTACTGGGCCGACGGGGAGCGAAATGTGCAGGAAATCAGCGATCTGATAGAGCTGGAGACGGGGAAGAGGGTGACGGAGATGCTGGTCACTTTCTGCCGGATCTGGGAGCACCTGGGCCTGCTTGAGCTCTAGTGTGCGAGCTTGTGACCGGTCGACGAATCAAAGCGGCAGCGTGAAAGAGAAAGTGGCTCCCTTGCCAGCCTCGCTTTCGGCCCAGACCCTTCCCCCGTGCGCCTCCACGAGTTGCTTGACGATGGTGAGGCCCAAGCCAGCGCCCCCCGTCGCTCGCGCGCGGGCTTTGTCCCCTCGGTAGAAGCGCTCGAAGACTAACGACAGTTCCTCGTCGCTCAGCCCTGGCCCCTGATCGGTGACATCGACCTGCAGCGCTCCTTCCTGTTCGCTGGCCTTCACAGTGACGGTGCCGCCCTCGGGGCTGTGTCGTAGGGCGTTGTCCAGCAGGTTGAACAAAACCTGGCCGATACGCTGAGGGTCCACGCTGACCGAGGGCAGATCATCAGGTAGGTCCTTGACGATGGTCAAGTTGTCCCTCTCGGCGTGCGGACTCACACTCCTCACGGTACGATCGATAAGCGCTCTGAGATCTGTAGACTCCCGTTCGATTCTCAGCTGGCCGGCTTCGGCCAAGGCCAATTCCTGCAAGTCATCCACCAACCGGGTCAGAAGCACGGTCTCCTTGTGGATGGAGGAGATGTTCTCGTTTGAGGGCTCGAACACCCCGTCCAGGATGGCTTCCAGATTGCCGCGCATCACGGACAAAGGGGTGCGCAGTTCGTGGGCTATGTCGGCCACCATGTTCTGGCGCAGCTTCTCGGTTCGGTCCAGGCTGTCTGCCATGTCGTCGAAAGCTTGGCCTAGTTGGCCAAGCTCATCTTCTGACCTGATGTCCACTCTCTGACTCAGGTCACCGGCGGCGATAGCCTGCGCAGCGGCGGTCAGCTTGCGCAAGGGGCCTGTCAACTGCCACGTGAGGAAGAGCCCAAGGATGATGGCCACGGCGCAAGCAAGGATAGCTACGGGGACGATGATCAGGCTCACTTGCCTCAGAAACGCCTCTTCGGGTTCGCTGAAGCTCCGCAGCTGAGGGTTGCGCAGCAGGAAGCCGACGGTCTGGCCTTCCAACTCGATAGGTGTAGCCGCGGCCAATTCGTCCGGTGAGAGTTGGCGTCCAATTTCGCCTGTAGGTGACCCCGCTATGATCACCCCGTTCTGGTCAGCCAACTGGAACGCCCACGGTCGACCGGGTGCCGGGCCCATCCCGTGTCCCATGTGGCCTCTCGGCCAGACCAATCGGAAGCCCAAGCCTTCCCAACTGCCTTCGCTAGCATAGTAGCTTGCCAGAGCTTCGACCAAGTCTTCCCTCTCGGTCGCTCGGTTGATCTGGACGAGCGTGCGAAAGCTGTTCACCGTCACTAGGCTGGGTATGAGGATTGACAAGCCGACCGCTATCAACGTGACGAGCACCAGAGCGGCTGTCAGTTTGAACCAAAGACTCCTCACCAGACTACTCATCGAACTTGTAGCCTACTCCATACACAGTCTTGATGCGTTGTGGATTCCTGGGATCGGCTTCGATCTTCTTGCGCAGGTTCTTGATGTGAACATCGATGGTTCGTTCGTAACCGTCGTAGGCGTATCCCTGGGTCTGCTCTAAAAGCTGAGAGCGCGTGAAAGCCCTCCCTGGATCTCCCATGAGCGTCGCCAGCAGATCGAACTCAGTCGGCGTTAGGTCGACGGATTTGTCTCCAATCGTCACTGCATGTCGAGTAATATCCACTGTGATGTCCCGCCGAGAGATCCTTTCGGGCTCAGGAGGCAGACCCTCGACCCGACGCAGTACGGCGCGCACTCGCGCCACCAACTCGCGGGGCGAAAATGGTTTGGTCACATAGTCGTCGGCGCCGAGTTCCAATCCGACCAGCTTGTCGCTTTCCTCCACGCGTGCCGTCAACATGACGATGGGCACATCGGATTCTTTGCGCATGGCCCGACACACGTCCCATCCGTCCATCTCGGGTAGCATCAGATCAAGGACCACCAGGTCTGGCTTCTCGTGGCGTGCGATCTGCATGGCCTTCTTTCCATCGTAGGCCACCACGACCTGAATGCCGTCTTGCTCCAGATAGGCCCGCACGACCTTCACGATGCCGGGATCGTCATCTACTACCAGTACTTTGCTCATGGACTATCTCCCGTAAACCGCTCGCATCCCGGGTCCGGATGAAAGTAATCATACTGTACGGTGGAGCGTATGTCAACGCTTCCGTGGGCCCGTCCGAGATCCCCCTCGGGCGAGCAAGGGCGCTTGTTATGGTCCCCACGAGATCACCCGTTCGTTGACGCCAGTGTATTGGATCTCCAGGGATTCTGTAACATTTTCGAGTATCTTCGTCTGGTTACTGCCGTCGGCGTCCATCACGTAGAACTCCCATTTCCCGCTGCGGTCCGACAGGAAGGCGATTTGCTCACCGTCAGGGCTCCACGCTGGCGACACGTTGTTGGGCCGTGGCCTCACGTAGGCGGAACTGCTGGTCAATGGGTGGCGATCGCTCCCATCAGCGTTCATGATGTAGATCTCCCAATGGTCGTGCTGCCAGTGCATGAAGGCGATGCGAGTACCGTCCGGAGACCATACCGGGAAGTGGTCATGCACATTGTTGGTCAACACAGTGTTGTTGGGGCCTTCCACCGTGGTCAAACACAGCCCGTGGAGCTCGGACGGGGTTGCGCCGCTATCACCTCCATCATAGACTAGCCATTCTCCGTCGGCAGACCAGGTGGGGGAGTAGGAAAAGCGGTCATTGTAGGGTTGGTGCAGGTACCCATCAGCCACGTCCACCACCCCTAGATGCGACTCGCTCTGAGGCTGGGGGGGAATCGTTCTGCAATCGTCCCCCATGCACATCTTCTTGGGCGCCGTCAAGCCCTCTGTCTCGAAGTAGAAGGCTATCTGGGTCCCATCGGGAGACCAGACGGGTGCTCGGGCCAC
>CAZNMJ010000047.1:0-17109 GCA_964573815.1 uncultured Anaerolineales bacterium
CCGCCGCCGGAGCCCACGGAGCCACCTGAGGCTGAGTGCACGGCGCTGGTTGGTATGGTGTCGGACGTGGGCGGCATTGACGACGCCAGCTTCAACCAGAATACCTGGGAGGGTCTGGTGATGGCCGAGGAGGAGCTGGGAGTCTGCGCCCAGTTCATCGAGAGCCAGGCTCAAGCGGACTACGAGAAGAACATCACCGAGTTTGCAGAGCAGGACTATGACCTGATCATCACCGTGGGATTCTTGCTAGGGGACGCCACTGCTAAGATGGCTGCGGAGTATCCCGACGTCAGCTTCGGCATCGTGGACTACGCCTACGCTCCAGGCATCCCCAACGTGCAGGGCATCGTCTTTGCCACGGATGAAGCCGCCTTCCTGAGCGGATACCTGGGGGCATACTGGGCTCACACTCAGGATCCGGACGACCCACAGTGCGGCTACGTGGCTGGCATGCAGATCCCGACGGTCGAAATCTTCGTCGCGGGCCACGACGCTGGGATCAAGTACTACAATGAGCAGCACGACGCGAACGTCCAGTGGAAGGGCGTTTACGTGGGCGACTTCGAGGCTCCCGACGATGGCAAGATCCAGGGCAACTCGCTGATCGATGAGGGCGTGGATGTAATCTACGGCATCGGCGGCAAGACCGGAAACGGCGGTCTCACGGCGGCCAAGGAGCGCGGCAAGTGGGGCGTCGGTGTGGACGTGGACCAGTACTTCACGCTACCGAACGAAAAGGACATCCTCATCACGTCTACCTTGAAGCGCCTGGACAACGCGGTGTTTGGAGCGGTGGAGGGTCTGCTCGAGGGCGAATTCGCGGGAGGAGGCGTCTACGTCGGAACCTTGGAGAATACCGGCGTGGGCTTGGCGCCATTCCACGATTTCGAGGGCCAGATACCCGAGGACATCGTCCAGGAACTGAATGAAATCGCGCTGGGGGTCATCGACGGCTCGATCGACACCGGCTGGGAAGGGTAGCCAAACCCGAACTTGACGCAGTCTGAGGGCGGTGCTGGGCCACTACCCAGCACCGCCCATAGTAACAAAGCGGGACTGACGCGAGCGGGCTACTATGGCGCGGAGAGCCCATTGCGATGACCCGCTGATCAAGAAGGGAGCGATGATGGCCCCCATCCTCGAAGTTCGCAACGCGACGAAACGCTTCCCCGGGGTGCTGGCCAACGACCAGATCAGCTTCTCGCTCAATGAGGGAGAGATCTTGGCCTTTCTGGGCGAGAACGGCGCTGGGAAAAGCACCCTCATGAACATCCTCTACGGCCTGTACGAACCTGATGAGGGCGATATTGAAGTGCAGGGCAAGGGGGTTGAGATCGCGGACCCAAACGATGCGATCGCTCTGGGCATCGGCATGGTCCACCAGCACTTTCAATTGGTTCCGGTGTTCACGGTGGCCGAAAACATCGTAATGGGCGCCGAGCCGACCAGACCGTCCTTCTCCTGGCGGACTCTAGGGATCGCCGGTGGCGCCGGGGCCGTGCTACTCCTTGTAGGCGGTTTCTTTGCGCTGGACAACGTGCTGCAATGGGGTCTGGCCGCACTCGCAGGTGGCGCAGCCGTGGCGGGGATCTTGGCCCTGGTCATGGTGCTGGGCTGGTTGACCAAACTCGGGTTCCGCATCTATTTCCCAATCACGGCTCTGGGTAGTGCAGCTCTATCGATAGCCGTGGGTTTGATTCTGGGCAGCACAGGGCAGCTTCCGTTCCTCGTGATTGTGTCTTTACTCTTCGCCGCCTCCTCTTTTCCTGCCCTGAAAGTACTCAACACGGCTATCTACAGGCGCGCGGCAGCAGCGCGCATCCGTGAATTATCGGAGCAGTACGGCTTGGCCGTGGACCCCGACGCAATTGTGGAGAACATTCCCGTAGGCGTTCAACAGCGCGTGGAGATCATCAAGACGCTGTACCGTGAGGCGGAGATTCTCATCCTCGACGAGCCCACGGCTGTGCTCACCCCGCAGGAAACCGAAGAACTCTTCGAGATCATGCAGTCGCTAACGGACCAGGGAAAGTCCATCATTTTTATCACCCACAAACTGAAAGAGGTGATGGCCATCGCCGACCGGGTGATCGTCCTGCGGGACGGCCGGCTGGTGGGCGAGACAAGACCGGCGGACACTTCGCGGGAGGAACTGGCGGAGATGATGGTCGGGCGCGAGGTGGATCTGCTGGTGGACAAGGGCCCCGCCTCACCCGGTGATGTAGTGCTGGAGGTGAGCGGTCTGACCGCGGAGGACGCGCGGGGTCACCGAGTGCTACGGGGCGTGGACCTCTTCGTGCGGGCAGGGGAGATACTCGGCGTCGCCGGTGTGCAGGGAAACGGCCAGACGGAGCTGGTAGAGGTGCTTACGGGGCTCCATCCAGCCACGGGGGGCACAGTGCACATTCTGGGTAAGGATGTCACCAACACAGCGCCTCGCCGCATTACTGAACTGGGCGTGGCTCACGTTCCCGAGGACCGGCAACAGGACGGTCTGGTGATGACGTTCCCCATCTTCGACAATGTGGTGTTGTCCACATACTACTTAGAGCCCTACGCGCAGGGGCCGGTGATTCAATTCGAGGAGGTCTACGAATACGCTGACCGCGTCGTGAAAGAATTCGATGTACGTACCCCCAGCATCATTCTCCCAGCCCAAACCCTGTCAGGCGGCAACCAACAGAAGCTGATTGTGGCCCGTGAGTTCTCCCGCCCTATCAAGTTGATGATCGCTGCGCAACCGACGCGAGGACTGGACGTGGGTTCTGTAGAATACATCCATAGTCAGATCGTCCTGAAGCGCGACGCTGGGGTCGCCGTGCTTTTGGTCTCAGTGGAGTTGGACGAGATCATGGCTCTCTCGGATCGCATCGCGGTGATGTACGAGGGAAGGATCGTGGGCACTGTGGATGCTGACAAGATCACCCGTGAGGAATTGGGGTTGATGATGGCCGGGGCCAGCCTCGAGGAGGAGAAAGGGGAAGTGACCGTTGACTGAAAAGAGGTCGTCGTCCGGACTGAATCAACGGCTCGCGTCGCTACCGTTGTGGGTCCGCTTGGCTGCGCTGGCGGTACTGGCCGGCGTGGCCGCGTTGGCCAGCAAGTGGTTGATGCTGTTGCTGTTGATTGCCTTAGGATTGTGGCCCATCACTGTCTTGATCGGCCTGGTGGTGTTGGCGCTGGTATCCATCACGCGGGGCGGTTGGCCGTGGATGCGGGCCTGGCTAGGCGCGCGTTTGCGCGACCTGGCGATACCTCTCCTGTCCATCTTCACAGCGCTCCTCATTGGAGGCTTGGTGATCATCTTCACCGATCAGGCGGTCTACGCGGCCTTACGAGCCGGTAACGTTGTTGAAGCCCTCGTAGTGGGACTCCGCAACTTGAGAACGGCATATGTCGCCCTGTATCAAGGCGCGTTTGGCAACCCTGGCGACATCTGGGAGGCAATAGGCAGTTGGCTGAGCGGGGAGGGGATCAAGCCCTTGTTGTCCGCCTTGCGTGGTCCGAGCGATAGCATGGTGCAGTCCGTACCTTATATCTTCGCCGGCCTGGCAGTGGCCCTCGGCTTCCGCGCCGGGCTGTTCAATATTGGTGCGGAGGGGCAGATTGGCATTGGCTGGATTGCGGCAGTTGTCGTTGGGTTCTCCTTCACGGGCTTGCCATGGTTCGTTCACCTGCCGCTCTGCATTCTGGCAGGAGCGGTGGCTGGTGGATTCTGGGCCGCGATAGCGGGTTTCCTCAGAGCGCGGACCGGCGCCCACGAAGTGATCACTACCATCATGCTCAACTACGTATCTTTCCGCCTAGCCGATTGGCTGTTGTGCGGGCCGCTGGAGTACACCCGGGGCACCTGTCGGACCCAGGAGGTTGCGCCCAGCGCCTATCTACCCCGCTTCCTGGATCACCCCGTCACGGTTCACTGGGGCTTCGTGCTGGCGCTGGTGGCTGCGGTCATAACCGGCTGGTTCTTGTTCAAGACGACCTGGGGCTACGAGTTCCGGACCGTGGGAGCCAATCCTCATGCAGCCCGCTACGGTGGCATGAGTGTACCCAAAGCGTATGTGTTGGCGATGTTCCTCAGCGGCTGTCTGGCGGGCCTGGCTGGGACTAGCCAGGGGTTGGGCATCACGCGCAACGTCGCTCTCGGCTTCCGGGCCGGGTATGGCTTTGACGCCATCGCTTTGGCGCTGTTGGGCAAGAGCCATCCCGCAGGGGTGGTTGCGGCCGCCATTATCTTCGGCGTACTTAGAGCAGGGTCGGCTCGGATGCAGTCGGTGGCTGGCATCCCCACCGAGATTGTGCAGATTGTGCAGGCGTTGGTCATCGTCTTCATCGCGGCGCCCGCCATTATCCGTGCTATCTACCGCTTCCGCGAACGACGCCGTGAGGAGATTGAGGCCGAGATGGCCGTCTTCTCGCGGGGGTGGGGGGCATAACGGAGGGAGATATGGCAGTTCAAGCGCGAGCCGTGAGCGTTACCAAAGCGCCTGGCCTCAACTGGCGGGACATACTCATCACCGTCTTGATGTTGCTGGTGGGGGGCAGCATCCTGGTATTGGGGGCCTTTGGCACCCAGGCCGGAGACCAGGCCGCCTTCACCGACGACATGCTGGGCACGCTTTTTTCCTTGTCATCCCAGCCAACGCTTTACGCTATCGGTGTGCTTTGCCTCTTTGCGGCCGGGCTGCGACTCTATCGCGGCCTAGCCGCTCTACGTGCGTGGCTTACCATGGCTCTCGCCGTCTTGGCGGCCTTTGCTTTTCTGGTCTGGATGACCAGCGGCACCACCCTGAACCTGCCGGGAATGATCCAGGCCACGTTGATCGCGGCCACTCCGCTGACCCTCGGAGCCATGTGCGGCCTCCTCTGCGAGCGGTCGGGCATCATCAATATCGCCATCGAGGGCATGATGCTCTTTGGCGCGTTCACGGGCGTCGCCTTTGCGGCCCTTTTTGACAACCTCTGGATGGGGCTGATTGCGGCCAGCCTTATGGGCGGGGTGATGGCGGGGGTCCATGCCGTGTTGTCCATTAAGTACAAGGTGGACCAGATCGTCTCCGGAACGGTGATCAACATCCTGGCGGTGGGAGCTACCCGCTTCTTGAACCTCCGTGTGCTGGAACCGGCCGGCTTGAGCACGCCCGGTCACTTTGATGCAATAGCCATCCCGCTACTCTCGGACATCCCCATCGTGGGACCGATCCTCTTCGACAACCAGCCCACGACGTATATCATGCTCATCTTGCTCGTGGCGGTGAACTACGTGGTCTTCTTCACCCCTTGGGGATTGCGGATGCGCGCCTGTGGCGAGCACCCCCGCGCCGCCGACACGGTGGGTGTCCACGTCAACCGCATGCGTTACATCAGCGTCATCATCGGTGGGCTGATCGCAGGCGTAGGCGGCGCCTACTTCTCGCTGGGACAGGTGGGAACCTTCGAGGACGCCATGACACGAGGTCAGGGGTTCGTGGCCCTGGCGGCCATGATCTTTGGCAACTGGAATCCCATTGGCGGCTTCGCGGCGGCGCTTCTCTTCGGCTTCGCCAATGCCCTGCAGGTCAAGATGCAGATCCTTCAGCCGGTGCTGCCTTTTGTCAACGTCTCTATCCCGCCTGAGTTCTTGCAGATGGCGCCTTACATCTTGACCATCATCGTTGTGGCTGGGGTAGTTGGGCGGGTGAGGCCGCCGGCGGAGGAAGGGAAGCCCTACGAGAAGCAGTAGTCGCGCCGGGCCATGGCCCAGCCACCGGTCGGGTCAGTGCATCGGCTGGCCGATGAAGGAGGTGCTCAAGCCGATGGCTCCGACTGACCACCGCCTAGAGCGCTGATCGAGCAGAGAAGCCCTGCCTCCCTAGGCCGACCCGCCTATCGTACGCGTGGAGGTCACCGCTTGTCCTTGCAGGCCCTTGTGCGGCGGAGTCTGTCACGGCCTGTAGTTCTTCATCGAGAGAGGCACGAGGGTGCAGGTAATCGCTTCGAGTTGCGCGACGAGACCGGGTCCTCAGCGCACGCCGTTGTGCTGGCCATCGTTGGAGTCGATGGAGGCTACTCAATCTGGCCGTTGTCAAGCAAAGCAATGAACTCTTGGGCCAGCTGGGGATCGAACTGCTTTCCGGCGTTACGGAGCAGTTCATCGCGGGCTTCATCGAGGGTCAAGGCCTTGCGGTAGGGACGATCAGTCATCATGGCGGAGAAGGCATCAGCCACTGCCAGTATACGAGCGAGCAGAGGGATCTCTTCGCCTTCAAGGCCGCTGGGATAGCCCATCCCGTCGTAGCGCTCGTGGTGGTGCAGCACGGCCTTGAGCACGATGTCCTTCTCTGGTACCTGGCGCAGCAGCATGTGTCCCAGGCGAGGATGCTCGTAGATCATCTTCCATTCGTCGGGGTCCAGTGGTCCTGGCTTTCGTAGGATGTCGGTACGGACCCCTATCTTCCCCACGTCGTGAAGCTCAGCTGCGACCCTCAGAGCCCTCATTTCCCTTTCTGATACGCCCACGGCTTGAGCGAGGGCGTGGCAGTGTTTGGCCACCTCTTGGGAGTGCTTGAAGGTATAGTGGTCTTTGGCATCGACGGTGATCAGCAAACCTTGCAGTATGTCGAACTCAGCGGCCATCTCCCTCGCGGCCGGCTCGGGCTCTCCCGCAAGCGAAGCGAATCTCCCTGCACCAACCGCCTTGGCCCTGTAGAGAGCGGTATCCGCAAGCGAGAATAGGCGGTCGACCTCATCGGTGTCTGAGGGATAGGACGCTGAGCCTATGCTGATGCTTATGGGGACAATGCGGCCGTCCGGTGCCTGGAAGGGACTCTCCTTCAAGGCGTCCAAGATCCTACCGGCAACGACGGCCGCGCCTTCGGGGCCGGTCTCTGGAAGGACGATGGCAAACTCGTCGCCGCCATATCTACCCACGGGGTCTATGTCACGGCTCGAGGTGAGGAGTACCTGAGCTACTGTTCGGATGACCTCGTCTCCCGCTGGATGCCCATAGGTCTCGTTGAACGCCTTGAGGTTGTCTATGTCCATTACTAGCACCGAGAGTTCGCGCCCGAAGCGTCCGGCGCGAGCGACCTCCGTTCTGAGATGTTCTGCGATATGGCGTCGATTCCACACGCCAGTCAAGGGATCCGTCGCTGCCAACCGCTTGGTTTCCTCGTACAGGCGGGCGTTCTCGATGGCGGTTGCGGCGTGATTGGCCAAGCTGGTTACCAGTGGAAGGCTGGCCTCTCTAAACTCCCTGTCACCCTCTAGAGACAGAGTCATGACACCGATGACCTCACCCTTGGAGACGAGAGGTGAGCATAACAGCGACTGCGGCTCGTCGGGGGTCCCAGGGACCCGAATCCCTCTGGGATCACGCTCTGCGTGGTTGACGATCTCCGCTATCCCGGTAGCGGCCACATGCCCGGTGACGCCCTCGCCCACCTGGAGAGAGACTGCCAGAATCTGCTCAGCTTTGTCCTCCAGGACGACCAAGGGCTTGAGGGTCTTGCCATCAGGTTGGATGAGGTGGATCCTGGTACCGTCGGCCTTCGTTAGTTCCTTCGCCTTGCGAGCTATGGTTTCGAGAAGCTCCTCGAGATCGAGGGAGGACGCCAAGGCTTGAGCGGCGTCCAGGAGGATGGAGAGCTCCCGACTTCGCTTCTGCTCCTGCTCATAGAGACGGGCGTTCTCCATGGCCACCGCCAGTTGGTCAGCAAGGGTTTCCAGGGTCGCCAGGTCACTTTCGTCGAAAGCACCCAGCTCTTCGCTCTGGACGTCCAACACTCCAACCACCTCGTCGCGAAGCCGAATAGGGACCGCCAACTCCGATCTGGTGTCTGCGAGGGCAGGGTGGAAGTAGTAGCGAGGCTCTTTGTCCACGTCATTGGCGATGAGTGGCTCCCCGGCGCCAGCTACCCATCCGATGATTCCCTCTTCGCCTATCTTCAGGGAGAGGCCTTGCTCCTTCAAGATCTGCCCGCCAAACCCGGTGCCCGCCCTGAATGCCGCGCGTCCCGCTTCAGAGTCGGCCTCAAAGACGTGGACGAAGTAGTATCCGAAGTGGTCGGCGATGAGGTCCACTACTCGCGACAGCAGGGCGTCGAGGTCTAGGATGGCCGTAATGGTGCGTCCGACCTCGGTTATGGTCTCCGCCTGTCGAAGGCGGCGCCGCTGGATCTCGACTAGGCGACCGTTCTCGATGATGAGAGCTGCGGGGCTGGCTAGGAGGCTGAGCAGTTCTGTGTCGGCTTTGGTGAAGCCTTCCTCCGAGTCCAGGAAAACGCTCAGCACGCCTGCAAACCTGTCTGCATGACGGACTGGCACACCGACCGCGGCGATCTTGGGAGATCGTCGGTCAAGAGGAGTGTGCCCGTCCCAGTTGTTGTAGTCCTCTACGATGACAGTATCCCCGCTCTCCCACACTCTACCGGCGAGCCCCTCGCCTCGTCTGACGACGCTACCGACGGGTGGTAGGTCGGGCCCGGCGACCGCTGCACACTCCAGAACATCTAGCTTTGCGTTGTACCCATAGAGCTCACCTGCTGTTCCTCCTGCCAGTTCAACAGCGCGTGAGAGGATGCAGTGAAGAAGATGGTTATGTCCTCGGGGGGTGCACAGGTCCTGCCCCAGATGTCGCAGTGCATCAAGCTGGCTCGCATATCGATGCAGTGCTTGCTCCGCTCTGAGCCGCTCGGTCTCAGATAGCTCTAATTGGGCGACCCGTTCTCGGCATTCTGCCAGTTCTCGCTGCAATTGCTCTTTTTTCTTGTGTTCACTATCCATCTTGGCACAGCTTCTCCACTGGACGGCTTGACTGATCAGTCCGGGGGCAAGCCCGGAAGCCTCGCGTCGCAAATAGGCAGCGTTGAACAGGCCGCTGCCCAACCCGATCACTCGCAAAGGAGCCTCTGCTTATGTACGGGGGCAAGATTCGTGCCAGCCTGACCAGATGGTGGCGTCAAGCGCCCGGTGGGGCAGTGACCATGGTGCCTGACCTGATGAGTCGTGGTGATAACATCTGACTCGACGCACTTGCGCCTGCCCATCACTACATGTTGGGGCGATGCCAGAATTGGTGCCCATATACTGTGGTCTCGATATTGGACGGGACCACCGCGTGACTCCGCCAGGGAGCGAGCCAGGGGACGTCAATACTGCGCGGACAGTCTACGATTGGGCGTGGAAGGCAAGCCAATGGTGCGGAAAAGCACACACTGGGGAATTTCGCGCATTGCAGAAGGGACTTGGGTGGGTCGTAGGCTCACGGCATGCCGTGAGCCTACACACGTTCATCGTCTGACCCATTGTCGGAAGTGATGACGCTACTTCGCGCCCAACTACTCCGTGAACTGGACATTATCCAGCATCTCTTCCAGCATTGGACCGTACTCGGACCATTCATCCGCTCCAGAGGCGCCGAGGAAGAAGTATCCCCACTCTCCATATTCAGTGGCTGCCATGAAGCCTTTCAGGCCGAGCTGGCTCCCTGCGGGAATGCCCTCGAAGGTCAGGATTCGTCCGTCTCGCCCTCCGATCGTGCGCGGTTTGACCTTCGCCGTCGGACCACCATCTC
Organism: uncultured Anaerolineales bacterium; assembly: GCA_964573815.1. Lineage (GTDB taxonomy): Bacteria > Chloroflexota > Anaerolineae > UBA7937 > B3-Chlor > CAYGAW01. The sequence continues at coordinate 9,554 of CAZNMJ010000047.1, forward strand.
GGAACTTGATCTCGGCCACCGTGCTCTTGAACCACTCTTCAAGTGATGCCTCTCTCAATGGTGATGTTCTCACCAGCATGGCGGCACCAGTTTCTAGGCTCCCCGATTGAAGTACGCCCTCGGAAGTGGCGAGGGTGACTCGGTCATAGTCGTCTTCGTAGATCCAAATCTCAGGGTACCACATGGTCAGGCCCATTTCGCTGCTGGCGTAGAAGTGCTCGATCTCCTCGAACCGCACACTGGAGAGCATCTCTTCGAGGGTTGAACCATACTCTGACCACTCGTGGGCGGCTGAGACACCCAAGAATAGGTATCCCCAGTCGCCTCGGCGAGCGACGGCCATGAATCCTCTCAGTGGGTATTCTCCATGTTCTGGCGTCCCCTCGAGGGTAACGATTAGCCCAGGCTGCCCACCTATAGTGCGAGCTTCTTGGTCGCTGGTCGCCATGTCCTCGAAGTGGAGTTCCTCCAGCCTCATCTGCAAGAACTCGTCGACCATTTGCCCCGTCTGTAGTTCTGCACGGAGCACGCCCATGGCCGCTCCTGCTAAGAATTCACTTCCTTCTATAAGTTCCTCTGAGGTGGCGAAAATCAGCCCTTCTGCCTGCACGTCAGAGACCCAATGCTCGGGATACCAGAGTGAGAGACCCCAGGCAGGCTCGGTGTAGTTGGGCTCCATGCCCATCGGTGTTGGGGTAGGAGGTATCGGGGTAGGCGTCGGCGATGGAGAAGAGGTGGGCGTTGGTGGCAACGGCGTGGGGGTGGGGTCCGGCGTCGGAGCGCCGCAAGCGGACAGGGAGATCGCCGTCAAAGCGATGATCGTGAGTGTGGTGAAAGCTGAGTTTCTCACTTGGCTTTGCCTGCCTTTCGTTAGAGTGTGCGAGATTGTCCCATGCCCTCCTTGTGAAAGCAAGCGGTGCGCTTCCGCAGAAGGGTTTTTGCTGTTGGGCTTGTTGCCTGCAAGCAACGACGAAAGGTGCGAACAGCAGGAAGCCGCGATGTGTGGTCAAGCCGTGTCTGGTTTGCCGTCACCCGCATTTCCAGAGAATCTGTCTGAGACCGGTCTGCTGCCAATGGAGCGCTGGCGCGTCGCAACACCCAGAGGCCCGGCAGTACATTGAGGAGATGCGACAGCAGCATCAAGGATACAACGACTCCAACCATCGTACGCTCTTCAACGAGGGTGTGGAAAAACCTTCATCGCGACGGATTGGGTCAGAGACTGGCCCCCACCAACCATGGGGGATGCGCGGGATGCATGTTGGGGAACCGGCTGAAGCCGGCTTTCCACTTCGTAGCGCAGGACTTCAGGCCGGCGCGTCCTTCATGTAGACGTCACTATTCTGCACCCTCATCAAGTGCGCGAGGGAATCAAATCCCGCGCACAGGTCACAAAGTCCGTGCGGGACTCGAACACCCTGTAATGGGGCGGCATTCCACTCCCTTGACGGAGGGCCTGTCATGAGTTCATGGAAGGAGGCTGAGGGATGCTGACACGCCTGCTTCTCCGCCTGTCCAAACCGAGTCCATCGCTCCCCCCAACCAGGGGGAGAGCGACATCTCTCCAGTGTGTTTTTCCGCACTCTCTTCGACGGAGGTTGTGCTGCGTGCCATCTGGCAGTAGAATCTAGTCCCATCAGCAATAGGTCAGAGCCTCACAACCAGGCTGTTCTTACGAAGATGTCTCAAGACCCGAGCAAGGTGCCCCGAGTCTCACGCCGCCAGTTCCTCCAGCTGGGTTGCGGGGCCCTCCTGGGGGGCGCGGCGGCATGCGTCCTAGGACCGGCGTACGTCACGCAAGTGGAGCCGGGTTGGCTAGAGGTCACCAAGGTTGACGTTCCTCTGCCAGGCCTGCCGGAGGCGATGGAGGGCTTCACCATCGCCCAACTTGGCGACTTCCACCTGGGACGATACGTGAGCGCCGAGCGCGTGCGCCGCAGTGTGGAGATCGCCAACGACCTGGGTCCTGAACTCATCGTCTTGACCGGCGACTTCGTATATGGCTCAGCGAGCTACAGCGAGCCCTGCGCGCGTGAACTCGCCTCGCTCAAGGCGCAGTCCGGGGTCTTCGCTGTCTTGGGAAACCACGATGTCTGGACCGGAGCTGACCAAGTGGCGGCCAGCGTTGAAGGCGCAGGCATCAGGGTGCTGCGGGACGAGGCGCAGGCTGTGTACGTTGGCAATACCCGCATCTGGCTGTTGGGCGTGGAGGACACTGGCTACACGGCTGGCTTCTACGGCGGCTCCTTCAGCGACTTTGGTGCTGCGTGGCAGGGTACTGGGGAGAGGCTGTCCACATTGCTGGAGGAGATACCCGCTAATGAGCCCCGGCTGCTCCAGGTGCACAACCCTGACTTCACGGAGATGCTTCCGGACGCGAGGATCGATCTGGCGCTATGCGGCCATACGCACGGGGGGCAGGTCCGTCTGCCCCTCCTCGGTAGGCCAGTGGTGCCCTCCTGCTTTGGGGAGAAGTACGCGAGCGGACTCGTCCGAGGGCCCACCACGCTGGTCTATGTCAACCGGGGCATAGGACTCATCGCCCCTCCGGTACGGTTCAACTGCCGGCCTGAGGTGACGCTGCTGTGTCTGCGAAGTGCGTGAGAGATGCGCACTGCACAAAGGAGTCCAGATCGAGTTCGTGCAGTTTCCCTGGCGCGGGATTCCCGTCGTCGTGCCACCCCATCGCCGAGTAGAAATCTCTCCTCAGCTGCTCAATGTCCACCGTCATGCCCTGCGTTGGACCAGGGTCTGGGACACGATCTTCGACGAAGTGGTCCGGTAAGTCGTCGTCAGCGTGGCCGGCGCCAAGATGCTTGTTGATGAGCTTTTCCGCGTTGACGATGCGCTCTCCAGCCAGCGCCAGTTCGTCTGCCGTGGTGTGCCAGCCGGTCAGAGCCGCCGTCAACGCGGCCTCGTCCCGCAGGCTGTAGTCGCACACAATCGACAGTACCGGCACCTTACAGAGGCCCAGGGCATCGAGGACCGCCGACACGACCATCGCCCGTCTGACTAACTGACCCTTGCCTTCGACCGACAGGCGATCCACAGCCTTCTCAGAGGCGAACCACTCCCGGCCCTGTTCTGGGTTCCACCGATACTCGGGCACGGCGTAAACGCTGGTGAAATCGCCACCCCGGGTCGACACAGCGTAGCCCAGGGCGGTGCCCATCCCGCCTCGCGGGTCGTAACCCGTCAACTCCAATCCCTTGCTGTGGTAGGCGCACGCCTCCGCCGCCCTGCCAATCACCTCGGCTGCCCGTCGCACCCCCTCAGCCAGGACGGCGCCAAAGCCTTTCCTGAGGGCGATGGAGTGCATCATCGTCTCCATGGCCTCCGCGTCGCCCCAGGTCAGTTCGACGCCATCGGTGTCCTCGCCAGAGAGGATGCCTCGCTCGTACAGATCCATGGCGAAGGCCAGCACGCCCGCGGTTGAGATGGCGTCAATGCCCAGTGTCCCGGCCAAGTTGTAGAGATACAGAAGTGCCTCGGGGTCATCCACTCCGCACTTGGAACCCAGATTGATAATGGGCTCGATGTCCGGCCGTTCGCCCCTCGTGCCAGCGTAGCGCCCTTCTCGAATCTCGATCTTGGCCTTGCAGTGCACAGGGCAGCGGTAGCAGGATCGGGCCCGAGTGACGTACTCTACGAGGCGCTGGCCGTCGATGCCGCGGGCACCCTCGAAGCGCACGCGGCGATAGTTGCGCGTAGCCAGGAGGCCGGCTTCGTCGGCCCAGGCGACCAGGGCAGTGTTACTGAAGCGAGCCCAGGTCTCGTAGCGGGGGGAGGCGCGCAACTTGTCCACATACCCGCGGACCAAGGCACCAGTGGCCTCGTCGTGCTCGATGCGCCGCCTCTGCCCGCGCACGGCGATGGCTTTGAGGTTCTTGGCCCCCATCACCGTGCCCATGCCGGTCCGTCCAGCGGAGTGGCGCGTGCCGGTCATGATGCAAGCGTAGCGCACCCCGTTCTCGCCGCCAGGGCCGATGACCATGAGTCTGGCCGTCTTGCCCAACTCGTGCTGGAGCGCCTCGGTCGCTGCACGCGTGTCGAGGCCCCACAGGTGGGAAGCCTGGCGGAGTTCAGTCTCGTCCCGGTCTATCCACAGCGTCACCGGGCGTTGGGCGCGGCCGCGGACGAGTAGCGTCTGGAAGCCGGCGGCGCGCAACTCAGCGCCGAAGTGGCCTCCGACGTTGGAGCTGCCGAGCAGACCGGTGAGAGGCGAGAGGGCGTTGACGTGGAGACGGGAGGATGAAGGAGCCGGGGTGCCGGTGAGGAGGCCACAACTAAGGACCAGGATGTTCTCAGGTGCAAGGGGGTCGGTGCCGGGCTCGACGTGCTGGGCCAGCAGCCAAGCGTTGATCCCCCTCCCCGAAAGGAACTGCCGGGTGATGGTTTCCGGCAAGTCCACTCGCCGAATCTCCCCGTCGGACAGATTCACAGTGAGCATTTTGGCCGAGAAACCCATCTGATCTGGTCACGCGTGCTGGCTAATGCGGGCCGAAACCGTCTCGAGTTCGACCCCATATTGTGGGGCCTACTAAACCCGAAGCCGACGAGGGTGTCAAAGCGACCTTGCACTTTCCTCTCTCATGGCGCACAATACCGGGCAAGTTGGGCAGTAGTTCCGTGTGTCAATGAAGCGTGGTAACCGAAACACTGGGGAACAGCAGGATGCACAACGAGAAGGTGATGGATCACTTCCAGAACCCTCGCAACGTAGGGTCCATTGAGGATGCCAGTGCGGTGGGCGAGGCGGGGAATCCAGCGGATGGAGACACCATTCGGCTCTACTTGAGGATCGAGGAAGACACGATTGTGGACGCGAAGGTGAAAGTCTTCGGCTGTCCGACAGCCATAGCGGCCGCCAGCGCGCTCACAGAGCTGATCATTGGCAAATCGGTGGAACAAGCGCTGGCCGTCCGAAACGAGGACGTGTCCAACGCTTTGGGTGGGCTTCCGGAAGGCAAGCTGCATTGCTCAGTGTTGGCGGAGGCTGTACTGTCTGATGCGCTCTCTCCGTACAGTGCGGAGGGACGATAAGGCTTTCCGAACACAGCCAACAAGTGTGGCAACGGGACTCTTCCGGCTTCATAGTTGGTGAGTGGTATCCAGACACTACTCCGCTGCGAGTCTAGTGGCCCACTCAGTGAAATGGGCCAGAGTGCGATCCGGCAGATGAGGGCGCGTCACAGACGGGATGGCACGTTCTCATCCCCCAAGTTGTCCTCGATGTAGCTCCATAGATCACCATCAGGTTCCACAGGGCCAAAGTCTGCCAAAGTCAGGGTGCACCGCGGTAGGTCAGTTCTGGTCTTCACGATGGGTCGGTTGCGAGTCTCGTTGTTCTGCCTCAGAAAGACCTGGGCTTCGTGTGCGCCGGTTGCACAGCGCTGCTTCCCCTGCTCTTGCAGCGGCGAATGCGGCTCCTTCTTCATGGGCTTCTCGTGAAGGATGGCTGCTACGCCTCCACAGCCACTCTGTAGAGCATTCTTGGGCAGCCACTTTGTACGCAGATGCTAGTTATCTATTACTACGACGTGAAAGCATGCTCCACAACCCTCGACACGTGCTCAGGCTGTCCGGGCCCACCGACGCACCCCGCCTTGACACACCAGAAAGCATCGGGTACACTTACTACATATAAGGTCGCATTATCTGCCATAAATACACCTCTCAATCAAGAACTGTAGCGTTGAGGAAGCGGCATGTCGACGAATGAACCCGAGTTGCAGGACACTCTGGCTGGATATGAGACGTACTTGGCGCACTCGGGATTGTCGCAAGTTACCGTCAAGGGCTATCTGGGCGACATCAGACAGTTTGCTTCTTGGCTCGCCAGAGAGGGCACTCCGTCGCCGCTGGCAGGCACAACTCAGGAGATTCGGCGCTACTGCCTACAGCTCGTGATAGCGAGGGCGCATCCCCCTGCCACCGTTAATCGGCGCCTGCAGGCCATTCGGAAGTTCTTCAGATATGCGGTTCAGGAGGGGTTGGTTGACGAGGATCCCTCCGAGGGCGTCAAGTTGCTGCCTCAGCCACGGTCTGAGGGGGCAAGAGGACTTGATCGGTCGGAGATAGAGCGCCTCCTCGATGCAGTGCGCGGAGGTGGTTCGCGTTTCACAAGAAGAGACTATGCCATAGTGCAAGTCATGCTGCAGACGGGGATCCGGGTGGGGGAGTTAACCCGACTGAAGCTGGGCGATGTCACGCTGTCCGATGATAGAGGTGCCTTGAAGATCAGAGGTCGACGGGCTTCTCAAGCTCGGGAGATTCCCCTCAACAGCTCAGTTCGGAAAGCCCTGAAGGCTTACTTGGATGAGCGCCTCGGCGGGACGAGCGATCACCTCTTTCTCAGCAGGAAGGGCGAGCCCTTGTCGGCGCGCTCGGTGCAGAGACTGGTGAACACCTACGCTCAGGCGGCCGGTTTGGAGAACGTGTCCACCTATTCTTTGCGCCAGACATATGGGCAGCAGCTGCTCAGGGACACTGGCGACTTGTGCTTGGTGGCGCGGCTCATGGGGCACAAGCGGCTGGAGACAGCCATCAAGTATATTGTGCCAGGACAGGAGGATTTGAGGGAGGTAGCTGAGAAGAGTTCCCTCAACGTCTACTAGCTCGGAAAGGACTCGCCGGCGCTGGTCCCGCTTGGTTCGTGTCGTGTGCCAGGGCTCGAAGCTGGAGGGCAATGGTGATTCGGGCATTCTGCCGGACAAGCGTTAACGGTGCAGGAGATATCGAGTCTCTCTGAGTCCATGAGATCTCGTAGCAAAGGAATATCGCGCATTGGAGGGTCCTCGCCATCCTATTCAGTGCTGAGGTCACGGGCTAGAAAGGCGAACAGAGATGACAGAATTCAAAATCGGCGACAAGATCTTGCACCCTGTGTACGGGGCTGGTACGTTGGTCTCCGTGGAAAAGCGGGACAGGGATGGGTCGACAGCGAAGTACTATGTGATCGAGTTGGTGCAAGGGAAAGGACGTCTCCTGACGCCGGTGGAGAGGTCAGAGGAGCTGGGGCTGCGAAAGCCGGTGGCGAAAGGAGATCGTCGCCAGCTATCGAAAGTCTTTTCAGGGCGACCCAGAAGGCTGTCCGAGGACTACCGAAAACGACGGAACAGCATTGACCAGAGATTGCGGGAAGGTAGCTATGTAGAGGTAGGCCGGGTGGTTCGGGACTTGACTTGGGTGGAGAGACAGGGAAAAGCTACGACGGGTGATCGTCGGTTGCTCCAGAGGGCAAAGGAGCTTCTGGCGAAGGAACTGGCTGCCTCCGATGGGATAGCTGAGGAGGAGGCCTTGGAGCGGATCGAGGCGGCACTGGAGGGAAGACTCGGAGGGAAAGAGGGGAAGAACGACTGAGGTTGGGAGCGTGGTCGGCTTGCTCGACGGTGAAGCTCCTCCCGTAGGCTTGGGAACCGGAGGCGAGGCTGAGCAGGAACACGAGGAGATGGATACTGACTGAGCATTTCGGCTCAAGGCAGTAGGTCTGGATGGGCCGGGCGAGAAGGGTCGCCTCGGTCAAGGCCCTCTGGACGACGGGGTCGCAACTGCTG
>CAZNMJ010000048.1:0-16920 GCA_964573815.1 uncultured Anaerolineales bacterium
CTACTCGATGCTATCCAGAGTCTGCCCGCTTCGTACTAGACCGGCGATAGGCTGCCCCAGGAATGAGTGCGCGAACCTCCCTCCATAGGCGGCCAGTCAGCCTCACCAGAACCTAGATCCTAGATCAAAGTTAGTCGTACGACTGATCACCAATCAACGAAAATCCCAGTATCTCACCTCCTTTCATACAGTCAGCCCCGGTCGAGAACGTCACCAGAGCCCGCATCTCGATGGCCACAAGATAGGCCTCGGCAAGGCTCAGGCCCAGAACATCTCGCCAAGGGGCTCAGAGATTGAAACTTCCTTCAGCATTGCCACAGCCTTGGCCAACCCCTCGCCCGTGGACATCAAGGCGTCCTCATGCTCGATGGAAACGACGTAGTCGTAGCCAATCAACCGAAAGACGCTCATGATATCCTTCCACGTCTTGGCATCGTGACCGTAGCCAATGGCGCGGAACGTCCAGGAACGCTCGGCGATGCGGTCGTAAGGTTTGTTGTCGTTGCACCCATTGACAGACACGTTTAGCCGATCTACGTAGACGTCCTTGCCGTGCACATGGTAGATGGCACCACCGAGCTTGCGGATCGCTGCCACCGGGTCTACGCCGTTCCAGAACAAGTGGCTGGGGTCGAAATTACAGCCCAGAACCGGCCCGACCGCGTCGCGCAACCTGAACAAGGTTTCCACATTGTAGACCAGCTGACCGGGATGCATCTCCATCCCGATCTTTACTCCGTGGTCGGAGGCGAATTTGCCCGCCTCCTTCCAATAAGGAATCGCTACCTCGTTCCACTGATAGTCAAGAATCTCAAGGAAGTGCGGGGGCCAGGGACAGGTGACCCAGTTGGGCATAGTATCCCCCGGCGCACCCGCAGGACAGCTCGATAAGACATTGACAACGGGGACTTCCAACAGTTCGGCCAGACGCACCGTCTTACGAAACACCTCATCGGATTCCTTGGCCAGCTTCTTATTGGGGTGAAGAGGCTCATAGTGGCAACTGAATGCGCTGATCCGCAGACCGCGTGAGTGTATAGCCTCCGTGTATCGCTCGCGCTTGCCCTTGTCATCAAGAAGCTCATCCACCGGACAATGGTGACTACCGGGGTAGCCGCCTGTTCCGATTTCGACCGCCGTCACGCCAACATCCACCGCGCGGTCCAACGCTTGCTCAAGGAGCAGATTCTGGAAGAGAACCGTGAATACTCCGATGCGCATTGTAGACTCCTCCTATTTGAAAGGCAGGTATCCATCCGGGTCCCTGATGCAGGCGACCCGGCATAGTCTGTCCTTGGTTCACAGCGCATCTTGCTGCCGACGTAATCTCACCACCACGCTTTCTTCGTCGACCTTGACATCATCCCAGCACAGAACTGTGCCCGTCGCAACTGGCCGCACAACTTCGGCACCTGGTGCGAGCCCCGCGGGAAGCGCAGCCAGTGTCCGCGCGACCTCAGAGCTGTCGACTACTCCATAGAAAGTGAAACCACCAAAGTCGTCTAGACGTTGGCCCGGTTCGAGCGTTCGTTTCGAGACCGCCAGCACTTCGGCCACTGGTCGGTCCAAGGGCACGAGTGTCGTCTGGCGATAGAGATGGGCACGCGCGACAGAGAGCGGTGCTTCCAGAAACCACAGATGATAGGGCCGGAAAAAGGTATAGTATTTGCCCTTGCCGACGTTTAGATATTCGAGATCGGCACAGATACGCCCGTTCTGAACCCGCACTGCGGCAAAGACGCCACCGGCCATTGAAGTGCCCTGGACAAAGTCCACAGCGCCGGGGAACCTCGTGATGCCGCCGTCTTCTTCCAGGGCAAAGATCTGCGACACCGTTTCCAGCGTCGCTTCTGGCCCGATCATGCCGCGTTGCATGGGCGGGCAGCCCGTGGCGTTGGCGGCGCAGGTCATCTCGAACATAGTCTTCGTACCGTCGACGTAGGACGCCACTTGGAAGGGATCCTTGTCAGCGCGTCGCGCGGCCTCCGCCACCGTGTCCGGCGTAGCTGATGGGTTGAGTGGGTTGTTCTTGCCTTTGCCGATGACGATCGGTTCATAGCCTAGACTGGTCACGAAATCATACAGTTCCATCAGACAGCCCGGCTCATCACCCGAGGAGACGGTGTAGAGCACCCCTGCGTCTTGCGCTAGTTTGTTCAAGACCCGCCCCACCGTCACGTCCGCTTCGATGTTCACCATCACGACATCTCTGCCATGCTGGATGCAGGCGTGGGCCGTCTCGGCGCCGATGGAGGGCGACGGCGTCACGTCGGCGACGATGTCCACCAACTCCAACTGTGCAGCCAGCGCATACGAGTCGGTCACCACGCGCTTGCCCGCACGCAAGGCGTCCATGGCGGGCCCAGGCGCGCTGGCCTCAGCGATGCGGTCTGGTTCGACGCCACTGGCCAGAAAGGCCTCCCGTGCGGCGGCGGTGTCGGCATCGGCCAGCACGACCACGTCCATGCCCGGCACGTGCCCAACTTGGGCAACAAAACCACTCCCCATCCAACCCGCGCCGCTGACGCCAACGCGAATAGGATTGCCCTCATCCTCGCGCTGCAGCAACTCCTCTCTCATCTCTTGCTCACTTATCTCTTGGCTGCAACCGCTTCGCGAGCGGCAATGGCGATGTCCGTTGGGGTGAGGCTGTACTTCTCGAATAGGTCATACGGGTCCGCAGAGTCGGTATAGGTATCGGCTAGGCCGACGAAGCGCATGGGCACAGCGTGAGTGGCTGCCACAATGCGTGCGATGTTGCTGCCCATGCCGCCGTGCAGCAAGTGTTCCTCAGCGGTAACGATGGCGCCTGTCTCCCGTGCAGCGGCGGCGATCGCCTCCACATCCATCGGCCTGATGGTGTGCATATCAATCACCCGCGCTTCCATACCCTCGTCTGCCAACCTGGCTGCTGCGTCCAAGGCTGCGGAAACCATGAGACCGCAGCCGATGATGGTCAGGTCATTACCTTCGCGGACCACGTTCGCTTTGCCGATCTGGAAGGGGCAATCGTGCTCGGGATATATGTGCGGAGCCGCCAATCGGCTGGAGCGCAGGAACACCGGCCCCACATGCTCGGCTGCGGCACGAACTGCCTTGTGCATCGAAGCCGGGTCGCTGGGCACCAGCATGGTGAAAGTAGGCAGCCCACCGACTAGGGCAAGATCTTCGATACCCATTGCGGTGGGGCCGTCTTTGCCCAGCGTGATCCCGCCATGACTGCCAACGACCTTGGCGTTGACGCTCGCCAGGGCGATTGATATGCGAAGCTGATCATAAGCATTGCACAGCAGGAACGAAGAGAAACTCGTCAGGAAAGGGATAAGCCCACAAGCTGCAAGCCCAGCCCCAATACTGACCAGGTTGCTCTCGGCAAGACCGATGTTGAAGAACCGTTCTGGGAAGGCTTGACGCACATACTTGGTCTGGGTCGAGTTACTCAGGTCACCGTCGAGCACTACAATCTTGGGATTATTGCGACAGAGGTCCAGCAGCGCTTCGCCAAATACATCACGCAATGGCTTAGCGGGCTTGAGCCCCGCCTTTTCACCTAGCTGCATAGTAGCTCCTCTCGTGCTCTGGCGGCCTCTTCAGGCGTGAGTGCGCGACCGTGGAAGGTGTAGTCTGCCTCCACAAAGGAGACGCCCTTGCCCTTTGTCGTGTGAGCGATGATCACCGAAGGCTGGCCCTTCACCTCTTGCACAGCCTTGAAGGTTTCTATCAGCGCCTGGATCTCATGTCCGTCCACCTCCTCGACGTGCCAACCGAAGGCGCGCCATTTCTCGACAAACGGCTCCAGCTCCATCTCACGACTGATCGGGCCGGTTTCCTGATACTTGTTATAGTCCACGATGGCGACAAGATTGTCGGCCTTGAAGTGCGCGGCCGCTATCGCTGCTTCCCAAATCTGACCTTCCTGGCATTCCCCGTCACCCAGCAGCACGTAGACACGGTAGTTCAAGTTGTTTAAGCGACCACCCAGGACGTGCCCAAGCCCGACCGATAGCCCCTTGCCCAGCGAGCCGGTTGTCGTTTCGATGCCCGGCACCTTATCCTGAATTGGATGCCCTTCAAGCCGGCTGTTCACTTGGCGCAAGGTCCACAGTTCCTCACGGTCGAAGTAGCCTGCGTGGGCCAGCACCGCGTAGAGCAGCGGCGCCGCGTGGCCCTTGCTCATGATGAAGCGATCACGTTCTGGCCAATGCGCATCGTCGCTGCGATAGTGCAGGATGCCACCAAAGTACAGAGCCGTCAGGATCTCCACAGAACAGAAGGAGCTGGAGGGATGGCCTGAACGGGCGTGCGTCGTCATGTCCAGTATGTCGAGCCGCAAACTTCGAGCCTTTTCCTTCAGAGCTTGCAAGTCTATTGCTTTAGTTATAGTTTCGGACATATGGTCTCCCTCATTCACCGTATTGGGCCAGGAACTCTTCCACCTCAGCCGCGGAGGGCAAAGCTGGGATGACGCCCTGGTTTTGTGCGGTCAGGGCACCTGCCGCGTTGGCGTAGAGCAGGATCTCTCGCAGTCGCGTCGGTGAGAGTTGGTCGCGCCAGTCAGCGCCGACAACAAGCTGGCAGAGCAGACCTGCAACAAACGCATCCCCGCAGCCCGTGGCATCCACTGTGTGCACTGCAAAAGCCGGAATATGCTCACCTCCCTCGGAGACCTGGAAGAAACTGCCGTTAGCACCCAGCGTTACCACACAGACATTGGGCCCTTGCTGCAGCAAGGCCTTGCTAGCGTCCACGTCTTCACTGCCGGTCAGAAGGGCTAGCTCCACTTCGTTGACCTTGAGCAGGTCAACCTCGGGCAGTGTGTCCATGACCGTGTCATGGGCCTCGGAAGTGTTCCACAGGTCTGGGCGATAGTTGACGTCGAAGGAGATCAGGGCATCAGCCTCGCGAGCGATGCGCACCGCCTCCATCGTCGCACTGCGACTTGGCTCCTGGATCAGGCTCAGGGACCCGAAGTGAAAGGCACGGGTTCCCTCCAGCAGCTGCCGATCTAGCTCGTCCGTGCGAAGGCGCATGTCGGCACCCGGATTCCGATAGAAAAGGATCTCGGCCGTGTTCTCGTCTGGCATGGCGATGAAGGCCATCCCCGTGCGGGCCTCCTTGTCGAAGCGCACCCCACGGACGTCCACGCCCTCTTGCCTCAAGATATCCGCAAGGTGATGGCCAAATGCTTCATCGCCGACCTTGCCGATAAACGCGCTTAGTGCCCCCAAGCGTGCAGCGGCTACGGCAACATTGGCCGGGGCGCCGCCGGGCTTCGGGCGAAATGCCGATACCTCGATCAGTCTCCGGCCTACCTCGGCCGGGAACATGTCAACAAGAAGTTCACCGAGGCAGACAATGTCCATGAATCTAGGATCCGCCCAACATGCGGCGCATCAATTGCGAGATTTTGATCGCGTCGGAGGTCTCGAAGCACTCGTACAGCTCCTCCCTCGGCACACGATCCAACAACTCAAAACCGAACTTAAGGTTACGAATGCTCTCGTCGACCGCCTTCTCCGGTGGTTCGCGGTAGGGGAACAGATCCAAGCCGTACCAACTGTCGTAGCCCCATTCCTCCAGCCAGAAGAGCGCCTCGAGCGTCTCCCACAGGTTGACCGTGCCCACGATCACATCGTCGTCGAACATCTTCCAGTTGTCGTTCCAGTGAGTGTGGAACAGCTTGCCATAACGACAGCATAAAGCGATCGACTCGGCCAGGTTCTCTTTCATCATGAGCGCATGGCCCATGTCAATGTTGATACCTAGGTTGGGCCGGTTGATTTCGTTGACGACCGTCATGCAGTGGCCGATGGTGGGAAGCATGATATGCGTGCGCGGCTCGAAGGCCTTGTACTCCACCGCCACCTTTTGCTCGGGGTTATGATCGGCCCATTCGGCCAGTCCTTCAACCAAATCATCGAGGCGCTTGCGGTGATCGGCTTGGAAGGGGTAGTCATAGCCGTCCTGTGCCGGCCAGTAGACCATGAGTTCCGCTTCCATGTAGCTGGCGATATCCATGGTGCGCTTGGCCAGGTCGATGGCTTCGCGCCGCAGCTTCTGGTCCGGGTTGCTGAACTGCCCGTACTGCCAGCGGGGATCTACCCACAAGTGCGGGCAGAACTGGACAATTTTTAGCCCAAGATCGTCGGCCAGGGCCTTCAGAGGCCTGTAAGTATCGTCGGTCACCTCTGTGGGGTAATGCATCTCCAGCCCGGCAACGCCGTCTATGGATGCAGCCAGCTTGAAGCGCTCCTCCATCGTCCGATCAGGACGATACCCCTCTTTCACGAAGCGGTCGCTTGTTGCGCCAAGGTACCAGACTCCGACTGAGATCTTCAAGTCTCGCATTGTCACCCCCTTGCCTCCTGATCTCTTCGGGCCAATCACTGCCAAGTATACGTCTCGCCTATGTGCGACCAAACCCGGCCGCGTCACCACGCGATCCGCTGTACTGACATCCCAGGACGCTAACCTTGGAGCTCGTTATACAAGGAATAACGATCCGCTCGGTAGTAAATCCGCAGGAACTCGATGGGAATGTTCTGATCTGAATAGGATACTCGCTCGATGTAGAGCAATGCTGAACGGGACGGTATCGATAACAAGCCGGCCAGGCCAGAGGGCGCCAGCAGTGCCCGAATGACCTGCTTGGCCCGCACGAGGCGGATGCCATAGTCACGTTCCAGCGCCTGTCGCAGGGAACTTGACGCGTAGTCGCCCCGGAGCACGCCAGGACAGAAGCGGTGAACCAAATGGGATTCCTCGATACTCATCGGTTCTCCGTCCGCCAGTCGCAAACGTTCCAGGCAAGCAAGTTCTTCCCCCGGCTCGACCTCCAGCTTCTCGGCGATGTCTTGCCGGGCTGGAATGAGGCCAGCGGACAGAATCTGAGTACCGGGCTTGAAGCCCCTCTGCAGCATGTCCTCAGTGAAGCTGATGATACGCACCAGAACCTGCTCAACGGTGGGGTGGGCCACAAAGGTGCCCCTGCCCGATTGCCGGTAGATCAAGCCCTCGTTGACCAGCATGTCCAGAACCTGGCGCACCGTGGTACGGCTGACCTGGTAGCGCTCGATCAACTCGGACTCGGACGGAATTCTGTCCCCCGGCTGCCACTCTCGACGCACGATCTTGTCTCGCAAGATCTCGTACAGCTGATGGTAGAGCGGCAACTTGCTGTTGCGGTCAATACGCAGCATGCGTATGTCTTCATATTCTAGGCTCATAGCAACGCCCTAGTCTTCCGCAGGGACTTCCATCCAGCGTCCTTCGGTGGTAGACTCGACCACGGCATCGAGGACCTGCTGGCAGCGGAGCCCATCGTAGAAATCCGGATAGACCGATTCGTCCTTGGCGACTGCAGCCAGGAAATCACTGACCTCATGGATGAAGGTGTGTTCCCAACCGATGATGTGTCCGGGAGGCCACCACGGGCTGAGGTAGGGGTGGCTCGATTCGGTGACCATGATGGTCCGAAAGCCCTGCTCCGTTGGCTCATCTCCCCTGGAGTAGAACTCCAACTCGTTCAGGCGCTCGAGGTTGAAGACAAGACCGCCCTCGCTACCGAAGATCTCAAGACGCAAGAAGTTCTTGCGACCCGTGGCAAAGCGAGTTGCCAGGAAGGAGCCCAAGGCTCCGTTGCGGAAACGGGCGAGGAAGTATGTGGCATCGTCCGCTGTGACGACGGCGGTGCCCGTGCCATCTTCCAGCGGACGCTCTCTTATGAAGATCTCCTGGGCGCCACTTACTGCGTCGATCTCACCGACCAGATAGCGGGCGAGATCAACTAGGTGCGCGTTCATGTCCCCATGGGCACCTGAGCCAGCCTCTTTGATGTCGTGGCGCCAGACAAAGTGGGAATCCGGATCGACGAGCCAGTCCTGATAGTAGACCGCGTCGAAGTGCCGAATGGCGCCCAACTTGCCTTCATCAATAAGCCGCCTGGCCAGCGCCACGGCGGGCGCGCGACGGTAGTTGAAGGCTACCATGTGACGGACGCCAGCGGCACGCGCCGCATCAAGCATGCGGCGTGATTCACCCGCGTTCATCGCCATCGGTTTCTCGCAGATTATGTGCTTCCCGGCCTTCGCCGCGGCGACGGCAATCGGATAATGGGTGGCGTTGGGCGTGCAGATGTCCACCAATCCGATGTCATCACGGCCCAGCAGGCGCTCCCAGGAAGTCTCTGTGGTTTGCCAGCCGAAACGCTTGGCGAAAGCCTGAAGATCAGGTACGTTCAGGTCGCAGGCAGCACGCAGGACCGGAACGAGAGGCAGATCGAAGAAATAAGGTGCGTCTATGTACGCATTGCTGTGCGCTCGCCCCATAAACTTCGTGCCAATGATGCCAATGTTGATCTCTTTGTTCATCGTGCTCCTGCATACATCCTGAAACCGTCTCACAATAGAACTGAGCTTTCTCCGCACTCAATTGCTGAGACGCGGAAGACCACCACCAACGAGATGCCCAATTGGCCTCAGCTCAGTCACAAGTGTGGGAGCGCTCGCAATCAGATCGCATCGGCAAGCCTTGAACCGTTCCATTATTGTTGTAGGGAGCCAATCACCGCTTGCGCAACGATGCCACTTGTACGTATAATAAAGATATGATAACGTCATAACATTATAACACTATTATAACATAACACATATTCCGAGATTTGTCAAGTACTGATCATTACCATCATGGACTCTGGCAAGAGCAGGCGTTAGGCTGGGAATTAGGAGGATGACATCGTGGGATTGGAGCGAGAGCTCTATGTGAATATGCTGAGCGAAATGTGCAAGATCCGTTTCTTTGAGGAAACGGTGGATGACCTCTTCGCGCGAGGGCTGGTTCACGGCACCATGCACCTCTCTATCGGCCAGGAGGCCTCGGCTGTGGGTAGCGTATCGGCCTTGCGTGATGAAGACTATATCCTCAGCACCCACCGTGGACACGGCCACTGCATAGCCAAAGGCGCGGACATGAAGTTGGTGATGGCCGAGTTCTTGGGCAAAGAGACGGGTTATTGCCGTGGTAGAGGCGGCTCCATGCATATCGCAGATATGCAGGGCAGAAACCTGGGGGCCAACGGTGTGGTCGGGGGAGGAATTCCCCTCGCTGTGGGAGTGGGACTTAGCTTGAAGATGCGCAGAAGAGACGAGATAGTCATGGGCTTCTTCGGCGACGGGGCTGCAAATCAAGGCTCATTCCACGAATCCTTGAACATGGCGGCTATCTGGACCCTGCCGGTAGTCTATGTTTGCGAGAATAATCAATACGGCATGTCTATGTCAGTAAATAAGGCCTTCAAGATAGAGAACATCTCCCAACGCGCAGCCAGCTACGGAATGCCAGGGGTGACAGTGGATGGGAATGATGTGCTGGAGGTCTATGAGGCGGCGACCGAGGCAGTGAACAGAG
Source organism: uncultured Anaerolineales bacterium (assembly GCA_964573815.1). Taxonomy (GTDB): domain Bacteria; phylum Chloroflexota; class Anaerolineae; order UBA7937; family B3-Chlor; genus CAYGAW01. Next base: position 9,406 of record CAZNMJ010000048.1, read on the forward strand.
CAAGGGCTGGAGAGGGGCCAACGCTTCTGGAGTGTAAGACGTACCGCTGGAAAGGACACTCCAAGAGCGATCAGGAGCGATATCGCACAAAAGAAGAGATCGAGGCCTGGAAGAAGAAGGATCCCATCAAACGCTTCCGCGAAACCCTTATCACCGAGGGGGTGATCAGCGACGAAGAGGCCAAGCAGGTTGAGGAAGAGGCAAGCCAGACTATCGCTGAAGCGCTGGAATACGCCATAGCCAGCCCGGAACCTTCCGTGGATACCATACTTGAAGGGGTATATGCCTAGATGAGGGAGATAACTTACGCCGAAGCGATAAGGGAGGCACTGCGTCAAGAGATGGCCCGCGACGATTCGGTTTTCCTCTTCGGTGAGGACGTGGGAACCTACGGTGGCGCCTTTGGCGTGTCCTATGGCTTGATAGATGAGTTCGGAGAGGAACGGGTGCGGGACACACCCATCTCTGAGGCGGCCATCGTGGGGGCGGCGACGGGAGCGGCTCTAGTAGGCATGCGCCCCGTGGCCGAGATAATGTTCATGGATTTCACCACCATCGCCATGGATCAATTGGTCAACCAGGCAGCTAAGATACGCTTCATGTTCGGTGGCAAGGCGAAGGTACCTCTGGTGCTGCGCACCCCGGCTGGGTCGGGTACCGGAGCGGCGGCTCACCATTCGCAGAGTCTGGAGGCCTGGTTTGTCCATGTTCCAGGCCTGAAAGTAGTCATGCCCAGTACTCCCTATGATGTAAAGGGCCTGCTGCTGACCTCCATCCGAGACGACAATCCGGTTGTCTTTGTGGAACATAAGCTGCTATACAAAATCAAGGGCCCGGTACCTGAGGAGCAATATGCGATTCCCCTAGGTGTTGCGGAGGTCAAGAGACCAGGCAGGGATGTGACTGTCGTGGCTACCTCGATAATGGTGCACCGCGCATTGGAAGCAGCGGAAACCCTGGCTCAGGAGGGCATCGAGGTGGAGGTCGTTGACCCTCGAACTTTGAAACCCTTTGACGATGAGACCGTTGCCACCTCGGTCCTCAAGACGGGCAAGGTGCTCATCGTTCATGAAGCCTGTAAGACAGGGGGCGTTGGTGCAGAGATAGCAGCCCGCGTCATGGAGAGCGAGGCCTTCGACTATCTGGACGCGCCCATCAAGAGGCTGGCGGGTCTGGATATCCCTGTTCCCTATAATCGCACACTGGAGCGACATATGGTTCCCCAGGCGAAGAGCATTGCGGCTGCGGCCAGAGAATTGATGGCCTAACGGCCACGCCTGCGCAGCGTTATCCCCAGATGTGGCCAGTTTTTCGCCTGAAGGTGCTGAGAAGACCCCCCGCCTTGCCTCCATCGTCCAAAGTCAGGGCACAGAGCGTTACTCCAGCTCCATATTGGAAAGTGTGTCTTCTTGAAGTCCATAGTACTTTTCACAAGAGTCCTTTGTACTTGTTCGACACCAGCATTCACAAAATCCGCAGTACTTCTCGTGGCAAAAAAAGAACTCTCCCGTGTTGGGAGAGTCCGACATCTTAGGATGTTCGACAAGTTGGGCAATTGTCCCGTATGGTGTTGGTAGGGCGGGCGGGATTCGAACCCGCACCCCGGTTACCCGGGAACGGATTTTAAGTCCGTAGCGTCTACCGTTCCGCCACCGCCCCAGAACGCCTGGCATGCAACCATTCTATCGCAGCATGGGACGACACTGCAAACCCAGGACAGACAATCATGGCACAAATGATCAGAGGGTGCGCAGCGAGCACGTCAGCCCAGGCGAAGGCGCTACCTTACGGGGTGCTCATCCAGCCGAAGAAGATGGCGAAGAGCACGCTTCCTACGAGGCAGGTTACGATCATCACGGGCAAGCCGGCGCGCATCCAGATGCGCGAGGTGATAGGAGTGTGCGTCTTCTCACTTAGGCCTACGGTGATCACGTTGGACGCTGAGCCGATGATCGTTCCGTTCCCCCCGAAGCCCGCGCCCAACGCTAGGGCCCACCATAATGGAGACGTCGCAACACCCAGACGACCCAGTTGCTGGATCACCGGTATCAAGGCGATGGTGAAGGGGATATTGTCCACCACTGCGGACACGACTGCGGCAATCAGTAGAAGCAGAATGCTGGCCACCAGGAGATTGGACTGGGCCATGCCAGCCACGGCGCCAGCCAGCAGCTCCAGTACTCCTGCGGCCTCCAGCCCCCCAACGGTGACGAACAAGGCTGCGAAGAACAGGAGGATGGGCCACTCCACGCCTTTCAGAATCTCCTCAATATTGGGACGGACCCAAAGCAGGGCAGCGGCGGCACCCGCCAGGGCGACGAAGGCAGGCGTCAAACCTAGCTGGCCGTGCACGAAGAACAGTAGTACCACGGCGCCCAGGACAATCAAGATCTTCCCCGCTCCGGCCGGGTCCTTCAGGGCCTCACTCTGGTCGAGGCTCATCAGCGCCTCTATGTTCTTCGACCTCTCCGCCAGCTCCGGGCGGAATACAAATCGCAGGATCACAAGTGCGGCCAGCCAGGCGACTACGACCAACGGAGCAGTGTGTGTCAAGAAGTCGTTGAAAGAGAAACCGGCAGCAGAAGCGATCATGACATTCGGAGGGTCGCCCACCAGGGTGGCCACACCACCGGTGTCCGAGAGCAGGGCAGCGGCGATCAACAGGGGGATAGGGGTGATACCGAGAATCTCGGCGATGAGGATCGCCACCGGTGCAATCAGCACGATAATGGTCCCGTTGGGCAGCACCGTGGAAAGCAAGGTTGTAATCGTGCCCAACATCACCATCAGTAGCCAAGGGCTACCGCGCGAAAGCTTCCCCGCTATTATTGCGACGTACTCGAAGAAGCCTGTGCGCTGCAACAGATCGGCGATGATCATTGTTCCTAGAAGTAGGCCCAGGGTATTGAAGTCAACAGCGTGCAACGCTTCCTCTTGCGTGTAGAAGCCCGCCGCAATCCCTGAAGCCACCATCACCGCCGCGCCAGCCATAGCCACGATGGTGCGGTCCACACGATCTGAGAGGATCATCATGATCGTTATCGCGAACACGATGGTGGCCACAATCTGTTCGGCGGTCACGACGATGTCTCCTCTCGAGTCCAGGTGGCGAAGAACGCAGAGGCGATATCCACGCGGGACGCGATACCCACCAAGCGCCCCTCGTTGTCCACAATGGGCAGATCCTGAAGCTGGTGCTTGACGATAGTCGCCAACGCGTGCATGAGCCCGGTGTCTTCCTCACGCGAGACCGGCGGGACCGCCAGGTCGCTCATCGTGAGTTCCGCGGCCTCCAGCACATCCTTGGGATCGACCTGCTCTAATGCGCCGAAATCGCGAACGAAATCTATGTTGTCCAGCAACGCGACGAAATGGGGCATGAAGACCCTCAGCAGGTCGTGAAGACGCACAATCCCGGTCAGCATGCCCTCTTCGTCAACAACGGGTAGTGTCCCTACGTGCTCATCAACCACCAACCGTGCCGCCTCCTGCACCGTGGTCGAGCCCGTGACGGTCACCACCCGCCGTTTCATACACTCGCCCACACACGCTTCAGTGATCATCGTCTCTCCTCTTGTGCTAGTATCGTGACTCTTCATTCACAGCCCCTGACTACGTGCAGCACCCGCTCGCCTGTCACGAGCGCTGGGACATTGAAAGGGCCGACAGCTCCCCAGCTAGCCATCGGCCACCAGTCACGTGGAGGTGACGGCCGGATTCGAACCGGCGATCGGGGTTTTGCAGACCCCTGCCTTACCACTTGGCTACGTCACCCTAACTCCTGGAGCGGAAGACGAGATTCGAACTCGCACCCATCTTCTTGGCAAGGAGACGCTCTACCGCTGAGCCACTTCCGCACTGACTGCCCACAGTGCCGAGGAGCAGAATCGAACTGCTGACACCATGATTTTCAGTCATGTGCTCTACCAACTGAGCTACCTCGGCTCCTCCGCACACAATTCTACATTATCCCCTCTGGCATGTCAAGGAAAACGTCACGTAGACGCAAAAGGCGGGGAGCCTTCGGCCCCCCGCCTGAGTCAATCCTTCAGCTTGCTTTGACTTCGACTTTGACTGTGTCTTCACGCGGTTCCTCAGCCACCGGGATCGTCACAGTGAGAACCCCATCTTCGAAAGCGGCCTCGGCCTTGTCTCCCTCCGCCTCGGCAGGCAAGGCAAACGAGCGGCAGAAGGAGCCGTACCGGCGCTCGCGACGGATGTAGTTCTCCTCTTCGACATCCTCCTCGGCCTTGGTCTCGCCAGCGATGATCAGCACGTCATCCTTGACCGTGATGTCCAGTTCCTCGGCGGTCACGCCAGGCACTTCCGCCTTGACCACCAGATTGCCGTCCTCCCTGTACACGTCCACGGCCAAACCCTCGCTCCAAGCGGGCACCAGCCACAGACGGCTCGGGCGCGAGAACCAGTCATCGAAGAACCCATCCAGAGGATCGCCCCTGGAAAGCAAGCTTCTCCTAGGTCTCCACAATGTAATGGCGTTCATTATCTCGATCTCCTTCCTTCGTGAGTTTGCTATGTATATTATACCATTTTTCTAATATTTTGTCAAATTCTGCTATAACTTATCTTGATAATTAGCATATCAGCTCATGTCCTCAGAGAGCTTGATCAGACGGTGGCACCCTGGTCCCCCACACGCACTCCTTCACTAAACTCTCCCTATATCAGCACCGAGCAAGCATCGGCGTCAGAGCCATCTGCAAGGCACCAGCATTGCCTGGCTCAAGTGTGGTATGGTAGAATCCCTCGTGCCGGCGCCATGGTGGCGCATGTGTGCCGGCGCGACACCAGCGTATGGTAGGCCACCCTTGAAGGTGCGAGATTCGCGGGGCTGTAGCGGCGGAGCGAGCCCAGTATGCGCGCTTATAGCCTCAGAGGGAGCAGAAGAATGAGTATGCAGGCCACCGATGTACTAGTCCCCCTGGATGTCCCTGCAGAAGCGAGACAAGGGTACATTGACAATTACCTCGCCATCACCAGAAGCAGCGGGAACTTGATGCTCTTCGCTGGAGACCAGAAAGTCGAGCATTTGAACGATGACTTCTTCGGCGAAGGCATCCACGAAGATGACAGCGACCCGGAGCACCTGTTCAGAATCGCCTCTCAGGCAGAAATCGGCGTTTTCGCCACCCAGCTGGGCCTCATCGCCCATTACGGCCGTGACTATCCCCACGCCCCCTACCTGGTGAAGTTGAACTCCAAGACGAATCTGGTGAAGACCAAGCAGATGGATCCCTTCAGTCAGCAGTGGTATGGAGTCGACCAGGTGGTGGAGTTCGCCACAAAGTCTGACTTGAGAGTCCTGGGCGTGGGACATACCATCTACGTGGGAAGCGAATTCGAACACGAAATGCTTCATCAGGCAGCGCAGATAGTCTACCGGGCGCACCGCAAGGGCTTGATCACCGTTCTGTGGATCTATCCTCGCGGCAGAGCCGTTCGGGACGAGAGAGACCCCCACCTCATCGCTGGAGCCACTGGGGTGGCGGCCTGCCTGGGTACTGACTTCGTCAAGGTGAACTACCCGGAGAAAGCCGGGGCAGAGTCCAAGGAGATATTCAAAGAGGCGATCGAGGCCGCAGGGCGCACCAAGGTTGTATGTGCAGGGGGATCTGCCATGGGCGTGAGGGCCTTCCTTCAGCAACTGCACGACCAGATCTTCGTCAGCGGCGCCGCGGGCAACGCCACGGGGAGAAATATCCACCAGAAGCCCCTGGCTGAAGCGGTGAGGATGTGTAACGCTATCTCTGCCATCACCATCAAGGGGTGGAGCGTCGAGGAGGCGATGGCCGTCTTCGAGGGCAAGAAGGAGTTCATAATCTAGACAACCTATGTCACAGGTCGAAGCTCGGATTCACGCCCTCTCCATCCCTACCCCATTCCCAGTCGGTCCGGTTAACGTCTATCTCTTGGAGGGAGAACCTCTCACCCTCGTTGACGCAGGGCCTCTGACCGAGGAAGCCTCCTCGGCCTTGTCGCACGGACTGGATGACTTGGGGTATGCCCTAGCCGACATCGACCAACTGGTCATCACCCACGCTCACCACGACCACTTCGGCCTAGCACGGCAGGTGGTTGAGCGATCCGGCGCCATCGCCCTTTCCTTCACCGAGAACAAGGAGCGCCTGGAGGATTTCGACAATTGGTGGGAACAGAGAATGGACAGTCTCGCCGAGCTGGTCGTGGCACAGGGAGCACCCCGAGAGGCCTTGACAGACATAGAGATCATCCGAGGGTTCGTCAGATATGCGACCTCAGTACCTGAGGTCGTGCCGGTCGAAGACCACGACGATCTGCAAATGGGCGGCAGCATCTGGCGAGCGATACACACGCCCGGGCACACCCATGGCCACCTCTGCCTCTACCAACCAGCACGTCAGCTGCTTCTCTCAGGGGATCATCTTCTAAAGCACGTAACACCCAATCCAGTCCTGGAGACCCCGCGCCTGGGAATGACCGAGCGTCCACGGAGCCTGGTTGACTACCAGCGCTCCCTGCGGCGAATACGGGAGCTCGAGGTCAGCAAGGTACTGCCCGGTCACGGCGAACCGGTAGATGACCACCGTCCCCTCGTAGACGCAATCCTCACCCACCATGAGGAACGCGGACAGCAAATCGAGCAATTGATCAGGGAGAGGGATTCCACAGCCTATGAACTGGGTCTGGCACTCTTCGGAGGGGACTTACCTGGCGTGGAGCTGTTGTTGGTCATGTCCGAGATCATTGGGCATCTGGATGTACTCGAACTGAAAGGAAAGGTCAGGCGGCTCGAGAGGGACGGCCGCCCTGTCTGGACGGCAATCAGCTAGGAAGGGGGTCCTGGCGTCCGCGTCGCCGGAAAGGGAGGGGCAATGGACATCACCATCGTGGGCCTGGGTCCTGGCGACGGCTCGTTGCTCACCGTCGAAGCCAGAGAAGTCCTTGACAACGCCGAGGAAGTTTATCTGCGCACGCTCCGTCACCCCGTGGTTCCCTCCCTGCCTCCCCGCCTGGCCCTACACTCCTTCGACCACCTGTATGAAGCTGAGAACGAGTTCGCCGCCGTCTATGAAGAGATGGCGAAGCAAGTGATGGAACTGGGACGGCGGCCTCAAGGGGTGGTCTACGCCGTGCCTGGCCACCCACTGGTGGGCGAAGAATCGGTGCGGAGGATACTGGCTCTGGCCGAAAAGGAAGGACTGGAAGTCAGAGTAGTGGTCGGCGTCAGCTTCATCGAGGCGGCTCTAGTACCCCTGGGCATCGACCCCTTGGAGGGATTGCAGATCGTCGACGCCACCCTCGTGGCGAACCGCCTGCATCCCAACCTAGATCCCGACCTTCCCGCACTTGTTGGCCAACTGTACAGTCGTCGGGTGGCGGCCGAGGTGAAGCTGACCCTGATGAACCTCTATCCTGCCGAGCTTCCGGTGACCCTCATCCGCAGAGTTGGCACACCTGAGGCCACGACGGAGACTTTGCCCCTTGGCGAACTAGATCATCTCGAAAACATCGATC
>CAZNMJ010000049.1:0-16759 GCA_964573815.1 uncultured Anaerolineales bacterium
AGACCAAACCCCCTTGCTGCCTGATGCGGGCTATCGTTTCCTCCATCGGGAGACCGGAAGTATCCACTCGTGCAGGAAGAGCCCTGCGATTTCCCCCTGACGGGAGGCTATCTCCTCGCCCACGATGACGGGAAATGGGGCCATCTCTGCCAGGCGCAGTGCTCCCTCTATGTCGTTGTGGTCCGTGACGGCGATGGCTTCGACCCCCGCTTTTCGACACGGCCTCGATCACCTGCTCCAGAGGAACCCAGCAGTCGTCGGAGTAGGTGGTGTGCACGTGTAGGTCGGTCCTCAAGACGCGGGGTCCTCCCTGTTCTAGACCAGGTAGCGCTGCAACTCGTCTCGCAGAACCGCGGTGTTGGTGAAGCGGATGGCCCGCATGCCCAGGGCCACGGCTACCTCTATGTTGCGGGGATAGTCATCTATGAAGAGAGATTCAGGAGGAGTAACGTCGAGTTGATCGAGGATCAGGCGGAACATGCTCGGATCTGGCTTGACCATACCTGCCTCGGCCGAGTAGACGATGGCGTCGAACAGGTCCTTGATGCCCCACTCCTCGTCGAGCCAGGTGTCCAGCTTGTCCGGCGCGTTGCTCAGTAATCCGATCTTGTAATGGGGCCGTAGCTCCCCAATCAGGCTCACCAATTCATCGTCGACCCGGTCACCGGAGAAGTACTCCCGACGGAACTGTGCTATCTCCTCCGGGCTGGAGAATCCCAAGGCCGCGCCCACCCGCGTCCAGTACTCCTCGTAGGAGATTCGCCCCACCTGGGCCAACTCCCAGTCTTCGCTTCCCCATATGATGGGGCCCACCGTTCCTGGGGGAAATCCAAGCCTTTTCTCCAGTCGCTGTCTCACCTCCGGGAACTCGGTGCGCACCAGTACCCCGCCCAGGTCGAAGATCACTGCCTTGATTGTCACCTCAGTTAGCGGCCTCCGTGCTCAGCCTCGTTGTCGAGCTCAATCACCAGTTCTATCAGGTCAGGCAGACTCTCCGCCGTGGCGTCGGGGACGATGTCCTCGACCCCTTCGTCGTAGAAGGGATCAAGGTCCCAAACCGCCCGCACACCCTTCATGCCAGTGTTGTGCGCGCCAAGGATGTCGAAACGCAACGTGTCGCCGATCATCACCACTTGTGAGGGGGGCAATCCCCAGTAGTCGAGGACCTTCTGGAATATCCCAGGGTGAGGCTTTCGCAGACCCACCCCCGCGGAGCTGAGGGTCATGTCGAGCCACTTCCTGAAATCCCCTTTGTCCACCAGCCGCTGTATCAACGGATCATAGGTAGCATTGGAGATCAGAGCTAGTCTGTATCCCCGTTCTGAGAGTTCTCGCAAGGTAGTTTGAGATTCCGGGTATGGCTGCCAGTATGACTCCTCGAAGGCAAAGAAGGTGTTGATCGCTTGCTCGATGAGGCCGTCGCTCACTTTCTCGTAGCCGAGCTGAGCCAGCAGAGTTGTCAGAGTGTAGTCGGCGGTGTATTCCACCTGTTGCTCAATAGACTTTTTCCATAGAGCTCTTCGCAGCGAGATGAAATCATCTGCGAATTGTCCAGGCTCGATCTCGACCCCTTTGCCCACCAGGAACTCGGCCAGGTCCCTGCCGCCCTGGGCCAGGACGGCGCTCCATTCGTGCCCCATGTACATCAGTGTGTTGCCCAGATCGAAGATGATACCTCTAATGCTGTTCATTTCTCGCCAGAAGCCCTCCAATCCTTGATGGATTCGGCCATCACCCTCCTCTCCACCGTGCGCTGTTCATTCAAGGGCAGGTTCCTGATGCTGACCTGGCCCGCTGCGAGTTCGTCCGGCCCTGAGATGACCACATAAGGTATGCCTTTCTTGAGAGCGTAGCGTATCTGGTCGCCAAGGGGATCATTCTCGAAGTAGAGTTCTGTGTTCAACCCGGCTGTCCGCAACTCGTTTGCCACTTGTAGCGATGCGCTCAACTGGGCTTCATCGAACACGGTGACCAACACCTGGGAGATAGTGGTACCAAGTTCCGGAGGGAACATGTCCAGTTCCTCCATGACCTCTACTACGCGCTCGATACCGAAGCTCGTCCCTGTAGCGGGATGACTGCTGCCGGTGAACATACCTATCATTTCGTCGTATCGTCCACCGCCTGCGATGCTCCCCATACGGGGCTCCTCCACCACCGTCTCGTAGATGGGCCCGGTGTAGTAGTCTAGGCCGCGAACCATTGAGAAATCAAGCTGATACCGTTCCCTTGGGATGTTCAGGTCTTCCATATAGCGGAGCATATCCTCCAACTCCGTGATGCCCTCCAGTGCGACGGGATACTCGGCTAACCTCTCCTTGAGTTCAGCGAGTATGGCTCTGTCATCGCCCCTAATCTGGAGCAATTCCAAGAGTCTTTCGATCACGTCGTCAGGTATCTGGTTATCCCTGAGTTCCTTCTTGACACCTCTTAGGCCGATCCTTTCCAGCTTATCAATGGAGCGGTGCAGTCCGCCCAGCAATTCCCTTGGTACGCCCGCGAACTGCCCGATACCGCTCAAGATCTTGCGGTTGTTGATCCTCATCACGAAGCCTTGGAAGCCTAGACGCGCAAGAACCTCGTGGGTGATGTCGAGCATCTCGGCATCGGCCAACATGCTGGCGGACCCCACGATATCTACATCGCACTGATAGAACTCGCGATACCGCCCTTTCCCTGGACGTTCGCCTCGCCAGACTGGGGATATCTGGTAGCGTCTGAAGGGCCTCTGCAAATCGGGATACATGGCTACGACCCGTGACAGGGGGGTGGACAAGTCGTACCGGAGGGCCAACCTTTCCTTGCCTCCTTCATGCCCTACACGGTAGATCAGTCTCTCGGCATCTGGACCATACTTGCCCGTCAACGTATCCCACAGTTCCACGGCCGGCGTTGAAAGAGGCTCGTAGCCGAATAGCTCGAAGACCTCTTGCATGATTCCAACGACGTATTGACGACGTATCATGGTCTGCGGCAGGATATCCCTCATCCCACGGGGAACCGCTGGTTTCACTTTTCCAACCACGGTGATTCCACCCTCCTTGTCGTTCTGCCGACGAAAGGCCCTCTGTGTGCAAGAGGAAAGCCTTTCTCTAGGTCGGCATGAACGCTAGCTCGCCGACCCCTTGAAGCGGCGCACCCAGGGCTTCCTCGACTGCACGGACGATCTCCCCGCTGTGCACCATCTTCGCCATCGTCTCCAGATCGGGGTATAGAGGTCTGTCACTGCTGAGGTGACTGATCTGCTCCCTGATAGTCTTGTAGGCAGCCTCGGTGCCTTTGCCGAGCATGCCCTTCTTCACGGTCTTGCCTCTCTTCAGTTCGTATTCCACGACCTTTCGCGTCGTACGCTGCCCTTCATCACCCTCCCATCTCCAGGTGGTGAACTCCAGCCCAGCACGTCTGAAATCGAGGGCTTGGGCCGCGCACAGCATCTCGATGCCCACGATCTGCTCCACGTTTCTGACCACGTCCCTGGCGTGTCTGGCGGCGTTGGTGCTCATACTCACGTGATCTTCCTGATTGGCAGAGGTGGGGATGGAGTCCACGCTGTCGGGATGGGCCAGCGTCTTGTTATCCGACACCAGGGCTGCGGACACGTACTGGGCCATCATCAATCCGTTGTTGACGCCGCTATCCTCCACCAGCATGGGCGGCAATCCCCCGCTCAGAGTGTTGTCAAGGAGACGAAACGTGCGGCGTTCCGCGATGTTCCCCACTTCGGCCATCGCCATGCTCAACATGTCCATAGCCAGCGCCACCGGTTCTCCGTGGAAATTGCCACAGGATATGGCCTTGTTCTCCCTCGACGCCGGGAGATCGAGAAAAATCAGGGGATTGTCGGTAGCCGCGTTGATCTCCCTGGTCAGCACGAGTCTCACGAAGGCCAGCACGTCCCGCGCCGCGCCCAGGACCTGTGGCGCGCACCGAAGCGAGTAAGCGTCCTGCACGCGTTCGCTGGAATCGATCAACTCACTCGCCTCCAGCAAACTGCGCACGTTTGCGGCGCATCTGATCTGACCGTCAAGGCCGCGTGCCTCGTGCACCTTTTGATGGAAGGCGTCCGAGACCCCTCGTACCGCCTCCAGACTCATGGCCAACGCTATCTCGGCGTTCTTGACCAACACCTGCGCGTTGGCCAGCGCCAGCACCGCCATGGCGGCGCTGACCGTGGACCCATTGATGAGGGCTAGGCCCTCCTTGGTCTTCAGCGCTACTTGCTCTATGGCCGCCTGCTTCATCGCTGCCTTGGCATCGCGCCTTTGACCTTCGTAGAAGGCTTCTCCACCATCCAGGTCTTTGCTCAGCACGAGGGCAAGGTGCGCCAGAGGAGCCAGGTCTCCGCTGGCTCCCACGGATCCCTTCTCAGGGATGACGGGATGTACGCCCTTGTTGAGCATCTCCAACAGTGTGTCCAGGACTCCTTGGCTGATCCCCGAATAGCCCTTGGCCAGAGTGTTGGCACGAATCAACATCGTGGCTCTGACCGCCTCTTCGTCAAGAGCAGGACCGACACCCGCAGCATGGCTCATAATCATGTTCTGCGACAAAGTCTCGACCTCGTCGGGGGCGATGCTCACCTCGGCAAGAGACCCGTAGCCCGTGGTCAGTCCGTAAACTTCAAGCTCCCCCTCTTGGACCACTCTGTCTACCCACGCGCGGCTCCTTTTCACCTTCTCCTCGGCCCCTTCTGACAACCGAACTCTCCTGCTATGGCGGGCCACAACTACGACGTCCTCGATGGTGAGACTCTCTCCATCAATGAGCAAGGTTTCAGAATGGTGTGGTTCATCCTTGTGCCGATCCATGTCCGCGTCTCCTGTCTTCTCACTATGGGCCATGTGGCTCAGCCCGTCGTCCTGGGCCTGGTGTGAAAAAAGGAGCCCAGGCTACCTACCCGCGGCTCCCATTGGTGAAGGAGGGTGGACGACGGGGATCGAACCCGCAACCACAGGATCCACAGTCCAGTGCTCTACCTATTGAGCTACGTCCACCGCGACCCCTCAAGTCCCTCCAAAGTATAGCAAATCGCCGAGCGAATTGCAAGGTTAGGCCTCGGGTTCGATGATGAACTCACAGACGGGATCGCCCATGCCTTGGCGCTGGGGATATTGAACGGTGAAGTTGTCCTCGGGCAGCAACACCTGTAACCAGGCGCCCCACAGGGTCTCGCAGGTGACACAGGCCTGATCCTGTCGGGGGAGGTTGGCTCTCTTGGCACCCTCAAAGACGGAGCAGCGACGGACCAGGACGCGAGACGTGTCGTCGCCTGTCTGGTACTCGGCTTTGGCCCCTCGACCCAGTAGTAGCTCGGTGTGAGTCGCGATCATCCTCAGGGCATCGGCTAGATCATCTGCCCTCTTCTTGCCCAAGGCTTTGAGCATGGTGCGCATCTCGATTCGTCCGAAGCTGGTGCGCACCAGGGCGTTCAGTTCGATGGCCTCTTCGAGGCTGAACTTCTCGACGCTCTGGAGGAACCACTGTCCGTCCCAGTAGAGAGCCAGCTTTCTGAGCATTCTGACCTTCTGGGCTTCAGGAATGTCGTAGATCTCCAACTACATGCCTCCTTGCTCTATCACTCGTCCAGCCTTGACTATGGTGTTCACCAGATTAGTACCGAAGCGGTATGTGAGATGCCGGTAGTCGGGCACATCCAGCACAAGTAAGTCGGCCTTCTTTCCCACTTCCAGGCTTCCCACTTCGCGGCCGAGACCAATGGCATGAGCGGCATTGATCGTGGCGGCCACGATGGTCTCCGCGGGGGTCATGCCCATCTGACGGCAGGCCAAGGCCATCACAAACGGCATTGCCTCACAGTAGCAGGTGCCGGGGTTCAGGTCTGTGGCGAGAGCGACCGGCACACCTGAGTCGATCATCTTCCTCGCCGAAGCGTAGTGCGATTCCCCCAGCCCGAAGGGCGTCCCTGGCAGGAGAACAGCCACGGTGCCGGAGTCAGCCAGCAACTTGATCTCCTCCTCCGGGGTGCAGGCCAGGTGATCTGCCGACGTCGCTCCCAGCTCTGCTGCCAACGCAGCGCCTCCCAGGGAGGTGAATTCGTCGGCATGGATCTTTAGGCCCATCCTCAGCTCTTTGGCTCTTTCAAGGATGCGTCTGCTCTGCTCCAAGGAGAACGCTCCTTGCTCGCAGAACACGTCGCAGAAGAAAGGGCCTTCATGAGCCACGTACCCCTCGCTCTGGACCCAAGGCAGCATCTCCTCGACCACCAGGTGGACGTACTCCTCGCCGCGTCCCTGATACTCTGCTGGTATGGCGTGGGCTCCGAGGAACGTCGGTACCAGGTCGACGGGATGGGATTCGTCTAGCAGGCGGATGGCCTCCAGGGTCTTCAGTTCGTTCTCGGTGTCTAGGCCGTAGCCGGACTTGGCCTCGGCGGTAGTGGTACCGTGAGCTAGCATCCTGTCCAACCGCTCCTTGCTCTGGACCACCAACTCTTCCAGGCTGGCGGCCCGTGTGGCGCGCACGGTATTCATGATGCCGCCCCCGGCGGCCATGATCTCGAGGTAGGTGGCTCCTTTGAGCCGCATCTCGAACTCAGAGGCGCGGTCACCGGCGAAAACGAGATGCGTGTGGGGGTCCACGAAGCCGGGCATTGCCACTTTGCCCGAGGCGTCTATGAGTTGGGTGCCCTCGCCTGCGTGCTCCAACACCTCTCTCGTAGGCCCCACCAAGAGGATGTGGTCGCCCTGGACTGCGACCGCCCCGTCCTCGATGATGTTCAACTCAGCCATTGCGGTTCCGCGTCGGGGACCGACCGGTGAGGCGATAGTCAGTAGCTGGCGTGCCCCATGTACGAGCAAGTCGCACCGCATCACGCCCTGTCTCCCGACTCCTCCGCCGTCACCTCAGGTTGTACAGATGCTTCTGACATGAATTCTCCTTCAGGAGTTGGGGGCACTTGGCAAGCAGCGAGCTATTCCATCATGGGGATGTTGACGCCGTGCTTCCTGGCCGCCTCTATCGCCTTTTCATAGCCGGCGTCCACATGGCGTATGATGGCCGAGCCGGGATCCGTGGTCAGCACGCGCTCCAGCCGTCGGGCGGCTTCGGGGGTGCCGTCAGCGACGATGACCTGACCGGCATGGATGGAATAGCCAATGCCCACCCCGCCGCCATGATGGATGGAGATCCAGGTCGCGCCGCCCACGGCATTGAGCAGGGCGTTCAAGAGAGGCCAGTCGGCGACGGCGTCGCTGCCGTCTTTCATGCCCTCGGTCTCTCGGAAGGGGGAAGCTACAGATCCACCGTCGAGATGGTCCCTTCCGATGACGATGGGTGCTGATATCTCTCCTCGTCGCACCATCTCGTTGATCAAGAGGCCGAACTTGGCCCGCTCGCCGTATCCGAGCCAGCAGATACGTGCCGGAAGACCCTGGAACTTCACCCTCTCCTGGGCCATCCTTATCCAGCGCACCAGGTGCTCGTCGTAGGAGAACTCCCTCATCACCACTTCGTCGGTCTTGTAGATATCCTCGGGATCGCCGGAAAGGGCCACCCAGCGGAAGGGACCCTTGCCTTCACAGAACAGGGGGCGCATGTAAGCGGGAACGAAACCGGGGAAATCGAAGGCGTTCTTCACACCAGCCTCGTAGGCGCGCTGGCGGATGTTGTTGCCGTAGTCGAAGACCACAGCGCCTTTCTCCTGGAAGTCGAGCATGGCCCGGACGTGGCGGCCCATGGATTCGATGGCGCGTCTGGCGTACTCCTGGGGATCCCGCTCCCGGAGCAGTTCGGCCTCGTCCACGGAGAGGCCTTGAGGTATGTAGCTCAGGGGATCGTGGGCCGGCGTCTGGTCGGTGACCACGTCGGGCACGACTCCGCGAATGACCAACTCCGGATAGACGTCGGCGGCGTTGGCGATGAGGCCGATGGACCTGGGCTCGCTCTTGTCCAAGGCTTCCTCGACCAAGGTCATCGCCTCCTCCAGATCATCCACTACGAGGTCCACATAGGCGGTGTCCAGGCGGCGCTCCGCCCGTGCGGGATCAACCTCCACGATGAGTCCCACCCCTTCGTTCATGGTGATGGCCAGAGGTTGCGCTCCTCCCATGCCTCCCAGTCCACCACTGAGCACGAATTTGCCCCTCAAACTGGACTCGAAATGCGTCTGGGCCGCTGCGCCCAGGGTTTCGTAAGTGCCTTGGAGGATCCCCTGTGTGCCTATGTATATCCAACTTCCGGCTGTCATCTGGCCATACATCATGAGCCCCTGGGCATCCAGTGCGTCGAAGCATTCTTGACTGGCCCAGGCGGGGACGATGTTCGCATTGGCCAGGAGAACCCGTGGTGCATCGGGGTGCGTCTTGAAGACCCCCACCGGCTTGCCGGATTGGACCAAGAGGGTCTCGTCGTTCTCCAACTCCTTCAGCGCAGCGACGATGGCGTCGAAGCATTCCCAGTTCCGGGCGGCTTTCCCGCGACCACCGTAGACTATGAGGTCGTCGGGTTTCTCCGCCACCTCCGGATCCAGGTTGTTCATCAGCATGCGCATGGCTGCTTCTTGTCCCCAGCCCTTGCAACTCAATTCCTTCCCGCGCGGAGCTCTTACCCCTTGCCTCATGATGGCACCTCCGTGTCTCTGGCTTGCGCTCCCATTATAGCGTAGGTGAGCTGCGGTTGCCATGTCTTCCCTTGCTTGGGCTGCCTCGAACACGTAGAATAGTCCACGAAGGAGCAACGGCGGTGGGCGTCTGGTACAGGTTCGTCAAGTTCGCGTTTCGGAGGTTCTACAACGAATTCGCCTGGACCTACGATTTGGTGAGCCGCATCGTCTCGCGTGGGAGGTGGCAGGCTTGGCAGCGAGCGGCCTTGCCAGAAATCAGAGGCAGCAGGGTGTTGGAACTGGCCTTCGGCACCGGTAACCTGCTGTGGGACATGGTGGAGGAAGGTTACCAATGTGCGGGCATAGACCTCTCTCCGCACATGGTAGGGATCACCGCCGGGAAGTTCCGTCGGCGGGGACTCGATGCTCCCATTTGTCGAGCACGGGCCCAGCAATTGCCGTTTCCAGACGTTGCTTTCGACTCCCTGGTCGCCACCTTTCCTGACTACTTCATCCTCGACCCCGCGGCGCAGGAGGAGATAGCTCGCGTGCTGGTGCCAGGGGGACGGCTGATCATAGTGGACGGAGGACATATTCTGAAAGAAGACGCATGGAGTCGGTTTCTCAATTGGGCCTTCGGGATCACCCTTTCGCGTCGGACGCAGGAGGTGGCTCGGCGCCCGTTCTCTCATCCCGGGTTCACTGTGGCGCGGATAGGAGTGTCGGATGAGTGGAGTTCGGTGGGGGTCATAGTGGCGGTCAGGAAATCAGCGTAGCCTTATTCAGTGGATGTGCGTGACCTCCATTGGTGGCAGGTGTTCTAGAATGCTAGAGACACTAGGAGGATAGAGATAAATGGACTTGGACACAGCCATCAGGCAGCGACGCAGCATACGTAAGTACAAGTCCGATGTGCCCATCCCCCGGGAGGACATCGAGGCCATTGTCGAAGCTGGACGCTGGGCTCCTAGCAGCACCAACATCCAACCTTGGCGTTTCATCGTGGTCGAGGACAGGGAGACGATATCCGCCATGGCGCGGTCCGTCTACGACGAATTCCAGGCGCTCTCCAAGGAAGCTCTTGGCAAGGGTGAGAAGAGATTGGCTGCTTTCTGTCGCTTTCTGCGCAGTTATGGGAGCTTCTTCGCAGAGGCTCCACTGGTCATCGTGGCCTGTGCCAAGCCGTATGAGAATCCCGTGCTCAAGATGCCTATGGCCACCGTCGTTGAGAAGGTCAGTGAGCTTGAGCATCTGGATGTGGATGTGAAGCCCCTTGTCATAGACACGGTGCAGAAGAGTGTGGCTATGGCCGTGCAGAACATGCTCCTCAAGGCTCACTCCATGGGATATGGCACCTGCGTCATGGATGCTCCTATCGCCATAGAAGGCACTGTGCGCGAAATGCTCGACATCGAAGACGACTTGCAGTTGGTGATGGTAATCCCCATGGGAGTGCCGGAGTCTACCGACGTCGAAGCGCCGGAGCGACTGGCTGTGGGGGAGGTGATCCGCTACCACCAGCCATAGGCCGCGGCACAGCAGCCCCTTGTTGTAGACCTCCTCGTCTCTCTCACCGCTACCAGGGCGCGTCAGGGCAGAACAGGCAGCACAGTGAGATCCGTTTTCCCAGCGACACGAGGAAGGTCTTCGGCTCTGATCATGGCTCGGCCAGAAGGTTGGAACCTGGGCTTCGTCAGCTACTTCGAGGGGCAGGGTTGCCGATCCTTGAGGGCGTCAAGAGCGGACAATAGGATCAGGTGCCGCGCAATTCCTCTACAAGGTACGTGCTGTCCAGCCCATCGTACCCCATGTCCGTCAC
This sequence comes from uncultured Anaerolineales bacterium, assembly GCA_964573815.1. Classification (GTDB taxonomy): domain Bacteria; phylum Chloroflexota; class Anaerolineae; order UBA7937; family B3-Chlor; genus CAYGAW01. Next base: position 10,380 of record CAZNMJ010000049.1, read on the forward strand.
AAGCTCCTCGGGGCTGAATTCCTGCCCCTGCCGCCACAGGGAGATCAGGTGATCGCCTGCCTCTTTCCTGGTGAACCATTCACCTCCGTACTGATTCTCCAGAAAGCGCCGCAGCTGCACCTCGAAGATCCACGCCCGCAGGTACTGGGCGCAATAGAAGGCGTCGTCCACATCGTCCAAGTAGTTCTCGGGTTCTATCGCCACTCCCAGAGCATCGCCCAGACGCCCGACGTATTTCTTATCAGCTCCTTCCAGCTGGCTATGCAACTCCTGTTCATAGATCAGCTTGCTGCTGTATCGGCGCAGCAGCCAGAGCTTCTGGAATCGGGCGAGCTCAAGGTACTGACGGAAGTCTCCGGCGCCAAGAACCCTCTCCAGCCACCGGGGATTGAGCAGGAGATAGTGGAACAGGAAGGCGTACGCTTCGGTGACCGAGTTGTCCCCCAGGCGTTTGTAGGGAAAGGCCAGCACGGGATCGACGTTCGCAAAGTGCTCGGCGTGGCCGGCTTCATGGAGCAGACTTGCGTAATCTTCCTGACCGCCTTGCGGCTTGATGACAAGTTTCACCTCCTGCGGTACCCGGATAGGGACACAGAAGGCCCGGGGTGATTTGAGAGGCCTCGGCTCGACATCGAGTTCCAGGTTCCCTTGGCGGTCGAGATCGATGCCCATGCCCGCCAATGTGGTCGTCAAGGCAGGGATCATGGCTTCCTTGGTGAATAGCCCATCGAAGTTCGGAGCCCGGAACAGATACAGGATGTCGCAAGTGCCAGCCTCTTTCGCTGGCAGGTCAATGTTGTCTAGGAAGGCTTCCAAACGTTGGTAGAACACCTCTCTTGTCTCGTCGAGGAGGTGCTGCATCTGCTTCGTCAGTGAGGAAAGGTCTAGGCTTCGGAGTTGGTCACATAGGGCGGAGTAGCCGTCGAAGCCGAGGTCTTTGGTCTTGTCGTGGAGGAGTCTCAGGCGTTGTTCTCTCTCGGGATTGGCGCTAGCGGTGACCTGTCGCTCCAGCTCATCAAGTCGGTGGCGGCGTGTCATGTCGGCTTCGTTGGAGATCATCGGCCTGAGGTTGTGATAGGCTACTTCCTGCCCCTCCCATTCCACCGTGGCCTGCCTCATGGCGTTACTGATACTCTCGGTCATACTCTTGACGAGATTCTCCAGATACTCCAGAGTGACCCACTCAGCCAGATATCTGCCGCGTCTGTCCTCGGCCTGCGGCAGCAGCTGATTGACCGCATCCTCGGTGAAGAGGTGGGAGTAGCGGTCATACACAGGAGTGATGCTCAGCTGCTCTTTCAGCCCGGCTTCGGCCAGATAGTACTCTCGGTACAACTCTTGATGAAAGGCTTCTGCCTGCTCTTCGAAATCCGTCGTCATCTTTGCGCTACCTCCCAGGTATGTGCAGTAGCCGAGACTGGGGAATGTGTCTCGGGGAAGGTCGGACGATGGAGCGAATCAGGCCAGCAGGTCCTTGACCGCTGCCGCGATGTTCTCCACCTGGGGCACCATGTGCCGCTCAAGGTTGCGGTTGTATGGCACGGGGATGTCAAGACCTGCGATCCGGCTGATGGGTGCATCCAGATAGTCGAAGGCCTCACTCTCCATGATCCTTGCCGCTATCTCTGCGCCGACGCCTCCTGTCTTACAGGCCTCGTGGACGATCAGCACCCTGCCGGTCTTGATGACGGACTTGGTGACCGTCTCGTCGTCGAAGGGTTTCAGAGTTCGAGGGTCAACCACCTCCACCTCGACACCTTCCTCAGAGAGGATCTCCGCCGCTTCCAAGGCTCGGGGAACCATGATCGAGCTGGCGACGATGGTCACATCCTTGCCGGGACGCTTCACGTCTGCAACACCCAAGGGGATCGTGTACTCCTCTTCTGGCACAGGTCCTTTCGTCTTGTACAGAAGTTTGTGCTCCACGAAGACCACCGGATTGTCATCTCTGATGGAGGCCAGCAGTAGTCCTTTCGCATCATAGGGGGTACTGGGCATGACAACCTTCAGGCCCGGCACGTGGACGAACCAGGCCTCAAGGCTCTGCGAATGGTGAGCTGCGGCCCCCGTGCCTGAACCAGCAGGTGTGCGCAGCACCAAGGGAACCTTGGCCTTGCCGCCAAACATGAAGCGTATCTTGGCGGCCTGATTGACCAGTTGATCCATGGCGATGGTGGTGAAATCCATGAACATTATCTCGGCCACCGGACGCATGCCGACCAGAGCAGCTCCCGTCGCCGCACCCATGATGCCTGCCTCGGAGATGGGCGTGTCACGCACGCGTTCTTCCCCAAACTCGTCTACCAAGCCGTATGAGACGCCGAAAGCGCCTCCATATCTCCCCACGTCCTCCCCGATGAGGAAAACGGAGTCGTCGCGGGCCATCTCTTGGCGCAACGCTTCCCTTATGGCTTGGGCATAGGTTATCTCCCTCATTCAGGCATACACCCCTTCGAGTATCGTATCCACTGAAGGCTCTGGACTAGCCTGAGCGAATTCCAACGCCTCAGCTACGATCCTTCTCGCCGTCTCCTCGATGAAGGTGGCCTCCTCCGGGCTGATGACGCCGCCGGCAAGAAGGAGGTCACGGAAGCGCGGGATAGGATCCCTCTCCTTCCAGGCCTGGATCTCTTGCTTGGTGCGGTACAGTTCCTGGTCGCTCTTCGAGTGGCCTTTCCAACGGTACGTGACACACTCCAGTAGTGTTGGCCCTTCACCAGCTCTGGCCCTTGCCACGGCTTCGGTGGCCGCTTCGTAGACCTCTACTACGTCATTGCCATCCACGGTCACTCCTGGCATGCCGTAGCTGTCCGCTCGCTGGGAGATCCTCTCTATGTTCAATGCCCGCTTGGTCGACATGGACATTCCGTATTGGTTGTTCTCGCAGACGTAGACCAGAGGCAAGGACCAGATGGCGGCCATATTCAACGCCTCGTGGAAGGACCCTTGGTTGGCCGCCCCGTCGCCGAAGAAACCCATGATTATTTCGTCGCGCCCTTGCATCTGCAGGGCGAGACCCACTCCCACCGCAAGCGGAATTCCTCCTCCGACCACACCGTTGGCCCCGAGGTTTCTGCCCTCCATGTCAGCGATGTGCATGGAACCACCCCGCCCGCGGCAGTAGCCCGTCTCTTTGCCCAAGAACTCCGCCATCATGAGATTGATGTCAGCGCCCTTGGCGATACAATGACCGTGTCCACGGTGGGTGCTGAGGATATAATCGTCATCCCTCAGGGCATAGATGCTGCCAACCGCGGACGCCTCTTGGCCGGTAGATAGGTGCATAGTACCGTGCACGAGTCCTCTAGCAAACAAGTCGTCCACCGTCTGCTCGAAGAAGCGTATGGTGTGCATGGTGCGCAGCATGTCTATGCAATCCTCTCGTTGCAGTCCCACTATGCTATCCCTCCCGGTTTGATTCTAGCCCCTAGGACAGCGAATGTCAATGGTGGTACCATTAGGCTATTGACAGTAGCGCAGAAGCTATACTAAAATTTAGTCACGATTAATACCGCTTAGCACTGCCGCGGCTGGCGTGTGCCCTCTCTTCTCGAAGATGAGGATGTTCTGCTGCAGGATTCCGTCACGAATCCAATTGGCGTGTTCCCCACGATTCAGGTGCGGTGCGATCCTGCAGCCAGTTGACTTGGCGCTGAGGCGGGCATATAATGGATCGCCGTCTGTATCGGGTGTAGGCAAACTCCGGCTGTGGACTGCAACGGCCCAGAAAGAGTGCTAGCGGGGCTCTGTGGAGTTGAAACGGGTGCGACCGACCTGACCTGGACGGCCCGCGGGAGGGGCGCAAGATGGCCTTGAAAGGGAACCTAAGGGACTTCAACGTCACGCAGCTTTTCAACCTCATCAATCTCGCCCGCAAGACGGGTGCCCTGACCATCCAGGGGAGCGGCAAGAAGGCGGAGGTCTGTTTCAAAGAGGGTAGGCTGGTTTGCGCATCTCTGAACGGGCAGGACACCGGTCTGATTGGCATGCTGGAAAAGGCAGGCAAGATTAGTGAACAGCAGGCTCGCACTATTGAAGCCCGATCGCAGACCAATGCCGACAAAGAACTGGGGTTGCTCCTGATAAATGCTGGCTATGTGACACAGGATGACATCGTGGAGAGCGTTCGCTCCCACACCTTGGACGTGGTCTACCTCCTGTTCACTTGGACCGATGGCTCGTTTCGCTTCGAGCCGAACAAGCTCCCTGCGCAGGGAGCGATAACCGTTCCCATCAATCTAGAGAACATCATAATGGAGGGTAGCCGGCGGGTCAAGGAATATGAGATGCTGCGCGATGAGCTCCCGGATCTTGATATGGCCTTGAAGTTCACGCAGCGCCCGGCTGCTCGGCTACAAGATATCAGTCTGACGGTTGAGGAGTGGCGTGTGATCTCATTCATCAATCCACGCAACGCCATCAGGCAGATAGCGAAAGCCAACTCGATGAGCGACTTCAAGATACGCAGGATCGTATATGGCCTACTATCGGCAGGCCTTGTCGAGTTGGTGATGCCAGAGAGAGCAGTGAGAGTCCCCGCCGTCTCCAAGGCGGCGACCGCGCCACCACCGGTGAAACGCAGCTTGATTCTTCGACTCATAGACAGAGTAAAGAGAATGTAGGTTAGCATCTCAAAGACCTACGCAGTCGTGCATCTTGTAGGGTCAGCGTGTCTGCATGGAAACCGTAAAGGTGGTCGTTACCGGGCCCTTTAATGCCGGGAAGACCGAATTCATCAGCAGCATCAGTGAGATTGAGGTTGTTTCGACTGAGCGCAGAATCACGGATGGCTCGCGAGTAGTGAAGGAGCAGACCACAGTGGCGATGGATTTCGGTCGCATAACTGTGGACGAAGACTTGGTACTCCATCTGTTCGGCACCCCCGGTCAAAAGAGGTTCGACTTCATGTGGGAGATTCTCTCTGAAGGTATGCTCGGCTTTGTGGTACTGGTGGATAGTGCACGGCCGGAGACTTTCAGAGAGGCCAAGATGATAATGGATCGCTTTTACCGGTATTCCCCCTCGCCCTACGTCATAGCCGCCAACAAGCAGGATCACGAGGATGCTTGGCCCCCAGAGGATCTTCGCATTGCCCTGAGAGCCCCCTCGGACACGAAAGTGCTGTCTTGCGTGGCTACGAACCGCGAAAGCGTCAAGAATGTGCTCCTGGAACTGCTCTACTCGATCTTGGCTTCGACGGATGAGGGGCAGTCCTCATAGCAGGCTCGCAGCATAGTGTCAAGCCTGCGGTGTGTATCCAGAGACCACAGCGGACGACGATACGGGTCCCCAGAATTCTGAGTGAAGGGCTCAGGACTGCCTAAGGAGGAAGACTCATGGCGAAACCGAGGACGGTACAGATGGTGGAGCGCTTGAGAGATCTTCAAGTGAGCACTCCCGACATCGAAGCCTCGGCGGTGGTTAGCCTGGACGGGTTGATCATGGCGTCCTCCCTGCCGGCAGGAGTAGAGGAGGACCGGGTCTCCGCCATGTCAGCTGCCATGCTTTCTCTGGGGGAGCGCATAGCGGGCGAGTTGGGACGGGGCATATTGGAACAAGTCTATATCAGAGGAGAGAACGGTTACGTCATCCTCAGAGCGGTCGGTGAGGAGGCCGTTCTCACGGTACTCGCCCGCAGCACAGCGAGGCTGGGCTTGCTATTACTCGATATGAAGCGGGCGGCAGAGGACCTGGCTGAGATCGTGTGACAGGCAGCTGATTGCGCCCAGTCGCATTGGGGGTGGAGGTGAGCCCTGGAAGCATCTGAAGCCGCTGAGAGGTACTATTCCAACAAATTGGCGCGCACGTATCTGGTGGCCATCGAGGATGTGATGGGCAGCAACGGAGTTGCTGCGGTTCTCCGACTGGCCAAATTGGGACATCTGATCGGCAACTATCCTGCAGATACCCTTGATCGCGAGTTCAGTTTCCAGGACTTTGCAGCCGTCAATCAAGCCATTGAGGTCATGTATGGAGCTCAGGGTGCCAAGGGGCTGTGCTTCCGAGCAGGCGGAGTCACCGTGAAATATGCCATTGCGGATGGAGCCCTCTTTGCGGATCTGCGGGACCCGGCCTTCGAACTGCTGCCGCCGGGAGCCAAGGTCAAGGTTGGGCTGAATATTCTGGCCACGACCTTCGGTGAGTTGAGCGACCAGATGGCCTACGCGCAGGAGGATGGAGACAACCTCATCTTCGCCGTGGAGCAGTGCCCTGAATGTTGGGGCAGAGCGTCGGAGTCTCCCATTTGCTACGGAACCACCGGTATGCTGCACGAGGCTCTGCACTGGCTCAGTGACAGTCGACGGTTCACCGTGGATGAGATCGCATGTATCGCGAGGGGTGATGAATCGTGCACATTTGCGATTGTCAAGCGGGTCGAG
>CAZNMJ010000050.1:0-16617 GCA_964573815.1 uncultured Anaerolineales bacterium
CGTACGCCCGGCCTGCCAAGGTTCCATCCATGCCCTGGAAGCAGTAGGCACGCATCAGACCAGCACGAGGGGCTGGCCCGAGCCAGGAGGGGCCAGCACCTGGCCATCTTCATAGACAATGGTTCCCCGCAGGTAGACCTTTTGCACCCGGCCTTGGACGGTCATGCCCTCGAAAGGCGTCCACTGGCACTTGGTGTGCAGCTCAACACCCCGCAGCACATAGCTGGCCTCCGGATCCACCTCTACGTAAGCTCCCTCAGGAGGCTGGATACCCAGGATGCGTGCTGGCCCGTCATGGGTCAGTCTGACCAACTGCTCCAGAGATAGCTGGCCGCGGACCATGGCGTCCAGGAGCAGTGGTAGGATGGTCTCCAGTCCAGGAACCCCTGGTGGGGGCGTTTTTCCCTCCTTCTCCTCCTTCGTGTGCGGGGCATGGTCCGATGCCACGGCATCTATGACCGCCAGGTTAGCCCACAGGGCCTCTCTGTCCTCTTCCTTCCCTAGTGGCGGCTTCATCTGACCATAGCCGCCCAACGCCTTGGCATCGTCCTCGGTCAGAAACAGGTGATGTGGGGTCACCTCGCAGGTGACCTTGGCACCTCGTTCCTTGGCCTGCTTGACAAGCTCTATCTCCGCCTTACGACTGACGTGGCAGACGTGCACCCGTCTATCGTACAGTTGCGCCAGCCCGATGACGATGGCAGTGGATAACCCCTCGGCGTGAGCGGCGATGGGTCTGTTCCTTGGCCAGGAGCGGAAGTGTGCCATCAGGGTGGGCAGATCCCGTACCCGGAGCGGGCCGTAGGTCTCATCCACATACATCTTCAGCCCAGCGAGATGATGGTCCGGTGCTGGCTCTGTTGCATTGCTCGTGCTAGCACCCAGGTAGAAGGCGAAATCGCACCGAGCCTTCTCCTGTGCCAGATCAATCTTCTGCTGAAGAGTGCTCTCGTCCACAGTCGGTGGGGTGTTATTAGGCATATCCACCACCGCAACCACTCCCCCGGCCAACGCTGCAGCGGTGCCTGTGGAGAAGTCTTCCTTGTGGGTCGCGCCCGGGTCCCGCAGATGCACATGGATGTCGATCAGGCCGGGCAACTCTAGCGTTGGCATCTCTCGTGTTGTATGCCCCAGCGGGCTGAGGTGTCGTTCGTGCGTCGCGTTGCGCTTGTGCCGAAGTCGATGACTACGGTCGTTTCAGTAGGCGCCACGCGCGAAGAGGACTGTAGGAATGGTCCTCAGCATGATCTTGAAGTCCAGCCACAGAGTCCAATTTTCGGCGTAGAAGAGGTCTAGCATGACCATCTCATCAAAACTCAGATCGCTTCTGCCCATGACTTGCCAGAGACCGGTTATCCCGGCGGGGATGTTCAGACGGTCGTGATGCCAGTCCCGATACTCCTCCACCTCCGAGGGGACAGGTGGCCGAGGACCCACCAGGCTCATGTCGCCTCGAAAGACATTGAAGAGTTGTGGTAGTTCATCGAGGCTGAGGCGGCGGAGTATCTTGCCCAGTCTGGTACGGCGGGGATCCTCTTTGATCTTGAAGATGGGGCCCTTCGCTTCGTTCAGGGTTGCCAGCTGGGCCAACTCCTTTTCGGCTTCATGCGTCATGGAACGGAACTTGTAGCAGGTGAAAGGTTTGCCTCCCCGTCCGAGGCGGGTCTGCTTGAAGAAGACGGGTCCAGGCGAGTCCAGTTTGATAAGCACACCGATGAGGGACAACAGAGGAGCTAGAATGAGGAGGGCAACGCCCGAGATGGCGATGTCGATGAGGCGTTTCACGGCGATCTTCCAACCCTTGAGGGTCGGCTGCTTCATGCCTATGAGCGGAATGCCGTTTATCACATCAGTGTCCACCTGACTCAGGCTCATCTGGAGCAGGTCGGGCACGAAGCGTGCTTGGATTCCTCGTCGCTCGCTGTCCGCGATGATTCCGAGGACCTTGCGCTGGGACATCCAGGGAAGGCTGACGATGACCTGGTCCACGTCCTCCCTCTCAAGGACGGCGGGCAAGTCCTCTGTGCTGCCCAGGGCTTTGAAGGGACCTATGTCGTTCTCCTGTTTCTTTGGATCGTCATCGACGAATCCTACAGGGCGATATCCAAGCTCGGGCCTGGCCAGGATACTGCGCATGATGGCCCGCCCCACCACGCCGGCACCAACGATCAGCACCCGATCTACGCCGACTCCACGACGCCGAAGCCGGGCTCTGATCTGCCGCTCTATGAGGCGGCTGAGGCTGAGCAGGCTCCCGATGAGCAAAACGGCGTAGAAGAAGATGAGTCGGGAGTAGAAATGCGCACGGTAGAGGAAGAAGATGAAGATCATGATGGCCATGCTGACGAGGGTGCCGGTGAAGATAGTGTATATCTCGTCGAGCCACGTTGTGCCCCGTCGTCGCGTGTACAGTCCCTCCATGGTGAAGACGATCAACAGGATCACAGTCACCAGCAGAGCAACTGGGATGTAAGCTCTGAAGGGGACGTAGTATGCTTCGGCCACGGCCCGTATCCACTGCAGTTCGTACCGCATGTAGTACGAGAGCACGAAGGCCACATTGATCAGTATGATGTCCGTGACGATCAAAGCTAGGGTCGACCAGCGTTTGTATGTACCAAACACCTCCGTTCCTACCTTCGGTAATCGGTCATAGCCCGGTCATACACTTGCACAGTCTCCGTGGCCGCTCGCCGCCAGGAAAACGTCCTTGCCCGGCTCAACCCTCTCGTTGTCATCTCCGCTCGCAGTTCGGCATCGCTCAAGAGACGCTGCATGGCCCCGGCCATCTCTTCTACGCCATCGGGGTTCACCAGGATTCCGGCGTCATTCACGACTTCGGGCAGGGAAGAGGTGTTGGAGGTGACTACCGGGGTGCCACAGGCCATGGCTTCGAGCGGTGGTAGGCCAAAGCCTTCGTACAGTGAGGGATAGATGAACAAGTCTGCTGCATTGTACCAGAGGGGTAGTTCCTCGCGGGGGATGTAACCTGGGAAGAGGACTTGTTCCTGCAGACTCAACTCCTGGGCCTGAGTGAAGACCTCTTCGTGGTGCCATCCCTTGGGTCCGCCGATGACCAGGGGAGGGGCCTGAATCCGCTGTCTCAACAGGGCATAGCTCCTGAGCAAGGTTGTCAGGTTCTTGCGAGGTTCTATGGTACCCACGAACAGGATCATCTGTCTCGGCAGGCCTCGTTTGCTTCGGAAGCCATCCAGTAGGCCCTTGTCCTCGATGGGGCGGAAGTCGTCGTCCACCCCACAGGGCACCACATCCACCTTGCCCTCTGGCACATTCAGAAGCCTTGTGATGTCGTGTTTGGTGCTGTTCGAGATAGCGATGACGCGTCGAGCTCTACGGGCAGAATAGCCAGTGCCCCACTTCAGGTAGAGTCGTCTCCAAGGTTGGAAACGCTGTGGGAAGAGGAAAAAGCTAAGATCGTAGATGGTGATCACCCCAGCGCACGGCATGATCACTGGCTGAACGAAAGCCAGAGAGTGAAGCAAGTCAATGCTCTCCCGCCACAGCTGAAGGGGCTGGACCAACTGCTCCCAAATGATTCTCACGGCCGGATTGACCGTCGGCAGGGAGGTCATCTTTGTTCTCAGGTCAGGGAGAGCGCGGCTTGCCTCCGCGTCGCCCAAGAAGACGGTATAGCGGTGCTGATTGCCGACGCTGGGAAGACACCCGAGTAGATTGTAAATGTACCAATTAATGCCGGCGGCCCGGTAGCTCCTCGAGAACGAGAGTAGGTGGGCGTTCAAGCCAATGTGCATGTTACTGACGTATTATACTCATACCCACAAGCGCAAGCAAGGGTTTGCGACTACCCAACCTGACACACAATGAGAGGCACGTTATTGCACGTGCTCCGCCATTTGGACATAAACCTCGTGCGTTGCCTTGGCGACTTCTCTTTGGGTGTATACCTGCATCACCCGTTCTCGGCCCTTCGTTGACAGGGAGTTCCGTGTCTCTTCATCCTCCATGATGTGGCCCAGGTGGGCTCTCAGTGCTTCCTCGTCATTCTCAGGGAAGATCAGCCCAGCGTCGCCGATGACGTGCGGGATCTCCCCCGAGTCGGAGCCCACCACTGGTACGCCGCAAGCCATGGCTTCGATCAGCACGCGGCCAAACTGCTCTTTCCAGTGGCTACTGGTCCTCGATGGGAGGACCAGGACGTCGAGGCGGTTGTAGAACGAAGGCATTTCCACAGTAGGGCGCGGCATCTCGAAGGTGACGCTGTCTTCCAAGCGCAGCTCTTCAACCAGCGTCTCCAGCTCTGGCTTGAACGGCCCGTCACCCAGAATGGACAGGGCCCACTGGCCCTCAAGGCGTGCTACCGCCCGCAGGAGGATGTTCACCCCTTTCTCCTCCACCAGTCGTCCGACGTAGCCGATTCGAAAGCGGGAATGATCTTTCAGGTCGCTGGGAGCAGGTCTGTATGTGTCTGGATCGACGCCGAATTGCGGGATGACTGTCACAGGGCCTTGATAGCCCTTGCCCCGCAGTACGTCCACACCCTCTCGGTTGCCCACGATGGCATGCGATGCGTGCCTGTAGTTGTATCTCTCCATCCAGCTGAACGGAAAGGGATACCGTCGTAGGAGGTTCTGCCAGGTGAAGAAGAGGGCTTTGGCGCCCGCGCCGACAGCCAGACGCATGGCATGGAAAGTGGCCAGGTTGTAGGGTTCCTCGTCGATGTGCACGATATCAGGCCGTGAGCCTCGCACGTGAGCCGCCAGGTTGGGGTAGAAGTGGAGGTGGAAGTGGCCGTTGAGGGCCATTCTCTCCACCAGGAGGTCATAACCAGTGGTGTGGCTCCGCTCCAAGTGTAGCTTGTGACCCTTCTCTTGCCAGTAGGGGGGCACGATGACCGTCAACTGGACATCTTCGAACTTGGCCAGCTCCTCCAGTTTCTTCTGGTAGCTGCCCCTGACACAGGCCTTGGAAACCATCAGCACGTTCATCTGCTAGTCCACGTACTTCACCCGCTGGCAGCCACCGATTGATACACTTCCAGTGTCTCCGCTACGGTCTCTTGCCAGGAGAACCGCTGCGCCCGATCCAGGCCCTTGGCGGCCAACTCCGTTCTCCGCCCTTCATCCTCCGCCAACGCAGTCATGGCAGCAGCAAGCCCATCCACGTCGAGGGGATCGACCAGCAGCCCTCCCTCTCCCACGATCTCTGGCACCGAACCGCGGTCGGAGGCTATCACGGCGGCGCCACACGACATGGCCTCCAGTGGAGGTAAGCCGAACCCTTCGTAGAGTGAGGGGAAGACGAACATCTCGGCCTCACTGTAGAGGGCCGGCTTGTCTTCCTCGGGCACCCAGCCGATGAAACTCACCCTTTCTCGCACTCCTGCTCTCTCCACCGTAGGCCGAGGATCCGGAAAGAAGGCGGAGTTCTGTGTAGGCAGACGTCCAGCTATCACCAGGTGTGCCTTCGCACCTGTGTTCTCGATCATCCTGGCAAAGGCGAGGATGAGAGTCGCAACGTTCTTGCGCTGATCGAATCCTCCGAGGTAGAGGATGTACTCCTGCGGCAGGTTGTACTTCTCCCGTGTCATCTCTAGTATCTGGGCGTCTCCCACGGGCTTGAACATCTCGCTGGCGGCCAGGTAGACGACATGCACCTGTGCGGGCGGCACGTTCAGCAAGTCAAGTATGTCTTGCCTCGAAGCTTCGGAATCGGTGATGATGGCTCTTGCCTGTCTGGCACCCGCGGCCACCAGCCGTGTGTACAATCGCACAAGAAAGGAGCCGCGATAGGCCGGTAGGATAAGGGGGATGAGATCGTGGATGGTGACTACCACGCTCCTGCCATTTCGGAGCGGCGGCGCAAAATACGGGACGTGAGCCACGTTGATCTGCTGATCCAGGCAGGCGCGGGGAAAGGAGATTTGCTCGAACCACACCTTTGAGAGATTCTCCGTGAGGGGGATGGGTGGGGCCAAGAAGAACTCCTGCATCCTGCCGGTTGTAGCCATGGCGTTTCGGTGCTGGGCGACCCTCCCGGGCCTGAAGAGCACACATTCCCGCCCCACGGGGAGGCGCAGCAATCCATCTACCAGGTGGTGGATGTATTGGCCGCTGCCTGTAGTCTCCCGATTCCAGAAGAAGCCGTTGATCCCCAGGCGCATCTATGAAGTCTCGATGCCGAGGATTTCCCGTGCTTCCTTGGCGATTCGCTCGTCCTCTTCCCTGCTGTCGCTGACGAAGCGTTCCATGAAGTCGCTCCTGCGCTGGCGGAGGGCTAAGGGCGCAGTGACGGCGATGTCTTGATACTCCACCTCGGTGCGGCCATCGGCGGCAGCGTGGGCTCGGGATGCCTCGAGGAGGACTATTTCCGCCCGATGCGACTGAATACTCAGTTCGTTGATCAGCCTCATGGCGGATTGCGCTATCTCAGGTGGGATGGTGACGTGGGGCAGCAGTTCCTTGGCTCGCTCGATCTCCTCCGCCAAAGCCATGGTTTCCCCGGCATATCCTGCCGCGAAGGTCACGGGGTCATCGGCATAGAGTCGGTTCCGCTCGTATACCTCTAGACGCTGGTCAGGGTCTTGCAGAGGGGGCACCACAACCCGCAGTCCCAGACGATCCATGAGCTGGGGACGCAGGGGGCCCTCTTCGGGGTTCATGGAGCCGATGAGCAGGAACTCCGAGGGGAAGGTGCCTATCAGGCGTCCTCGCCGTACCACGTAGTAGCCTCTGGATGCCGAGTCCAGGATACAGTTCACAATCTCTTCATCTAGGAGGTTTACCTCATCCACATAGAGGACGTTTCCGTGGGCGTAGTACAGTATTCCTTGCTGCAATTGATATCGGCTTTGCTCTAGTGCGATCCTCGGATTGGGCCCGCCGATCACGTCATCCATGGTAGCGTTCAGAGGAAGCTCCACCAGCTGCATGGGAGCCAGGTAGGTGATATCCTCGCCGACCTCCAACTTGGCTGCACAATCGGGGCACACATACTCCATGGAGATGGTCGCCAGCCGGGGTTCGCAGCCGTGGGGACATAGGCTGCGAGGTGCCGGCGGGAGGAGGTCCACCAGTCCTCGAGCCGCCGTCGTCTTTCCAGTGCCTCGGGGCCCGAGGAGGAGCACCCCCCTGACACGCGGGTTGATGGCGGCCAGGACGAGTGCCGTCTTCATCTCTTCTTGCCCCACCAAAGCGAATAGCGGGTAGTTGATGACCTCGGCCATCGTTCCTCCCCTGAGGTCTCCGACCTCAGACGCAGACTATTGGGGCAGCAGTCAAGCAGTTCGCGGATCAGCTAGCGTATCCATTGGGGTGGGCACTGTGCCAGCGCCAAGCGGTCTCGATGATGCCTGCGAGGTCGGGGAAACGCGGCTCCCATCCCAACTCACGCTGTATCTGCTCCGAACTCGCTACCAGCGTTGCTGGATCGCCAGGACGACGGGGGGCAATCCTTGCCGGGATATCACGTCCAGTCACCTCTCGTGCCTCGGCCACCACCTGCTGCACGGTGAAGCCCTGCCCATTGCCCAGGTTGTATATGCGGCTGCCCCCATCCAGTGCTTCAAGGGCCAAGATGTGAGCTCGAGCGAGATCTACCACGTGTATGTAGTCGCGCACGCACGTTCCATCCGTTGTCGGGTAGTCATCACCGTAGATGTCCAGATGGTCTTTCTGTCCCAGAGCGACCTTGAGGACGAGGGGAATCAAATGGGTCTCCGGGTTGTGGTCTTCGCCACAGGCCTCGGACGCCCCCGCGGCGTTGAAGTATCGCAGACTGGCGTATCGCAGCCCGTACCTCACCTCGCACCAATGGAGCATTCTCTCGATCATCAGCTTCGACTCGCCGTAGGGGCTGCTGGGAGCCAGGCGATCGTCCTCGCGAATGGGGATCTGCTCGGGTTCGCCATAGACGGCGGCTGTGGAGGAGAGGATGAAGCGCTCTACCTCGTGGGCCACCATCGTCTCCAGCAGGTTCATAGCGTTGTTTATGTTGTCCCGCACAAAGGGTATTGGCTCACGCACGGAAATCGGGACCACACTATGAGCGGCGAAATGCATCACCGCGTCGATGTCGTGAGAATCGAAGACGGCATCCAGGCTCTCCTGGTCCGCCAGGTCTGCCTCCACGAAGACCGCTTGGGGATGAACTGCCTGTCGGTGTCCTTGTGTCAGATTGTCATATACGACCACTTCGTAGCCGGCTTTGATCAGCTCGTCCGTCGCCACGCTGCCGATGTAGCCAGCTCCGCCTGTGACTAGTATGGTCATCATCTGGCTCCAGGGCTATTATAGCGTCTACTGGGACATTGCTCAAGCACATGCCTAGGCACGACGCAACGGACTGCTACTTCATGAGCCATTCAGCGAGCTTGGAGTACAGGACGTCTAGCAGCCTGGCGTGCTGTGGGTCATGGTAGTGTAGGTCATATTCGTTCCTGGACACCATCTGCCCGCCCTGGGTAAGGGCAGCTACGAGGTTCCCGTGCTGGTCACCGATCCGGTGTTCTACCCGCCCCACCATCTGACAGCAATCAGGTGACAGCGACATGGTGCGCGAGAACAGGCTTTCCCCATCAAGGCTTATCTCCAGGTGACAGTCGTCGCACGGAACGAGGAGATCGTTGATCGCCCACACGCGGGCCCCAAAGAGATCCCCAGGACCGTATTCCCGCAGAGGATATTCGAGGCTGACGAGGACGGGACTGAAGAGCGCTTTCAACTTCAGATAGGCGAGCTTCGGCAGACGGTAGTAGTCGAAAACACTCCAGGAAATCGCTGGCCAGGCATCGTTGAGCTGCCAGACAATGACGCCGCTAGTGCGATACTTGCGCCGCCGGAAGTGCTCGATAGCGACCTGCAGGCCAAGAGCCTGGACCTTCTGCGAGGCTTCCACCCACTGGTACAAGCCCTCCGGGGAGAAGGCGCGCCCGTATCGCTCCAGTTTCTCAAGTTGCCCGCAGTGATGCCGCCAACCTTCCCCGGGAGGGAAGAGATCCTCTTCAGGCAGAAACCGAGATAGAGAATCCAAATGGGGAACCGACTGCAAGCCGAACTCACTGACAAAGGGCGAACGGTTCTGACGGTAGTCGCCAATAGGGGCCTTGCCGTGCCATACCAGCCAGTCGTGGCTGTCACCCCGCCCGGGAGAGGTCTTGCGAAAGGGGCGAGTGCCATCCTCTCCCTCCACAACAGCTTCCAGCGTGTCCACCAGCCGGCGATTGCGTCCGTAGCTGAATTCGTTACCGCCACACCACATGACCAACGAAGGATGGTTGCGCAGTTGGCGAACAATACTCCTTGCCTCCCGAGCCGCCAGACTCCGGAATTGGTCTTCACGGGGGAAGTGGCCTAGCGGGAGGTAGGATAGCGGGAACTCCTGCCAGACCATAATCCCTTCCCTGTCGCAAGTATCGTAGAAAGCTCTCTTCTCGCGCAAACCGCCTCCCCAGACCCGCAAGAGGTTGATCCCTGCCTCCCTGGCCATGCCAACCAGGGTCTCATAATCATGACTCCTCAGGCGTCCCGGCAGAGCATCCGCCGGCACCCAGTTTGCGCCACGGATGAACTCCCGTTGGCCGTTCACCACGAACGTCCAGTTCTCGCTGCCAGGCGGCGCATCTGGATTGGGCGCCATCTCCACGACCCGTAGCCCGAAGCCCTGCCTCAAGGAGTCCAGAACCTGCCCCTGGCGTATGATGCGTAGCTCCAGTTCGTGCATGTGGGGCTCGCCTCGGTCCCACGGTTGCCAGAGGTGTGGGTTGTCTATCTCGAATTCCAGCTCTGCGATCTGTTGGCCTCTATCTAGCGTCAGTTGGAATCTCCGCGCGGCGGCGGCAATGGGCGCCTCCCCTCGGTGCCTGCAATCCACTTCTGCCACGATGTCTTGGGGTGTATCCGAGTCCAACGTAGCCTGCACCTTGACGTGCGCCTGATCTCCCTCGAGGCTGGCTGTGATGAAGATGTCCTTGATGAAGACTGAGCCGGTGACGATGAGCGATACCTCGTCCCAGATGCCCATGGTTCTGATTCGCGGTGCGAAATCCCAGCCGAAGCTCATCTGGCACTTCAGCGTGGCCGTCCGGTCGGGGAAGGGTTCCTCACCCCGTGGTAGTGCCGCCGCAACGCGCGACCAGAGCTTCTCCCACCAGGACAATCTTCTTCGGGGCAGGGCGTTGGAGCCCCAGATGCGAACCGCCACGTGGGAACCACCCGCTTTCATGAAATCGGTGATCTCGTAGATCTGCCGGGAGAACATGCCCTCATGTTGGCCTAGCATGATCTGATCAAGGTACACAGCTGAGATGTAGTCTATGCCCTCGAAGCACAGGAAGGCTCGCTCTCCCTCCTCCAGGTCTACGCTAAGAGGGCGGACGTACCACCAATCCCAGGCATCCACCCACTGGCTGTCTTTGTTGCTGGTGGCGTAGAAAGGATCTTCGATCCTGCCCAAGGCCAGGAGGTCGCTTCGCACGTTGCCAGGAACTGTGGCTGGGAGCCACTCGTCCACCTCAGCTCGGTCATCCACCTGGGAGTGGAGAGGCTTTGAGGGCACGCATGCGAAGTGCCAATCAGAGCCGCCGAGGTCTACCGATCTACGTGTCATTTTGAATTCTGCTGTCCATTCACAGTCGATACCGAGGCATGCGCGTCAGCACGAGCAGGCGGCGGTATGCAATGGCTGGGTTGGCCAATCGCCTCTTTAGTTTGTTTCTGGCTACGGCGGTCTTCAGGCCGCAGATTGGCCTCCGATCGAACTCAGGCCTCAGTCGCGGAGACATCATACATAAGTTGGTGGCCGAAGTCAATGGGCCGACTTGCTGAAGGGGATGGCTTGCAGTAAAATCGACGCCATCTATTGTGAGAGTGAAGTCACAGCAAGAAGGAGGACGTATGGTCGGTGAAGCGTTGGCGGCGGAGGCAATCGTCAGAAGCTGTTGCCGCATGGATCATGGAGGATGTGGGATACTGATCCACATCAGGGACGGGAAGCCCGTGAGAATAGAGGGCGACCCCGAATGCCGTGTCAATCGCGGTACCCTGTGTTCCAAAGGTTTGGCAGGCCTCCACAAGCTCAACAGCCCTCACCGCCTCAAGTACCCCATGCTGAGAGATGGTGAGCGTGGAGAGGGCAAATGGAAGAGGATCTCCTGGGACGAAGCGTTGGACCTCGTCGCCAGCAAGATGACGGAGGCCAAGGAGGAGTACGGCGCCGAATCGGTAGTGTTTGGCCAGGGGACTCACCGCCACTACGAGTATTTCCTCTGGCGGCTGGCCAACGCCTTTGGCACCCCCAACGTCATGGCGGCAGGCTACCTCTGCTACTATCCGCGGATCATCGCCTCTCACCTGACCCATGGCTTCTATCCCATCCCCGACTATGATTACCCACCGAGTTGCGTCATGATGTGGGGCAACAACGTGGTGACCACGAGTGCAGACGGCGTTTGCGGCGCGCAACTGTTGCGGGCCTTGGATCGTGGTTCGAGATTCATCGTCATCGATCCGAGGTACACGCCTATGGGTGCCAGGGCCGACGTGCGGGTTCAACTCAGGCCCGGCACAGATCTGGCCTTGGCGATGGGCATGATCAACGTCATCATCGAGGAGGATCTGTACGACGAGGAGTTCGTGAGCGAGTGGACGGTGGGGTTCGACCGGCTGGCCGAGCGCGCCAGGGAGTATCCGCCGGAAGAGGTGGAACGGATCACGTGGGTGCCAGCTGAGGTTCTGCGGGATGCCGCTCAGCTGTATGCCACCTCGAAACCCGCTTCCATCCAGTGGGGAGTGGCCTGGGAGCAAAACATCAATGCGGTGCAGACGGCCCGAGCCATGTCCATTCTGAGGGCCATCACTGGCAATCTGGATGTGCCAGGTGGAGACCGCAATTGGACCCCGCCCCCGGTTGTGAAGTCCACTGCGTTCATGCTTGCCGACGTGCTGCCGCCGGAACAGCAGGCCAAGATGCTCGGTGCCGACGAATTCAAGCTCGCGGTATTGGGACAGACCTTGGCGCCGCAACTGGTCATCAAGGCCATCCTGGAGGAAAAACCCTACCCCATCAGGATGCTCTATCTTCACGGGACCAATCCCTTGCTGACCCTGCCCAACGTAGAGGAGGTGTACCAGGCACTGATGAAGGTGGACTTCACAGTGCTGGTGGATCTGTTCATGACCCCCTCAGCGGAGTTAGCGGATGTCGTGCTTCCCGCTGCCAGCTACCTGGAATTGAACGACATTGGTAACTACTGGCAGCGGTGCGGGCTCCTGTGGCCGCGCCAGAAGGTGGCCCAGGTTGGGGAGGCCTGGTCCGACCAGAAGATGATGAACGAATTGGGCAAGCGGCTGGGTTATGAAGAGTACTTCTGGGACGATGTGGAAGAGTCCTTGGACTACATCCTCGAACCGGCAGGGATAACCTTCGAAGAGTTCAAACAGTTGGGCTATCTGGAAGGGCCCCAGGAATACCGCAAGTACAGGAAGAACGGGTTCAAGACGCCCTCCGGCAAGGTGGAACTCTACTCGCAGCGCTTCGCCGACTGGGGATACGATCCGTTGCCTTCGTATGTGGAACCGCCCGGGACCCCACACAGTGATCCAGAGTTGGCTGAAGAGTATCCTCTGATCATGACCACCGCCCGCATCCCGGTCTTCTTTCATTCGGAGAACCGGGAGATACCCATCCTCCGAGAGGTGGTGTCCGAACCGGTGATGGAAATACATCCAGAGACTGCCAAAGAACTGGGCGTTGCCGATGGCGATTGGGTCTACATCGAGACCAAGAGAGGCCGGATCACGCAGAGGGCGTACCTGACGGAGAATATCGATCCCCGGGTGGTGATGGTTACTCATGCCTGGTGGTACCCTGAGGAAGGGATAGAGACGCTGCACGGCTTCCGTCGATCCAACATCAACGTCTTGATCGGCAACGATCCCCCTTATGATCCCTTCGTAGGGGCCATCCAGACGCGGGGCATCGTGTGCAAAGTGTATCCTGCTGAAAAGCGACCACGGAGTGAAGAATCATGAATGGGATGCTCACTGTTGACGCCAAGAAATGTATGGGTTGCTACGCCTGCGAGATAGCTTGCAAGGAAGTACACGGTATCCCTGCAGGGAAGTCCAGCTGGATCCAGGTCGAACGGAACGATGCCTCGAGGCAGCAAGCGGAAGAGAAGGGCCACTACCTGCCCTTGGTATGTGTGCACTGCACCACGCCATCGTGTGTCGAAGCCTGCCCTGAAGAAGCGATCGCGCAGCGGGAGGACGGCATAGTCGTGCTGGACTCCAGCGGTTGCACTGGTTGTGGGCTCTGCATAGAGGCCTGCCCCTATGGGGCGATTTTCTTCGATGAGGGGGACGGCGTGGCTCTAAAGTGCGACCTGTGTGTGGAGAGGGTGGAACAAGAGATGTGGCCCGGCTGCGTGCAGCACTGTTTCGCCCAGGTGTTCTGCCTCGAGCTGCGGGACTGACGCGCCAGGCGGAGTGGCGGCTATTGACTGGGTGTGTAGGGGGCGACAGAATAACGAGGCTGGCGGATGCTACTAGATATCGTGGTATGCGGGCTATCGGAGCACTAGATGTAGAATAGCGTACATTTCCCAATCTGCTTGTATTGACAAATCCTTGACAAGTTGACGAAAATCTGGTAAAATAATAGGGGAGTCTCCCGTGGGTGTGAGGACTTTCTTCTCACACCACTTTTCTATAGGGGGACGGTGAGGTCGGATCCCCCTACGTTCTTTCGGCATGTTACGTTGCTCATCTCTCTCGACAGGAGGAGGCTGGTCGAATCTCTGGTCTATTCAATTGACTACATGCAATCGTATGTGCTTTCTCCGTATCGCGTTAGTGAGAGGTGAGGACTCGAAATGAAGACCGTCTATTTTAGAGCTGAGTTGTTGTTTCCTCACGATAGCGTTCCCGCCCTCATGGAGGTGGGAGATGGGCAGTGGCGGAGTCTGGTCAGGCGGATCTCCGATTTGCCGGACACCGACGAAGACGCCCTGGCTTTCTCCTTGATGATGATCAGGCTGTGCGGATGCCTGCGATGCAATCCCGGGAGCTACAAAGCGTCGCTTGGCTGCTCGGCTTGTGGGAGGCGCATCATCGGTATGAACAAAGAGACGGATGATGCTCTGATCGCTCACTTCCACAAGGCGAGGGAAGATCTGCTCAGATACCTCGAGACTGGTGAGGTGGAAGAGGAGGAGGGCGTATATCCCTAGGGATTTGCACCACGTGACGGTCTGTGCTGGAGCCGCCTGTGAACAAGGCGGCTCCATTTCTATGTCTTCCTTCGCTACTTCCGGCGCCTTTGATTGCCTAGACGTAAGTCCGGCTGCTACAATCCGTGTCAGACAGTCCCACTGGAGTATAGCGTGACGGAGATGCCAAGAGGTGAGTGCCAGTTGTGTGGGGCATCGTTCCTCGTGTCCCACAACCTCGCCAGCTGCGTAGATTGCATCCGCGAGCAGCCTGAAGAGTTGATGCCCCATATCCGACAGGTTCAGGCGGTGTCACGCCGGGAGTTCGGGTTGCCGGAGGAACCGCCGCGCGATCCAGAGGGCGTCGCCTGTCGCCTATGCGTCAACGAGTGCCGAATCGGCGAAGGGCGTCGCGGGTTCTGCGGGCTCCGCACCAACCGCAACAGCAAACTGGTGCATCTGGCGGGAACTGCCGCCAAGGGCATCCTGCGCTGGTATCATGACCCTCTGCCCACCAACTGTGTGGCGGCCTGGGTGTGCGAGGGCAGCAAGAAGTATGGGTACAACAACCTGGCAGTGTTCTATGGAGCCTGTACGTTCAACTGCCTCTTCTGCCAGAACTGGCATTATAGGGAGATGTCGCCTCACAAGGGAGGCATGGCGGCGCAGGAGTTGGCCGACAAGGCCAACCGACGGACCTTCTGCGTCTGCTACTTCGGGGGTGACCCGTCGGCCCAGATGCTGCACGCTCTTGCGACGTCCGAGATCCTGGCGGAGCAAGGGGTGAGAGTGTGCTGGGAGACCAATGGCTCCATGCACCCCAGGCTACTTGGGAGGGCGGCGGAGTTGGCGCTGGAAACAGGTGGCTGCGTCAAGTTCGACCTCAAGGCCTATGACCAGAACCTCCACAGGGTACTAACCGGCGTGACCAACCGGCGCACTCTGGAGAACTTCGCCCGCGTGGCTGAATATGTACCCGCGCGGCAGGAACCACCACTGCTCGTGGCCAGTACCCTGCTGGTGCCTGGGTACGTGGACGCTCGAGAGGTGGGGCAATTGGCCAAGTTCATCGCTTCACTGGATCCGAACATTCCCTACTCACTCCTGGGGTTCCACCCCCACTTCTTCATGCCTGACCTGCCCCGGACTTCGGTGGGACACGCGGAGGAATGTGAGTTGGCTGCCAAGGAAGCGGGCCTGGGCAACGTGCGAATTGGCAACCGGCACCTGCTTTCGAGGGATTACTAGGGCGGGGTGTAGTCCCACGTGTGCCAACGAAAAGAGCCGCTGACACGCCGTCAGCGGCTCCTACTGCTCAGCTGGTAGTGAGGTCTACCTGCCCCACGAACTCAGTTCTCGTTCAAGTCCTCCTTGAACAACTGCTTGAAATCGCCGTCGAAATCGCGCAAGAAGCGATGCACGTCCAAGACATCGTCTGTGCTGATGGCGGGTAGGTCCTTCAGGCGCTCCCATTCCTCCGGCGTCAAATCCGTGAGCACCTCCACATGCTCCTCTTCTTTGACCATGGCCAAGATAATCCCTTGAGTGGCACACCGACGGCAGGAGACCATCAGCATCCATACGTCGTCCTGCTGTCCCATGATAGCAACGTCGGCTTCGTCATACTCGCTAGAGCAGACGACGCATTTCACGTTCTCTAGCAGCTGTCTTACAAAATCGTATTCAGGTGAGTCCTTGTCAATCCTTCTCACTACTACTCGCCCTCCTCGTCACCGCCAAGCTCTTCTTCCCTCACGACGACAACTTCTATGTTGGCTGTCACGTCGGGCAGCAGTTTGTAGGGCACTGAATAGGTGCCCAGCTCTCTAATGGGCTCCTCCAGCTCGAGCTTGCGTCGGTCCACGCTCGTGCCGATCTCTTGCTCCATGGCCACTGCAATGTCCCCGCCGGTGATGGAGCCGTACAGGCGATCCTTCTCACCGGTCTTGGCGGTCAGGGTCAGGGTAAGTCCCTCCAGCTCCGTGGCGAACTTCTGGGCCTCGGCCGCCAGCTGCTCCTGGCGTCTTGCTTCCGCCTGGCGCTGTAGCTCAACCTGCTTGAGCGCACCCTCGCTTGCCGCCGTAGCCAGCCCTTGTGGGATGAGGTAGTTGCGGGCGTAACCTGGCGCAACGTCACACAGTTCCCCAGCCTGTCCGAGCCTCTCCACGTCCTTCAGCAAGATGACCTGCATGTGCACTACCTCGAGCGTCGTAGTCCTCTACAATTCTAACCCAAGAGAGCAAAAAGCTCAAGTTGGACGGACGCCGATGCGGACGGCTCAAGGGCTCGGACTGTGTGTTTTGCCCAACGCATATGATATAATTCGCGGCGATATGAGGATATCAGTGGAGAAATCGTTTGGCACCGCCGAGTCTCCAGTCGGCGGGCTATGGAAGACCAGGACCAGCATCGGGCTTCTGGTGATCATCTAT
>CAZNMJ010000051.1:0-16475 GCA_964573815.1 uncultured Anaerolineales bacterium
AGTACCAGTCGCATTGCCCCAGTCTTTCCTCAATGATGTCCAGCCCCTGGAGGTAGACGGCGTCGGTGTGGCTGATGACCAACGGAAAGCTCGCCGCCACCGAGCGTGCCGCCGTATTGGCACGAGCGCGGCGGCATAGGGCGCTAGCATCCGACGGAGCTGTCAGCTCTCCACTCGGGCCTGGGCCAGAGACCGATAGAGATAGGTCTCTTCCCAGTTCTGTTTGAAGAGGTTCTTTCCCACGAAGCCTATCTTCTCCTCGTAATCGCCCCGCGTGAAGAGCCTGGTGAGGCTGATCCCACGCTCGGTGTCGTCTATGACCAAGCGGAAGCCCTCCACGTTCGGGTACAAGGCAAAGACGGCCCGGATGGTATACAGCAGCCGAGCCAGATACAAGCGCATGAAGGTAGCGTGGAAGACGAAGAGGTACTCCACGTTGTGCTCGCGATACAGTTGCTGCCAGTCCTGGGGCACCCAGAACCTCTCCGAGGGCTTCAACAGGTGCGGGAACCGCTCCAGATCGCCGGTGTCGGCGCGGGGGCTGAAATGAAGCTCCCATACGAAGTCGTTTCGCTGGCAGCCTATGCCCGAATCGACGGTCAACAGATTGACCAGCGTATGGGCATCTCGGAAGGCGCCAGGAACGTTCGACTTGGCGCTCACCCGCTGCGCGCTGATGTCGGTCTTGTCCGCGATGATCAGGCTGAGGCTCGCCAGACGCAAGCCCGATAGAGAGGGCAAGCGCAGCCCAAGCTCCACCTCGTGAAAGAGCACCGCCTCCAACACCCTGAGAAAGCTGGAAAGCGTGTCCTCATCCTGGTCTACATCGGTGAAGAACTGTGTTAGCAGATAGACCCCGTACAGGCCGTGATACTGGCGAGAGATGAGATTCCCGCTGTCGTGCAGGTATCCGGCGATAGTAGCTTCCTTCTCCGTTTGGGCGTCGGTGGCCGATTCCCGCTCCCTGGCCCGCAGCAGCGCCAGCATTCTTCTGGTGACAGACCTGAGGTGCGCCCGGTCGTGGCGGTTGAACCCCGTCAGCACTTCGCTGTCCAGCACAGCCTGCTGTAGAGGAAAGACCACCGAGAAGTGCTCTTCCACCTGCGAACGAACCTCGTCTAGAGGGCGTTGCAGCAACGACGGGTAGCTCAGCTTCGAGACCAGCCTCGAATCCGAGTCGAGGAATCTGCACACCGTATCCCCAGCCACCCCGATGTCGAAAAGGAACCGATCCAACGCCCGGCAGGTATCGGCGCGCCGGATGGGATGGCGTAACGCCTCCTGCTTCACCACAAAGGACAGAAAGCTCTCAGGGATTGCCAACTCGGGATACTGTTGCAGTAGCCTATTGACAAGGGCGGCAGACCCCGACTCTGATCTCTCTTCTACGGTTGCTCTCGATTTCGGCTTCGCCTTGCTACTGTCACTCATAGATGAACTACCTTGGCAGCCTGATTCGACAACATGGATCGAGAAACCCCTGCCCCGATGCCTTCATCGCATGATCGCCAGCTACGCTCAGTCGTTGACCTCCGGTCGCCCTCCGTCATGATCCCCTCTTGTTCTCCACAGCACCTGACCCTCGGAGGTTCGATTCCAGTGTGAGGAGAGTATCTCCTCGACTCGACCCCTGGAGAAGGCCACGTAGATCTTACCCCGCGATGCTTCTTGTTCGCCCTCTCTAGGTACAGCATACAGCCAAACGCAACAAAAGCCCAACTCGAGTCCAGGATTGATGTCGTGCCTGAGGCTCGTACCTACCAGCAAGGCTCCTGTGGCGTTCACCTCCCTCCCCTCCAACCAGACCTTGATCTCCGACTGATCCTGCTGTGGGGCGACGTAGCCGCCAGGGCCAAGGGGAGAACCATGGCTAATGATGCCCAATACTTCATCGAACGTGAAAGCTGCGAACACCGGCTGTGGTGCGAACTCCTCGATATCCCCCCACCAGAAGCCAGTACGCAGCCAGATGCAGTTGAGGCCCAACCCCAGGGCCGGATTGATATCGAAGCGAGGGCTGTTGCCCACCATCCAGGTCTGGCCTGGTTCGGCTTCCTCTTCCTCGAGGACGTGCCTAAGCGCGCCCGTGTCCTTCAAGGGCACCACGTAGATCCTGCCGTCGAAGCAGGCACCCAGGGACGTCTTGGCCAGCCTGCTGCGCTGGACTTCGTCCTCCCCTCCCGAGAAGAATACCAGAGTAGCCTCCTCGGCCAGCGCAGACAGAACTTCCTGCGCACCCTCCAGCGGCTCCGGGTCGGCGTTGTAGACCTGTTCATTGGTCGTTTGTAGCTCCTCCGTCACCCGAGGATCCGGCACCCACCCCTTTTCCCGGCACAGAGTCGCATAGGTGTCCTTGATAGCGCTGTTGCGACGCTCTCGCCCGAATCGCACATCATCGAGCCGCGGCCTGTTGAAAAACCTGAACAGAGTTCCGATTCCCTCGTGGTCGAAACCCAGCCCCTCCAGCCGCTGGTAGAACTCGGCTGGGGCCGCAGCATGCACCTCCTGCGTTTTCCAAAGGGTGTCGTCTCCGTCGAAGATGACGGTCGTCCGTGGTTCGCCCATGGCCCTTCTACCTGACCACCCTCATCTGCCAGTAAGGGACCAGAACCAATCGAAACGATGGAAAGGGTGCTTCGCGCCCGACCACTCGTAGTCGATGAAGAAGAACTCGTAGGGCGCCCGGGGGGCCAGCTTGAACTCGAAGGCGATGGTGGGGCGCGCTTCCGCGTTGGCGATCTGCGCCATCATGCGCCGGTACTCGCCGCCGGCACCCATAACCGTCCTCAACAGGCCCTCGGCCTCCCGCCGGGCGCTCCGGTCCGGCAGGGCAAGATCGAAGCCCCTTGCATCGCCCAGCAAGCGAAACCCCGTCTTGAAGACCGCGGTCCGCACCTCTTCAGGCGACACGGGATAGCGGATCACATCTGCCACCCGTCTGCGCACCTCAGGCGGCAGCTCGGCTTCCGGACTCAGGATCACAACCACCGGTATGTGGGCGGTCTCTTCCGTCCCCTTGAGATCTTCCACGACCTTGAGACCCTTCCCCTGAGAGGGGATGCAGTCGATCATCACCAGGCGCGGTTCGCCAGACCCCATCTTGCGCGCGCTGTCGAGAGCCTTGGAGAGACCAGACACACCTTCCACAGACCAGTGAGTGGGCTTCAAGGCGGCCTCCACCTCCCCGAACACGCTCTCTTCGGAATAGGCCACTAACAACCGACGGGCTGACATCTGGCGCTGCAAGTGACGGACGTCGGAAATGCCCGCAGCAGCTTCCAGGCGCAGGGTCCGCATGTCACCTCGCAATATGCCGTCGTGCCTGTTGGTGTCTATGGCTATCACTCCACCGGTCAGCGAACGCACGGGGGTATCGTAGTATATTTTGGCCCAAGACCCCGCACCCCACTCGCGCAGACGAGATACAGCCACCGAGCGGAAATCAGTCACCGATTCAATACCCTTGATGAGATCGGTCCCTTTTTCGATGCTAGACAGCCTCTCCTCTGCGCTGGCGTCCCAGGGCAGGCCTTGGGAGATCCACACTTGCCTACCCTGCCCAGTTAGGTCATCCACCCTGGCCTCCAGGTCCTCCAGGGCAGTAGCCGGGTACCACCTCACGGTGATGTCCAGGGGCAGGCCGGCCTCGTACATGCGGGCGTATCGCCGCACCTTGGCCGGTGCAGGTTCTGAGCGAACTTGCTGCGCCACGTCCCTCATGTGCACGCGAAACGGATGGAGTCCATCACCCATCGGGCTGAGCCCCTGCCGGCCCGGAGACGCGTCAGGTCGAGACATCTGGACGCTCCACCAGACATCGCTCCGCGCGCACGATACCTATCATCTCCTCAATGGCCTCCTCCAGGTCCTCGTTGCTGACCTGGTACTTGAAGGAGTCCGCGTAGCCCATCTCCATCTCCAGGCGCTCTAGCCTGATGCGCCCTTCTTCGGTCTCCTCACCGTATCTATCGATTAGACGACACCGTAGTTCCTCAACTGAAGGAGGAAGGATGAAGACCGTCACTACGTGGCGAGGATAGCGATTCGTCAACTCCACCGAGCCCAAGACGTCATAGGCCCCGATCAGATCCAGACCTTCGGCAATGGCGGACTCCAGCCGGGCACGTGACGAGCCGTACTGATGCCCATAGAACTCCTGCCACTCCGCCAACTTGCCAGCGGCCTTCAGTCGCTCGAACTCGTCAGTGCTCACGAAATGATACTCGAAGCCCTCCACCTCACCCGGACGTCTCTCCCGGGTCGTGTAAGTCACTATCCGTTCGATGTTGGGCAAGCGCGAGACCACGCCCTCGATGATGGTGCTCTTGCCGGTCCCCGACGGACCTACGATGAGAAAGATCAGCCCCTCACGCATGACACCACCGTCCTCGCAGGCGAGACACTATCCAATGGCGGCTCGAGCAGCCGACAGGCGCGCGGCCAACAAATGCGAAGGGTGGCAGGCGACAGCATCAAGCCCCCACTCATGAAGGAGTCGCATGGAAGCGGGCTCATGACAGTGGCTTCCGTAGATCCCGATCTCGATATCGGCCCGGGCGGAGCGAGCTCCCTCCACGCCCAGCCGTATCAGGGAACCTACCCCCTCTTCGTCCGCCGAAGAGAAGGGATCGGAATCGATGATCCCCTCGCCTATGTACCCCGGCAGGAACTTGCTGCGCTCCTCCTGAGAGCACGAGAGAACGCTGGCCGTGAGGCCGTCGCCGTCGAAACAAAGGAAATCGACGTCGGAGGCCAGTTGGTGCGCCACGAGCGCCGCCCGCGGGGTTTCGATGGCCGCACCGACGCGGTGGGCGACGCGCTTTCCCTCCCGCTCTCCTGCCGTATCGGCAACGTTGGAAATCAGTTGCAGGTAGTGCTCTACCTCGCCTGAGTAAGTGACACGGGGGACAAGTATCCGCAGTTCACCGACGGAGCCAGCCCCGGCCGCATCGAACAGGGCTTCAAGCTGTGCCCGCACAACGTCGGGAGCAGCGACTGCCAGGCGAGCACCTCGCAACCCATACTCTGGGTTTGCCTGCGTCCAGCCATCGACCGCTCGCAGCAACTCCTCCAGTCGTTCGATATCCTCACTCCAGCGCTGGGCCAGGCGAAGCTCAGCCAACTCCGTCAGTAGTGCATCTCTGGATGGAAGGAAGTGCTCCAGCGGCGCGTTGAGCAGCCGCACAGTCACCGGTAGGCCCTGAGCAGCATCGAAGACGGCGCGGAACTCCTCGCGGTGCAGAGAGCGGAGTTCGTCCAGCGCCCCCTGTCTGACCCCTTGAGACTCGGCCAGAATCGCCTCACGGAAGAGTGGCAAGAAGCCGGCGTCGTAGTACAGGCGCTCGGTACGCAGGATGCCTATCGCCTCAGCGCCCAACTCACGAGCCACTTCGATCTCGGCCGGAGTGCTCGCATCGGCCAAGACCCGCAGGCGGCGCAAGTCATCCGCCCATGTGAGCAGTGTGTTCAATTCCCCGGCCTCCGACAAGCAGGGGGCGACAAGCTCCTTTCTGCCCGCAAACACCCTGCCGGTGCTGCCATCGATAGAGATCTCATCTCCTGACGCGATGGTCACCTCTCCAACGTGTACGTGTCCCTGCTCAAGGTGGATCTCCATCGCCTCACACCCCACCACGCACGGCTTGCCCAGGCCCCGGGCGACCACCGCGGCGTGAGACGTCGCCCCGCCGTGTCGGGTCAAGATGCCCGAGACCAAGGGCATGACGGCCGCATCGTCAGGGCTGGTCTGCTCTCTAACCAAGATCACGGGCGCACCCTCGCGGGCCATTTGCTCGACTTGATCAACATCCAGTGCCACCCTGCCACTCACAGCTCCTGGGCTGGATTCGATCCCCTGGGCCAGCATGTCTGCAGCCGAGGCACCGGTCAAAGAGGTGCCGAGCATTTGTCCAAGCGACTCGGGGTCCACCCGCCGGACCGCCTCCTCTTGAGAGATGAGCCCCTCCTGGGCCATGTCCACCGCCGCCTTGACGGTGGCCAGAGGGGTGCGCTTGGCTCGACGGGCCTGAAGGATCCAGAGCCGACCTTCTTCG
This sequence comes from uncultured Anaerolineales bacterium, assembly GCA_964573815.1. GTDB lineage: Bacteria > Chloroflexota > Anaerolineae > UBA7937 > B3-Chlor > CAYGAW01. Next base: position 6,054 of record CAZNMJ010000051.1, read on the forward strand.
ATGGTGAACTCGACATCCTGCACATCTCGACCGGCAGCTTCCAGTCGAGCGCAGATGTCTTTCAATTCCTCGTATAGCCTTGGCTGTTCCTGAGCCAGTTCGGCGATGCTCCGTGGCGTCACCAGCCCGCCCACAACGTCCTCCCCTTGACTGCGCGGGAGATACTCACCGTACAGTTCCTTCTCACCGGTGGCGGGGTTACGCGAGAATACCACACCGCTACCGGAATCCAGGCCCATGTTCCCGAAAACCATCATCTGCACCACCACCGCCGTGCCCAAGTCGTCCGGGATTCCCTCAAGCGCACGATACTCGACGACGTTCTGAGCGAACCAGGAGTCGAACACCGCCGCGATGCTCCGCTCCAGCTGTATGTATGGGTCTTGGGGGAACTCCTCGCCGGTCTCGTCACGGAAGACCGCCAGGAACTCATCGATCACAGATCCAAGGACCTCAACGTCAACCTGGCTTTTTCGTTCCTCGGCAGTCCCTCCCCACCCGCGCCGCTCAAGCACATCTCTGAACATGTCCCTAGGGATGTTGTGAACGGTGACGCCATACATCCTTATCAGTCGCATGTACGCGTCGTACCAGGACTCGGGACGTGGGGACTGCTCTGCCAGGCTAACCACGATCTCCCTGGTCAGCCCGACGTTCAGGATGGTCTTGAGCTGGCCGGGCATGGAGGCAGCGGGGCTGGAGCGGACCGACACGATCAGCGGCTTGCTTCGAGACCCAAACTCCTTGCCGGTCTTGGCTTCGAGGGCCGCCAGGGCTTCTGTCACCTGCTCCCACAGCGATGGGAACAGAGAACGGGAACCGGGCGAGTAGTTGTGCCATGCCTCGGTGGTGATGACGAACCCGGGAACAGTGGGGATGCCCAGGCGCGTCATCTCGGCCAGGCCGGCACCTTTGCCACCCAGCAGCGGGTGCATCTCCCAGCTACCCTCATCGAGGGGAACTACCCAGATTTGTGGCATATGTGTTCTCGACTCAGAACCCGCAAGGGATGTCGCTGTGCTGAGGTGTTGTTGACGATCGGAAGTCTGAACCAGCCGTCGCGTCTGCCCGGCATGCCCTTGCAAGAGATTATATCGTCATTTTAGCATCGAAACAAGAGAAATCTGCGGATTGCACCTAAACCCGCAGGGTAGGTAAATACTCGTCGACTCCTCTCAGTGTCCAAGCCAAGCATGGCTTTTCTTCCCACTGTGGATGTCTTATAATCCACGCTGGAACGGATGCGTCTCTACCTCTGTCGACACCATGAGAGGCTAGCCTTCAAGATGCTCCACCGTCCGATGAGCATAACCGAGATCGCTGAGGAGACCCCCAAGGTCAAGACCTTCACCTTGGACTCCAGCCTTGACGCACAACCAGGGCAGTTCGTGATGGTCTGGCTCCCCCGGCTCAACGAGAAGCCCTTCAGCCTGGTCAGCGACGATCCGGCGACCTTGACTGTTGCCAAGGTGGGTCCTTTCAGCGGGCGATTGCACGAGCTTGAGGTCGGAGACCGCTTGTGGATCCGTGGCCCTCTAGGGCGAGGATTCGACATCCGAGGAGACAGGGTGCTTCTCGTGGGCGGACGTTATGGGGTGCCGCCGTTGGCTTTCCTGGCCAGCAGAGCGACTGGGATCACCCGCAAAGTGGCGGTCATCGGCGCCGCGACCAAGAATGAGCTCTTCTTTGAAGACCGGTTTGCCGCATCGGGCTGCGAGGTCATGGTGGTCACTGAGGACTGCTCCGCAGGCGAAGGAGGCGTGTGCACCGACATAGCCGAGGCGCTACTCTCAGAGGAGCCTTTTGACATGGTCTACGCTTGCGGCCCGGAGGCCATGTTGGACAAGGTGGAAGAGATCTGCCGCCAGCGCAGCATACCAGGGCAGCTGAGCAAAGAGGCATACATGAGATGCGGCCTTGGGGTGTGTGGGTCCTGCCAGCGGGATGGGCTGCTGGTTTGCGTCGACGGCCCCGTCTTCCGTGTCGAACCGCGGAGTTGACATTTGCTCGAAACGATGGTATACTTATTGTTGGTAGTTTGACAAGAGAATCAGAGACGACCTTCGGGGCAGGGTGAGGCCTTCCGAGGAGGGCCAATTCCCGATCGGCGGTATGGCATGACGAAGCAGTGCCGAGCCCGCGAGCTGTAGAGCCGATCTGGTGAGAGGCCAGAGCCGACGGTATAGTCCGGATGGGAGAGGGTCAAGCATTTGACTGGGAAAGCTGGGCTTTCCTGCGTCGCCTGCCGATGTGTCCCGAAGGTAAAGCCTTCGGGATTTTTCGTTGTCCGCGAGAGGTCAGGAAATGAGCTCAAGCGATGAGATGATCGGCACCCAGGCTCCACAGGGAGCTATGTCGGGCGACGCTGGTTCACTGGGGAAGCGGCTGAGCACGGCCGCCAATCGCCACAGGGCGCTGCTGCTGGCGCCCCCCGCGCTGCTCGTGTTCCTGTGCCTGTGGCAGCTCATTGTTACACTTGGTTCCTATCCTGCCTTCATCCTGCCTGCGCCAGCGGTTGTCTTGCGCAAGTTCTTCCTGGCCCTCAACGATGGCACACTCCTACATCATACCCGGGCCACTCTGAGAGAGGTATTCTTGGGATTGGCCCTGGGGCTGACGGTGGCCACCGTCCTGGGCTATATCTTTGCCAAGTCCAAGCCCCTGGAACGACTCCTGTCGCCGTACATCGTGGCTTCCCAATCCATTCCCATCGTCGCCCTCGCTCCCCTGCTGGTGATCTGGTTTGGCTTTGGGATGCTGTCCAAGGTCATCGTCTGCGCGCTGACGGTCTTCTTCCCTGTGTTGATCAACACCATCGTGGGACTTCGGTCCGTGGATGAGAACCTGGTCGACCTCATGCGGTCCTACGGAGCGACCCGCCGACAGATGTTCACCATGCTGGAGATACCGGCAGCGCTGCCGGTCCTCTTCGGGGGTCTGAAGATAGGCGTCACCCTCTCGGTCATCGGCGCAGTCGTGGGAGAGTTCGTGGCTGCCGACGAGGGGCTGGGATTCCTGGTCAACCTGTCGCGGGGCCTCTTCGATACGCCGATGATGTTTGTAGCCCTCTTCGCGCTGGTCATCATCGCCCTGGGTCTCTACGGCAGTGTTGTTCTCCTAGAGAGCAGACTGCTGGCTTGGCGCCAGAGCGAATAAGAAGGAGCACCAATGAGTGTGAAAAAGCTAGGTCTGATGGTAATGGCAGTGTCGCTAGTCGTCCTGAGTGGCTGCGGAGTGGCCAGCACACCCACACAGCCTGCGTCGCCCACGCAGGTGACCCTGGCTATGGGATACATTCCCAACGTGCAATTTGCACCATTCTACGTGGCGGTGAACAAGGGGTACTTCGCGGAGGAGAACCTCGAAATCGAGTTCGACTACGGGATGGAGACCGACCTGCTCAATCTAGTGGGCACCGATGCGCTGCAATTCGCCGTCGCCAGCGGCGACCAGGTGATCCTCGCCCGCAGCCAGGGTCTACCCGTCGTCTACGTGATGACGTACTTCCAGAAGTTCCCAGTGGCTGTCGTCTCCCTGGAGGACGTACCTCTGGAGGAGCCCTCCGATCTGATCGGACGCTCGGTAGGCATCCCTGGCTTGTGGGGGGCAAGCTACATCGGCTGGTTGGCTCTTCTCCACTCGTCAGGGATAGGTGAGCAAGAGATACCGCTGGAATCCATCGGCTATACGCAGGTGGCCAGTCTGACCGAGGGCCAGGTTGAGGCAGCGGTGGTCTACGCGGCCAACGAGCCGGTGCAGCTACGGCAAGCGGGCTATGACCCACACATCATCTACGTCGCGGACTACATGAATCTGGTATCCAATGGCATTATCACCAATGAGAAGACCATCGCCCAGCGCCCGGAACTGGTCGATGGACTGGTGGGAGCCGTCATACGGGGGCTCCAGTACACCATCGATCATCCCGAGGAGACCTTCGAGATCTGCCTGGAATACGTGCCCGAGGCAGGGGGAGAGAACAGGGACATCCAGATGGCCGTCCTCAAGGAGTCCATCAAGTTCTGGGGAAGCGAGCGTTTGGGCTACTCCGATCCAGCTGCGTGGGAGACCTCCCAGGAATTCATGCTGGAAGTCGGATTGGTGGAAACGGAGACTGACGTGGAAGCCATGTTCAGCAACGAGTTTGTCTTAGAACCGTAGGGGTGATGTCGAAGCCGATACTGAGTGCCGAGGGAATAGCGAAGACCTTCCATGGTCGCGATGGGGACGTAAGAGCCCTCAGGGACGTCTCTCTGCAGATTTCTGCGGGAGAGTTCGTCAGCCTGGTGGGGCCCTCAGGCTGCGGAAAGACCACGCTTCTGCGGATACTGGGGGGATTGCTTCAAGCCGACAGCGGTGTGGTCCGCATCGACGGACAGTCGATGACTCAACCCCGCCAAGAGATCGGCTTCGTCTTCCAGAACCCGACCCTCATGCCCTGGCGCACCGTCCTCAGAAACGTCACCTTGCCTCTCGAGGTCCGTGGCAACGGGGGCGAAACGAACAAGAGGCGGGCCATGGAGTTGCTCAGTTTGGTGGGTCTGATCGGCTTCGAGAATTCCTACCCCCGTGAGCTCTCCGGAGGGATGCAGCAGCGTGTAGCCATCGCTCGGGCCTTGGTTTACGAACCGTCCATTCTGCTGATGGATGAGCCGTTCGGCTCTCTTGATGCCATCACTCGTAATCAGATGAACCTGGAACTGCTTCGCATCTGGCGGGCAACGGGTAAGACCATCCTCACGGTCACCCACACCATCCAGGAGGCCGTTTTCCTGGCAGACCGGGTGCTGATCATGAGCCCCCGCCCAGGCCACATAGAGGCCACCGTGACCGTGGCTTTGCCACGTCCGCGAGACACTGACACCTTCTACGAAGAGGAGTTCACAGCCCTCTATCAACTCGTCCGAGATATGATCTCTCCAGGTTGACAGGAACTCCGAAAGGGGCTACCATTTCCCCAATCACACGGGGGGATGGCGACGACCACAGCGTGGAGCTGTCCGGCGGTTGTGGAAGAGGGCGCTGTGAAGGGAAAACCCGTGTATCGAAGAAGGGGACGCTGCAGCAGCGTCCTTTTGCGCAGTCTGCGAGGCAACCAGTGAGCGGTTGGTGGGGCAGCCTCTCTGAGCAAAGAAGGGCGATTCATAGTCTCTTGATTGCCATCATCGGTCTGAGCGTGCCTTGCTACGTCTTGGGCTTCATCGCCTTGGCCATGGCTCCTCCGAGGGTCACGCCTACGCCCACTGAGACATCAACACTCACACCGACGCAGACGCCCACAGATACGCCCACCCCCACTTCAACCGCAACCAGCACTGCCACGGCCACCAGCACGGTCACGCCGACGGAGACCCCCACGTCAACTCCGACTCAGACGCCCACGGAAACCCCAACCTTCACTCCCACGGCCACGGATACGGCTACCCCCACCGGCACGGCCACACCAACTATTACTCCCACCTTCACCCCGACCAACACGCCAACGGGGACACCAACTTCTACCGCGACGGTGACCGGGACAGCCACCCGCACCGCAACACCAACCACCACGGCAACACCGTAGATGGCATACCTTGAGCTAGCAGCGCGACACGTCCCTTCACTATCGACCTGACCACGGTAATGAGACGCCTGTTTCGTCGATACACAGAGCTAACGGTCTCGCACAAGCGCATCTACAGTCTCCTGACCGTCATCACCGTCTTTGTTCTACTCCTGTACTGTCTGGGTATCGGCAGTCTTCTCATCCGCTCCCAGCTGGTTCCCGACGTGGCCGTGCAGATACCGCCTACGTTCAGTCCCAGTGCCACTCACACGAGCGTGACTATCGTGACACCTGAGCACACCTCCACCCCCACTGCTACCTTGCCAGCCACGCCCACCCAACGGCCCATACCGACGTACACACCTACGCCCACTATCACACCCACACTGGAGATCATCACCATGACGGTGCTCGTAACTTCTACGCCTGGCGTAATCGCCACCGAGGTCATATCGGTCACGGTGACCCCAACCCCTGTACTCACCCCCACAGTGACCGTGACCACCGGGGCATCGTTGACGACGCCGCTCCTGCCTCACCACGCTGCGCTGTCGCCGTCGGCGCCGAGACCATCATCCGAGCCCAGAGCCGGGCGCTCGTGCCAGGTCGCTTCCCTCTGGGAAGATCTTGCTCCTGCTCAACAGCCCGCCATCGGGCCACCATCCGCGCTTGCATCCCGCAGCATGGGCCTGACCGCCTAGGACGCCGCTGTACCGAAGCAGGTCAGAGAATCTGGTCCCTGGGGAGCCGGGGCAGAAGAGGGCTGGCTGGTGGTCGATGTCCTGCTATCGGCTGTCATGGAATAGTGACATGCTCATGAAGGACCCTTTCACCAGAGAAGCGCTGCTACAGGAGAGAGCCAACGACAAGGTGCAGTGCCTGACGTGCGAGCGGCGCTGCTTGTTGGCCGAGGGAGCCACGGGCTGGTGTCGCACGCGAACCAACGTCGATGGCACGCTTGTCACCCTCACCTATGGTAACGTCTCCTCCCTGTCCGCCAATCCCATCGAGAAGAAGCCACTGCATCACTTCTTTCCGGGAAGTGTAGCGCTGACCGCGGGCAGCTGGAGCTGCAACTTCGGCTGTCCTTGGTGCCAGAACTGGGACATCAGCAAATCTCCGCCCGGCAAGGGCCAGTACATGTCCGCGGAGGAGTTCATCGACGCCGCCTTACGGTCCGATTGCCAAGGCACATCGATCAGTCTCAACGAGCCCACCTTGTCCTTGGAGTGGTCGCTGGATGTGTTTCGACTGGCCAGGGAGAGGGGTCTATACAACACCTATGTAACAAATGGCTACATGACCGTGCAGGCTCTGGAACTGCTCATCGAGGCCGGACTGGACGCCATGAACGTGGACGTCAAGGGGGACGCCAAAGCGGTCAAGAAACACTGCAAAGGGATCGACATCGAGAAGGTGTGGCGCAACTGTCGTCTGGCCAAGGACCGGGGAGTCCATCTGGAGATCACCACCCTCGTGATCCGCAGCGTGAACCATGACGAGCACATACTGCGGGGGATCGCCAGGAGAATCCGCCGGGAGCTAGGCAGGGAAACACCTTGGCACGTCAGTGGCTACTACCCGGCCTACCGCTTTCAGGCGCCTCCCACCCCGTTGACCGCCCTGGAGCGAGGATGGCAGATCGGCAAGGAAGAGGGACTGGAGTTCGTCTATCTGGGCAACGTGCTGGGCCACCGTCTGGAGAGCACATACTGCCCTGACTGCGGGGAATTGTTGATCCAGAGGCATGGGCTGACGGTCGTCGATAACCGACTAGTCGATTCCACCTGCCGCCAGTGCCGACGCGCCATCCCCATCGTGACTTGACCTCCCGCGCCGACTCAATACAGTTGCACGAAATCGACTACGACGTGCTGGCGGCCATTCGGATTGCCGCAATCGGTGGCCGTGGTCTGAGCCATTATCCTGGGCGACAGAAGATTGCCGCTGTCGTCGACTATGGCTACTTCGACCACAACTTCCCTGGGGACACCGGACTGTTCGTGTAGGATGAACTCGTAGTACCCGTCGCTCTTGCTGGGATCAGACGGGGTTATCTTGTCTCCCAACAGCTGTCCGTAGGTCCAACACCGCACCCTTACGCCGGCTTTGGGGAAGCTAGTAAGATCCCAGACTGTACCCTCAATCCAAGTGGTTTGGCAGTTGTTCTCGTAGCGCGGTCCAGGACTCTCGTATTGGAAAGTGCTCGGCGTTGCTGTCCCCGTAGGCGTTGCTGTGGTCGTGGCTGTCGGCGACGAGGGAGGGGAGGTGGGCGTAGGCGACCCTGGCGACGCCGTCTCGGTCGGCGTCCCGGGAGTGAACGTAGCTGTGGCTTCTGCCGGTGTGGTCGTGTGCGTAACAGTAGGAATTGCCACGACCAACGTGCTGGTAGGAGTCGGTTCAGGCGCGGCAGTGAGGGTAGGGGTGGGACTGTTGGTAGGCGTCGGGGTCGCGGGGGCTGAGGTGAAGGTCGGCGGAATCTCCAGTTCGCGAGTGGGAGTCGGCGTCGGCGGCGCCGCAGGCCGAGCCATCTCTCGGGAGACCATCAAGAAGAGGACAGTGAAAACGAACCCGTTGAGGAAGACCAAGATCCCCAGGATAGGCAGGTATCTGAGTTTCATTCCTCGCTCCTTTCGCCCCCTCGCAGATCGCTTGTAGCTAGACGGTCAAGGTATCACCAGCGCCTGTCCCACCGAGATAGCGTTCGGATCGTCAAGCCCGTTGGTCTGCGCGAGTTCATCGGCCGTGATGCCATACATACGGGCTATCCCGCTCAACGTTTCGCCTTCCTGTACCACATGGATCCTCCGACCGACGGTGGTGGATGGGCTTGACGCGGGCGCCGCGGTGGCCTCTTCGACGGGCGTCGGTCGCGGTGCCGGTATCGCAAGCAGCTGCCCCTCGCGTATGGCATCGGCACTTTCCAGCTCGTTGGCTTCCACGATGGCATCCACGGTGATCCCGTACGTGCGCGCTATCCCGCTCAGGGTCTCCCCAGCCTGCACAACATGGAGGCTGGGAGTGGGCGAAGTCTGAGGGGTGGGTTCTATCATCGGGCTTGGCTCCGGCTCACGTGTCGCTGTGGCGACAATCACAAATGCCGGCGTGAACGTGGGCTTGGGGGTCCTGGTGGGCGTGGGCGTCGCTTCCCGATTGCTCACCACCATGATGGCCAGGCGGCTGAAGATGAGGTAGTTGATCAGCAGCAGAACTACGACCAGGGCGATTTCGCGGCCTCGACTCCTGATCGCGCTCCATACCCTGCTCCGACGGCTCGGCGAATTCACCTTTGACACCTCTGCCTCTCTCGGCGTCGATTATACCATGGTCGATGAATGGAGGTCAATAGCTCTCGGTGCACGACGACGTGACCTCACGTTCAGGATGGCTGTTTGCATAAATTGTACTCCGTTTGGGCGCCACATAGCCAGCACCCCCTCAGTAAAGATACGGTGGGCCTTCACTTCGCCGCCGGTCTTGCCAGCCCCCACCACGGCGTGCTAGAATGGAACCGCAAAGCCATGATGGCCAGCCAAAAGCTTCGACAACACCGCATCACCCTCCTTGTCCTAGGCCTTGTGCTTGTTTCGCCGATCATCCCCGTCTTCTCGCGCTTCAAGGAGGGGCAAAGCGGAGGGATAGCCTGGGAACGTATCGATCGCGGGATGATCAGTCATGCCCCCGTCATCACCCTGGCCCTTGATCCCACCGACCGGGACGCGCTCTACGCTGGGGCGTATCACGACCCCGGGCTGTACAAGACCATCGACGGTGGAGCATCCTGGTGTGGTGCGAACGCCGGGCTTGAGGGTCTGGCGGTCTTCAGCCTCCAGGTAGATTCCACAGACAGCCAAACCATCTACGCAGGTGCCACCAACGGCCTCTACCGCACAACGGATGGTGGCACTTCCTGGCACCCAGCGGGCATCGGGCTCCCCTATGCAACTATCTACACGATAGCCACCAATGCTGCAAGTGCGTTATACGTGGGCACCGACGGCCACGGCCTCTATCGGAGTGATGACGGAGGCCACTCAGTGGTCCCGGTGGGCGATGAACTCGCTCAGACAACCATCCTGGCCTTGGCGGTTGACCAAGGGGGCCAAACCATGTTCACGGGCACCAGCGGCCAGGGGTTGTACATGAGCCGTGACGCGGGCCACTCCTGGTCTGAGGCACCGGAGCTGGAGGGAACGTATGTCTCCTACCTGGCCATGGATCCCGCCCACAACGAAGCCCTCTTTGCCTGTACCCGGGGAGGTCTGTGGAGGACCGACGACTCCGGGCTGACCTGGTCGAAGGTCGATGGTGGTATGGAGGGGCGGACCAATACGGTGGCCTTCCACCCCTTCGACAGCCAGGTCATCTACGCTGGTACGGCCCGAGGGGAGATCTACCGCAGCACCGACGCGGGCGATTCATGGCAGAGGGTAGGCCGAACGCAGAGAGCAGTGTACGCCCTGATGATAGATCCTACCGACCCTGCGGTGATGTATGCGGGGTGCTGGGATGGGGTGTACAAGACCTCCAACGGAGGCTTCTCATGGGAACCAGTCAACGAGGGCTTGGGCGCAGTGGAGATCGAGACCTTGGTCATCGACGAGAGCGACCCGCGAACCCTTTATGCTGGAAACACCCTCGACGCGGTTTACAAGTCTATCGATGACGGCAATTCCTGGCGCAACACGAATAGCGGTCTGGAGGAGACGGCAGAGGGGCTGGGAGTCCTCTCTCTGGCCATCGCTCCCTCCAACCATCAACTCGTCTACGCAGGTACGGACGGGCTGGGCGTATACGTTAGCACCGATGGGGGCGAAAGCTGGTCTCCCACCGGATCTTCGTTACAGACCGGCATAGCGGCCATAGTTGTCGACCCC
>CAZNMJ010000052.1:0-14091 GCA_964573815.1 uncultured Anaerolineales bacterium
TATCTCTTCGATGTCCGCTACCTCGAGGCCCGCGAGAGTCATCCTCTCAGCAAGCTCGGGAATTGGCAGAGTTATGTCAACGTAGTCTCCCAGCCAGCTTAACGGTATTCTCATGATAGTCATGACTGTCTCCTCTCACAGGGCAATTGCATCATCGAGGCCAGGGCGTCAGCACCCCTGGTCTATCCAAACTGCTTCGAGAAGCGCAGATCGTTACCGTAGAAGTATCGAATGTCGTCGATGTCATATTTGATCATGGCCACGCGCTCTGGCCCCATGCCGAAGGCGAACCCGCTGTAGACATCGGGATCGTATCCCCCATTTCTCAGCACCTGAGGATGGACCATGCCGGCCCCGCAGATCTCCACCCAGCCCGTGTACTTGCATACTCGGCAGCCTTCGCCCCCGCAGATGATACAGTCCATGTCCACCTCCACGCTGGGCTCGGTGAACGGGAAGTAGCTGCAGCGGAAACGGACCTGCCTGTCTGAGCCGAACATCTGCCTGGCGAACTCCACCATCGTCCCTTTGAGATCAGCCAGAGTGATGCTCTTGCCAACGGCCAGGCCCTCCACCTGGTAGAACATGGACTCCGAGCGAGCGGTGACCGCTTCGTATCGGTAGCACTTCCCAGGCAATATCACACGGAGTGGATCCGGGCAGTGCTTTCTCATACTGCGTATCTGGCCAGGGGAGGTATGGGTACGTAGCACCACCTCGGGATTCACGTAGAATGTGTCCCACATGTCCCTGGCCGGATGATGAGGCGGCATGTTCAGCAGCTCGAAGTTCAGGTAGTCCGTCTCCACCTCCGGCCACTCCTCCACCAGGAAGCCCATCTGTCCGAAGATGGCGTACATCTCCCGTAGGGTTAGAGTGGTGAGATGCAGCCGACCTAACTTGACGGGTCGGCCGGGCAAAGTAACATCAAGGGCCTCGGTGGTCTCCACTGTGGGTCGACTTAGCTCCTCAAGGCGAGCCTCGTAGCTCTCTTGCAGAAGCTCCTTCAGTTCATTAGCAGCCTGACCAAAAGCAGGCCGTTCCTCCGCGGGAACCTCGCTGATGCTCCGCACCAGTTGCGTCACTGCCCCTCCTTTGCGACCCAGGTATCTGATGCGCCAGTCGTCCAACTCACCAAGGTCGGAGGTGGCTTCCAGATCCTCCAGAGCCTGCTTTCTCAACTCTTGCACCTTCTTCAGCATCGCCCACACTCCTTCATATGAAAAGCCCTCTTCAAGATATCATGAAGAGGGCTCTGTCGATCAGATGAAGCTTTGCCGCATCATCCAGGCGGCATGGGTGAACAAGTGCCCTCTATGGCACTCCTAAAGACGAAGGTCCTCATCCCCCAACGAACAGCCATCGTCTCTCCACCCAAATCCTCTGTTTGATACACATTATAGCACAGATTCTCAGATTTGGCAAGGTCTCTATTCCTCCACGATTGACACAGTCTGTCGGATAAACTATAATGCAGTATGCTCCTTCCCGGCAGCCTTTGTTGAGGATTCCGCGATGACGGCGCGTGGTGGGGACAGATCAAGAACAAGGTGAGGACTTTGAGCGGGCTCCTGAAAAAGGTGCGAAATGTGTCGGTAGCACTCCCATTCAGCCCACGCCGGCGCACAACGCTGAACGGAGCCCCGCGCACCCCCTCCAATCCGCCAAGACAACGCGCGCACGACACCACTCTACAAGCCATCAAGCCGACCACCCCGAACTTCAGCAATCTCACCACACAGTCCATCGCGCCCTTCCGAACTCTGAGTCTGGCCCCAGCGGATTCTGTGCTGTCGCACGGACCAGTCGCCGGCCATTCCCGGCGGAAGAGCGCGGCAGCAGGATCTCCTGGAGAACACCGAGGAAGGTAAGTGGAGAATCTGATGAACTCCCAATCATGGTCAGATAGGCTATAGGACGGAGGTAAGACTATCTATGAAGGTTCACTATCGCTTGGCACGAGAAGAAGACCTAGAGCCGGCCCACGGGGCCATGGTCGAATCACTGAATCAATTCGCCACGCAAAGGGGTATGCCTTTGGTGGAAATGGATTTTGAGGACAACCTGCCTTTGTGGCGTCACTTCCTCGGAACCAGCGGAGAAGGCTTCCTGGTGGCAGAGGTGAAGAAAAGGCTGGCAGGCTTCTGCTGCTATATTGAGCGAGGCGATCTTTGGTTTCTCTCCTACCTCGTGGTAGCGCCGGAGTTTCAGGGAACCGGCATCGGCCGGGAACTCTTTGAAAGGGCCTTGCCCGAAGCGCTCGGCAACAAAGAGACAAGAGTATTGGCAGCGTATACAAACGCATCGAACTGGCCCTCCATCTCCCTCTACACCCGCAATGGCATATTCCCCCGCACGCCCATGCTGAAGTTGGAGGGAGACATCTCCGGTTTGTGCCGTCCGACCCATGAAATCGAGCCTCTGCCGGGTGACATAGTCTCCCTCAGTGAGGAGACGGTCGCCCTCGTCGATGACATAGATGAGAAGGTCAGGGAATTCAAGCGTGACATTGATCACCGATTCTGGTTGGGGGCCAGCGGCATGCGATGCTATCTCTTCAAGAGGGATGGGGACACGGCCGGGTACGCCTACATAGCCGATGACGGGGCCATCGGCCCTGTGGCCGCCCTGAAGCCAGAAGACATGGAAAACATGCTCTGTTTCTGTCTCGAGCGCCTCTCCTCCGAGGGCGTGGACAGGTTCACTCTACATGTTCCTGGCGAAAACACGGCGGCTCTCTCACTCCTCTACGATAGGGGCTTCAAGATTCAGGATCTGAGCCTTCTGTTGTCCTCTCTTCCCTTTGGCAAGTGGGAGAACTACATCATCTCCCGTCCCTCACTCCTCTAGGAAGACCCTCGTGTGCGAGAGTGGAGGGTGTGGCCGATGTTCAGAGCAGGCAGACTGCTGGTCGTGGACGATGAGCCATCTGTGCGTTCCTCTTTGAGAGAGATACTGGAGCACGAAGGTCATGAGGTCGTCACGGCGGCCAGTGGCGAAGAGGCGCTGTCCAAGCTGAGCGAGGGCAGCTTCGACCTGATCCTGGTGGACCTCAAGATGGAGGGCATAGACGGCCTTGAGGTCATGACAGAAGTCAAGCAACTGACGCCGGACACCGTGGTCATCATGCTCACAGCATATGGCACGCTGGACTCGGCTATCAGCGCTCTCCGCCAAGGAGCTCACGACTATCTCCTCAAACCCTGTAACGTAGAGGAGATAGTTGCCAGCGTGGAAACAGGACTGGCTGAGCGTTGGAGCGCCATTCGCCGACAGGAGTTGGTGAACGGTATCGAAGACAGCATCCGCCAATTGCAGGCCCGGACTGTACCGCTGGAAGCAGAAGCCGAGGATGTATCTGTCGCGCGCTTCATCAGAACGCGACACGTCTTATTGGATCGAGAGAAGCAGATCGTCGTCGCGAAGGGGAAACCGGTGCTCCTCACCCCAACCGAGTATAGGCTGCTCGCGTGCCTGATGGGCAACATCAGTCGTACCGTTAGCTTTCGCGAGTTGGCGCAGGAAGTGCTAGGGTGCGATTTGCCGGAGAGAGAGGCACGGAGTGCCCTGAAGACGCACCTTTGGCGACTGCGGAAGAAGCTGGAAGCCACCCTGGGTGACGTTTCCTGCATAGTGAATGTGCGCGGCAAAGGATACATGTTCGTTCCCTAGCGACAGTCCCAGAACCGGACCCCAATCGTGACCATTCTGGGAACTCCACCAGCGCTGCAATGTGATATACTTCAGGTGGAAACATCACCCACTCGGTAGGGAGAAACGACAGAATGGCTGTGGCAAAGCGGGTTCTCGTGGTGGACGACGAAGAAAAGGTGGTGTTCTTCCTGCGCGAGAGCCTGGAAGAACTGGGTAAGAACTTCACCATCGGGACGGCCAAATCGGCCGAGGAGGCGCTTGAGAAGATCGATGATCAGCCGTACGACTTGGTCATCAGCGATCTCCGCATGCCTGGCACAGATGGCCTGGACTTGCTGAGAAAGATCAGAGAGAAGAATCCTGACACCCGCCTGATCCTCATGACCGCCTATGGCTCCGACGACGTCGAGGCTGATGCTCGTAGTCTAGACGTCTTCGATTACATCACGAAACCGTTTCACGTCTCAGACCTCGTGCAAGTTGCTCGCGATGCACTGGCCGGGCCGCCGGTGAGCGGAGAGGAAGTAGAAGAGGAATTAGAAGAGGAAGTAGCAGGTCTTGCCGACGACCAATCAGCAGCAATCAACCACTCGTTGAGTAACCTGCGCTTTGAGATCGGAGCGCAGTGCATCGTCCTAGCAGATACGGAAGGGCGCGTGGTCTCCGAGGTAGGCATCACGCAGGGGCTCAACATGGGCACTTTCATGCCCCTTGTGGCCGAAGGCCTGACCACGGTCTCCAGGATGGCTGAGTATCTCCAAGACGAGGAGACCTTCAACCTAAACTTCTATGAAGGTAGGAAGTACGACATCTATTCGACCGGCGTCGGCGACAACCTCATCCTGGCTCTGGTTTTCGACAAGAGGAAACAGGTCAGCCGCATCGGGATGGTCTGGCTGTACGTCAAGCGCACTATCCAGGACCTGCTCACCACCCTCTCTGGTGAAGAGCCAGCTGCCCCACTGGAGGAGGAAGCTCAAGTGGAAGAGGCGCCGCCTCAAACGGCAGAAGAGCCGTCCGCCGATGCTGAGAAGAGAGAGATTATCGAGTCGGCGATGACCAAGCTAGCAGAGCCGGACGAGGAAGTCGAAACCGAGCTTGAGGCAGAAGAGGACAACTCTACCTTCGGCATCGAGGAAGCCCTCAACAAAGGGTTGATTGACGAAGAATTCGCCGAACTGCTAAAGGGCGAGGATTGAAGCCGGGGACGAGATATCGCTGGATAGAGAGGGCCACCCATTCAGGTCGGTGGCCCTCTTCCTTTGTTACCCTTCGCGCATGCACGCGGATATCCACCCTGCGTGCCTCGACATGAACCGAAGGCATCTCCCGCACGTGCTGCGCGTCCGCTTCTCTCCCCTACGCTTCAGCACCTGCCTGTTCCATCCGCACTATGCTATAATAGCTACAGACCAGATGCAGGATGGGGAGGGCGATGCCGTGAAGGAGATACGCGTATCCACGAAGAGCCGTACAGAGCTAGTCGATATCACCCGCGAGGTCCAGAAGGAGGTCGCCGAGAGCGGGGTGCAGGACGGGATATGTCACATCTACGTGCCCCACACGACCGCTGGCGTGACCATCAATGAGAACGCCGACCCCAGCGTCCGTGAAGACATACTCATGGAGTTGAACAAGACCATACCCTTTCAGGACAACTATAAGCATCTCGAAGGGAATGCTGCCGCGCACATCAAGGCCACCATTGTGGGCAGTAGCGAGACGGTGCCTGTGGAAGGAGGTCGGCTGGCGCTAGGAACCTGGCAGGGGGTATTCTTCTGTGAGTTCGACGGGCCTCGCAGCCGCCGGGTCCTGACCAAGGTGGTGTAGCCCTTGCCCAACGCGTCCGCCTGTGGTATAAAGACGATGTCAACCACTGAGAAGGCGAATCCGCTTACCTCTGCGTCGTGAGGGCCCTCGAAGAAAGGAGCCGCATGGTGCAACTGTCAGATTTCGAGCGACCCCCCAGCCTGAGAGGCATTCATGGCTCTCCTGGCACCCATGCCAATTTCGACCATGACTACTGGATCAGACAAGCCCAGGAAATGGGCATCGGTATCTACAAGCTCATGGACGACGGCAGCGGCTCGGTACTCGAATTCGCCCGCAAGCTTCGAGCCAATAACATAATGCCCATCGTCAGGATGTGGAGGGATAGACCCAATCCTGGCACCCTCCCCCCGCAAGCTCTGTCCTACGTCAAGCGGTACGTCGAAGAGGGTATCACCAGATGGTTTGAGGTCAACAACGAGCCCAACCTTCCTCATGAGTGGAGAATGGGGCAATGGCAGAGCGGAGGTAGGCCCGAACTGGTGGTTCAGAACTGGCTCATTGACGCCGAGGCGGTCATCCAACTAGGAGGCTATCCGGCCTTCCCCGCCCTGGCACAGTGTTCTCATCACCCAGAATGCAGTAGCATCCGTTGGCATGTAGACGCCTTCGAGTGGTTGGCGCGGAATGCAGCCGACAGGGCACGCGAAGTCTTCTCCCGTGGGGCGTGGATCGCCACCCATGACGCTGTGCTGAACCATTGCTATCGCGACGAGGCAGGAGAATGGCACTTCGAATATCCCTACGACCCCGTCTGCCAAGCTGATAGGGCGGGAAGAACCATCATGGACGATGACAACTCTCTCATCGGCCACCGGGTGCCAGTCCAACTCCTGAAGCAGCATTTCGATCTGGAGGTGCCGGTCATGAGCACCGAGGGCGGTGTGTTCGTCCCCCATGACGGCACTGCGCAATGGGATCCCCGATACCCAGCCTACGACATCGATGGCCACGCGGAGCGGACGGTAGCCATGTTTCGATGGCTGGAGAGGAACACACCCGACTACTACTTCGGCATGTGCCCTTGGCTAATCGCCAGCGAACTCATGGGCCATCCGCCCGGGCCATGGAGTAAGGACTGCTGGTTCTGGGTAGGTAGGGAACTTCCGGTGGTGGCCGCGGTCAAGCAGATGGGGCCCCCGGTAATGGGCCCCAGGCCGGAGCCGGAACAGCCGGTGCCGGGAGAACCGCCGCAGAAAGCGCGTCTGATCAGTCAGTGGATGACGGACGAGGAAGCTCAAGAGTGGCTCGACCACTTCGCTCAGGATGAGAAGTATCGCACCCTCTTCCGCACAGAGAGCCGGGGCAGCGACTGAGGTCCTGCCCCCGGCAGAATGTCTTCCCTGGATCTTGTGAAAGAGAATCGCATTCCTTCCGGGACCACGCGGAGCCGCCGGCGCGCTCTTCTGGCCACAACGTCCTTAGTGATTGTGGCCGTTCTGCTGGTCTCCTTCCTGGCTCTTGATCGCCCTTTGATCCGCAGCGATGGACTGGCTTATTTCATGTGGCTGCACTCGCTAGCCCGCGACCACGATCTCGATCTGGCCAACCAAGCCACGCACTTTGCGGATCTGAACTCGTATCAGGTGTTCCTCAATGAGGCGACGGGCGAATATGCATCGGTTTTCCCCTACGGCTCTGCCTTCTTGTACCTGCCCAGCTACTGGCTGGCGTCAGTAGCCAACAGGCTGACGCAGTTTCACGTCAACGACGCGTATTTCATCCGTCATCAGGGCGCGGTCTTTCCATACAGCTTCTTTCCGATGCTGGCCACAAACCTCTTCGCGCTGCTCTCTGTGGTACTGGCGTTCTTCGCCGCCATGAAGCTAAGCTCGCCCGGGGCGGCGCTACTGAGTTCTTTGGCTCTCTTTCTAGCCACACCCTTACTCTACTACGCCACCATCGAACCCTACATGTCTCACGTCCCTGGCACCCTCCTAATAGCCCTGCTGCTATACATCCTGGTCGGTTATCGTGAGCACACCGCTGCCTGGCTTTTCATGGGTTTCCTACTGGGTGCGGCCCTGCTGGTCAGGTGGCAGCTGGCCCTCTACGCCGCGCCCATCGGTCTCCTGGGCCTGGCCAGACAGCAATGGCGGAAGCTGCTGCTGTTCATTGCGGGCTTCCTCCTGTTGGCCTGGCATCTGCCCTTCTCCTGGCTGCGGATGTACGGTAACCCCTGGGTGGTGCCCGCCGCCGTCCAGGGGCAGCAACCCTTTCTCGCCGGGCCTCTCTACATCAAAGAGGTGCTCCTGTCGCCAGAGAGAGGGTTGCTCCTATGGTCACCTCTGGTGCTCCTGGCGGTGGCAGGGCTGTTTTTCCTTGGCAGAAGAGCGCGTGACCTAGCCGTCGTCCTAGGCCTGATGGTCCTGCTGCAGGTTCTGATGAACGCCTCCCTGTATGATTGGGGCGGTGGCTGGGCCTTTGGCATGCGGAGGATGACCGAGCTGTATCCTGTGTGGGTGATCGGCCTAGCGACGCTGGTTCACGCCGCGTTCTCCCTCGAAAAGCATCAGCGCTTGAGGCACGTCGCGCGCTGGGGTACACTGTCACTCGTACTGGTCGGCGTAGTCTTCGGCTTGGTCCTTCTCCTCTCGCACCTCAACTATGTGAACACCAACCTGGCCCATCCTGAGGGCGGCCCCCTTTGGGAAGAGATCAGGTATCATTTCGTAGAGTCCAACCTGCGCATCACCGCGCAGGTGATCAAGGAACACTACGGCGTTTGGGCCTGGAACAAGCCCGGTCCCTAGAGCACGGCCCTTGAAGCGTCGTCCAACCCTAGCCAGCCTCAGTCCAGCCAGCACCGACCCAGGGAGCGAACCCCACGACGGTGTGCACACTGGTTTCCACCGCAGAAGAACTTGATCCTACCTACCGCCGAAACATAGAGTTGCCAGCCTCTCGGTTTTCGCGGACAATCAAGCGGAATCTGAGCATGTTGGCAGCTGAGCAAGAAAAGAAGTGCTACCACGAACAGACTTGTATGAGGCCATCCTAGCCCGACGCTCTGTGCGCCGCTATGACAGGGCGCAGCTTGATGGAGCCACACTTGCGCGGGTTCAGGACATCATATCGGGAGTCTTGCCTCTGGTTCCCGAGCACGACTGCGAGATCCTAATGCGAGACGTTGAGGCCGGCGAAGATCTGGTGAAGTATCTGGGCGGATACGGACGCCTTGTGAATCCTCCCCATTACCTCGCACCATACATGGTCGGCGAACGCTACGTCCTGGAAGATCTGGGCTACCGTGCTGAGCAAATCGCAGTACGCCTTACCGCCCCGGGCATCGGCAGTTGCTACATCGGGGCGTTGCACCGTGAAGACGAAGTCCGAGCCCGCTTTGGCCTGCCGGAGGGTGCCCGCGTCGGCGCCTTCCTCGTTTTCGGATGGCCATCCGATACCTTAGGTGGCCGTGCTGCCAACAGGTTTCTGAGGGCTATAGCGGGAGCCACCAGGAGGCTCCCGGTGGAACGCCTCTTCTTCCAGGATACCTTCGACGATCCTGCTACTCCGCCGACGGACGTCGCTCCGTTGATCGAGGCCGCCCGGCACGCACCCTCGGCCGTGAATGCACAACCATGGCGCTTCCTATGGCGCGGCGACCAACTGTACCTGTTTGTCACCAGGAACAACCGCAGGTATCGCGGCGGTCCCACGGAGCACTACTGCTTCCATGACGGCGGCATAGCCATGGCCAATGTCACCCTCGCTATGGAGGCGCTGGGGATGGAGGGAGGGTGGGAACTCTTGACAGAAACCGAACCTCACATCCCCAAGCACCCCGAAAACCTGCATCCGTTGGCCACTCTTGCCATCGAGCGGAAACGCGGATAAGCTCAGTGCGTTGGGCGAGTTGCCCGGCGAGCTCTCTACACTGCATTCGAATGGCGCGGACTCAGGCGCTCTTCCGCAGCGAGACTGGCTACGACGAGTAACGGTCATGGAACGAGACACTGTCACCATTGTGTCAGGACTGCCCCGATCCGGCACCTCGTTGATGATGAGCATGCTGGAAGCCGGGGGAATGGAACTCCTGACCGACAGAATCAGGACGCCTGACGAAGACAACCCAAAGGGCTACTATGAGTTTGAAAGGGTCAAACAGATCGAGCACGACCAGGAATGGCTGGAAGACGCCAGGGGCAGAGCTGTCAAGATGATCGCCGAGCTACTCAAGCATCTGCCCCCTCAGTATCTCTACAAGGTGATCTTCATGCGCCGCAAGATGGAAGAGATCCTGGCGTCCCAGAAGCAAATGCTGATCCGAAGAGGAGAGCCCACCGACAAGGTGAGCGATGAGGAGATGGGGCGGATGTTCGCCGGCTACCTGGAAACAGTGAAAGCCTGGATAGCGGAGCAACGCAACATAGATGTCATCTACGTGAACTACAATGACCTGTTGGATGATCCGACGCAGCATGCGGAGGAGGTCAACCAGTTCCTGGGAGGCGCTCTCAACCTTCAGAACATGATCAGCGCTATCGACCCTTCGTTGTACCGCCAGCGACGATAGTCCTCCGTGTGGTGACAGCGCGACCTGTACACGCGCGCCACCCCTTGCCCGACACCGGGTTGAAGACAAGAAGCATCCCGCCCAGCATCCCCCCGCTGGATGCATCCTGAGTAGGCCGCAGGCCACACCTCTCCTGCAGGAGAGAACTGAGCGTGCCCGGCGTTGACCAACGGTGACAAACCAGGTATAATAAGTATGGAGGAGGTTATACTGATGGCCGACGCAGTACTTGTCATCGATATGCAGCGGGGTTTCCTGGAGGAGGGAAACCCTCTTTATTGTGGGGACAGCGCGCGAGAGATAATCCCCAAGGTCCAGAAGTTGCTGGATCGCGAACTGGCCCGGGGTTCGACAATCATTTTCACCGCTGACGCCCACGCGCCCGACGACCTGGAGTTCGAGATGTGGCCCCCCCACTGCATCGAGGGCTCGGAGGAAGCGGAGATCATCCCCGAGTTGGCTTCATATGGGGGGCTAAGGATAGACTCGGCCCGCTACAGCGCCTTCTACGGCACCGATCTAGAGCAGCGTTTGGAGGAGCTTGGACCCGAGAAGATCCACGTCTGTGGCGTATGCACTGACATCTGCGTCTTGCACACCGTGACCGATGCTCGTGCCCGGGACTACGAAGTGGTTGTCTACTCCGATTGCGTGGCCACCTTCGACGAAGAGATGCACCGCTTCGGCCTGAAGCACATGGATGAGATCCTCGGTGCTGAACTGGCCTCCATCGACGACGAAAGCTCCCAGCAGTAGATTTGGAGATCTGCACATGAACCCTGACTTCCGTCCTGAAGAGGATGTCCTCTCAGGCGACACCGCCGACATCTACTTCGCCCGAGCCCAGGCCGTCTTGCGCAATGAGGGTCTGAACCCCGTCGTCACCATGGAAACCTTCACCAACGGACCGGGCATTCTGTGCGGCATGAGAGAGGTGCTGGCCCTCCTCAGGGGGGTTCTCCCAGCGGATGCGGAGGTCTGGGCCCTAGGGGAGGGAGGGATGATGAGCGCCAAGGAGGTCGTGTTGCGCATCACGGCCCCCTACGGCTCCTTCGGCCTCTACGAGACCGCATACCTGGGCATGCTGGCTCACCAGAGCGGGTGGGCCACCGCCGCGCGACGGTGCGTGGAGGCCGCTGAGGGCATCCCCATCATCAGCTTCGGCGCCCGCCACGTGCACCCACGGGTAGCTGCCCGTCTGGAATACGCGGCCATGGTGGGCGGATTCATGGGCTGCGCCACGCCTGCAGGTGCCCGTCTGGGTGACGTATCACCGTCCGGGACCATCCCCCACGCCATGATCCTGATCGTTGGGGATACCGTGGAGGCCACCAAGGTCTTCGACCGGCACATCCCGCCTGAGGTCAATCGCATCGCGCTGGTGGACACCTTCAAGGACGAGGCCGAGGAGAGCATCCGCGTGGCAGAGGCGCTGGGAGACAAGCTGTGGGGCGTCAGACTGGACACCCCGGGAGAGCGGGGACGGGTCACTCCCGACCTGGTCAAAGAGGTCCGGGCAAGGCTCGATCAGGCCGGATACCAGCACGTGAAGATCGTGGTCAGCGGCGGGATCGATGAGGACCGTATCAGACTCTTTGTCGACAAAGGTGCACCGGTCGATGCCTTTGGCGTGGGCAGCGCTGTGAGTTCAGCTCCGCCGATAGACTTCACCGCCGACATCAAAGCCATCGAGGGCAAACCGGTAGCCAAGCGAGGCCGCATCCCCGGCATCACCGACAACCCGCGACTGCGTAAGGTAGACCTCTCAGCGACGGAAGCTGACTGAAGAGCGAGCGGGCGGGCCCGACTCAGTACAACTCCTCCGCCAAACCCCCTAGCTCTAGCTCCTCGAGTTTCTCGGGAGAGGGCCTACCACTCTTCCGATCCCATTGGCGAGCTTCGTAGTAGTCCGTCAGCAGCCTCTCTACATCGGGAACGTAGCCAGCGGTGCCACCCTCCTCCAATGGCTTGAGCAGTATGCCCGGCAGCTTCTCATCCTCCGTCTTCAAGCCCCAGCGGAGGTTCAGGGCCCGCTTAAGAGTGAGGATGCGCTCCCCAGCATGCAGCAAGCTGTCGAGGGAAACATCCCAACCAGTGGCTGCTCCCAACATCCTCACGAGACCGTCGACAGGAAAGTTCACTATGAGGCAGCTAATCAGGGCATCCCCGGCGCTGCGCCAGTTCTGATGGCGCACCAGCCAAGCCGCCTTGCCCTCCTCTTCGAAGCGGTCCACGAAGCCTAAGCCGATGTCCTCCATGGTCCGACCAAATTCGAGCAAGTAGGCATCGCTCTTGTTATGGCAAGCGCCTCGTGGGGAGGTGAGGTAGGAGAGCGTTACCCCCGAGCTAGCACGGGGGTCGTGCATCCCCACCTCTAGGCCATGCACGTGAGCAGCCATCTCCTCCGCGCCAAACTCGCGGGCCAGAGCCAGACTCCCCTCCGCAAGGAGATCTCCTAAGCCCTCTCTCTTGGCGATCATCTCGATCAGCTTCATCGCCGGCTCGGGGTCGCCCCAACTTGGGACAAGACGGCCCAGGTGCCCGCCCCCGATGACCCCTTCCTCGTATAGGTAATGCGCCAAGCCGAGCGTCACGCCCGTGCTGATGGTATCCAATCCGTAGCGGTTGCACAGGTGGTTCATGTAGCTGACCGCTGCTAGGTCGTCTATGAGCAACAATGAGCCTAGCGCGCCTACCGTCTCATACTCAGGCCCGTCGGTTGGGCCCAGTTGATAAGGGCCCTCGGCGATGTGTATCTCCCTCCCACACTGGACCACGCACCCGAAGCAACCGCTGGTGCCCACCAATATCGTCTCGGCCATGGTGCTGCCGCTGATATTGTCCACCTCCTCGAAGGTGCCTTGCCTGAAGTACTTGTTGGGCATGTTGCCCAGCATCGAGCACAGGTTCGCGCCACCTGAGGTGCCAGTCTGATTGAACACCTGGGTGCTGACGTCGTCCTTCACATAGGCCAAGGTTTCCCTCGCTACCTCATCGAAAGCATCCTTGTCTGCCAAGGGCACGGAGCCTTTCCCGCGGCAAGCCACGGCCTTGAGGTTCTTGGAGCCCATCACTGCTCCCATGCCGGACCGACCGGCAGCCCTGCCCCCGTCGGCCATGACTGAGGCGTACTTCACCAGCTGTTCACCAGCTGGGCCGATACAGGCCACTCGCAGGGATGGATCTCCCAGTTCCTCTTTGATCGTTTCCTGGGTCCGGTAGCAATCCAAGCCCCACAAGTGTGAGGCATCCCTCAGTTCCGCCTCTCCATCCCGGACGAGGAGATACACCGGCTGCAAAGCCTGTCCTCTGATGATCATCCCGTCGTACCCGGCGAAGCGGAGATGGGGGCCCAGGAACCCTCCGACGTTGCTCTCGCCCCAGAGGTGAGTCTGAGGGGAACGGGCGCAGATTACGTATCTGCCGCAGGAGGGTGCCCGCGTGCCAACCAGGGGTCCGGTCATGAAGACCAGGGGGTTCTCCGGGCCCAGGGGATCGGTGTCGCCATCTGCGAGATCATAGATGTACCGCGCCGCCAGCCCACTCCCGCCGATGAACAGTTGCGCGTATTCGGGGTCCAGCCTTTCGCCACCGATCTCTCCCGTGGTGAGGTTTACTGTGAGAATCCTACCCAAGTAGCCGTGCACAGCCCACTTCCTCCATCGAAGAGTCTAGAAATCTATCACTTTGCCCTCGTAAGCATAAACGAAGAGGTGTTCCAGTTCCTCCGCCGTGGGAACGCGGGGGTGCACCACGGTATAGGCCTCGTTCTCTGCGTTCTCGATCAGCTTCTCCATCCGCTCCTGAAGGGCTTGTCGCTCGATGCCCACCTCTTTCACGCTCAGAGGCTGCTCAACCCGCCCCAGGAGTTCTCGTATGCTTCGAGCCAGGCTGCCGGCCCCTTCGGCGTCCGACGCGCATGGCAAGCCTAGGTACCGAGCTATCTCCGCGTAGCGAAGGGGATTTTCGCGAGCAGCGTACTCGATGGTGTAAGGTAAGAACAGGCCCACTGCTCTCCCATGAGGTGTGTGGAAGACCCCGCCTATGGCCTGCCCAAGGCTGTGAGCGAGGCCAGCCATGGAATTGCCAAA
>CAZNMJ010000052.1:14191-16473 GCA_964573815.1 uncultured Anaerolineales bacterium
ATCGCTATGTCCGCCAGATTCTCTCGAGAGCCCAGGCCCAGCTTCCGCTCGTCTTCGGTGTCGGTGAGGACTATCGCCCAGGTGACTTCCGCCCCCGTCCCGGCCGTGGTGGGGATGGTGATCAGCCGCGCCTTCTGCCGCAGACCCAGGGTCTCGATGGGGTTGATGGCCTCGGGTTTGATGTCCGGGCGCTCGTACAGCACCCACATCGCCTTCGCAGCGTCCATACAAGAGCCGCCTCCCAGGCCGACTATCCAGTCGGGCCCGAAATCACTCACCGCCTCGGCGCCGCGGACCACGGTCTTGAGGGAGGGATCCGGCTCCACCTGCGAGAAAACGGCGCTCTCCAGCCCCGCCCGCCCAAGATGGTCTCGAACAGTCTGGGCGAAGCCCAGCCTCACCAGATTCTCATCCGTAACGACAAAGGCCCTGCGCCCCTCTATCTCCTTAAGACGGGCGAGGGCCCCTTCCCCGAAGACGATCTTCGGGCTCTCGAAGTACCACATCTTTCGCTCCTTGAATTCAACGAGGCAGCGTGGGAAGCACCACTCAACGGGGAAAGCTGACTACCTTAGTCCTCGTACCAGGAAGGGTCTACGTGGGCCACCTCGTAGACGCCTTCGACAGGGGTAACCTCCGTGACGGGCTCCAGGGCAGCCAGGAGAGTGTCCGTGTCGGGAGCTTCCCATTCGCAGAACATCTTGGCACGCTGAAGGGCCAGCCAGCTATTGATCCACTCACAACCCTCTGGTACCGAACGCGCCAGTTTCCTGGCTGCCACCACGGCTTCCTCCTGGTCGGTGACCCCCGCTGTCGAATGCACTACTATGTAGCGCGCCATTTCTCTCCCCCCTCTCTGTGTGGGATGTCGTCGGCCAAAGCTACTCTGGAAACTCAGTGGGGACGAGCGTCGTGCAGTTCACCAGTTCCTGGGCGGCCTTCACGGCGCGCATGACCTTCACCATATCCCCCTTGAGCATGAACTGGCGCGTGAGTATGCCCTGGAGCGGGTCCAGTTTCTTCTCTATGACACGCCGCCAGTTCCTGAGAGGGCCACTCATACGAAAGATGGGATCCTTGACGCTGGGGTCGGTGGTGGCAAACGCCTCTCGGCACTTCCCATGCCACAGATCGGCATAGATGTAGATGGGCTCTGGGATCTTGTCGTCCGCCTCCAGGATGAAGTAGAAATCCCCCTCCCAGGTCTTTGCCGCCTGGGCGTAGGCCTCGCTCTCGTTGATCTTCTCCATGAGGGCCTTCGCCCATTCGTCAGTGGCGAACTTGATCATACGATCCCCCTTTCGCAAGCTTGATAGAGGGTATGAACTCGCCCTCGAGAGCCCTTTCAGATGCAGAAAGAATGCGGCGGAGAGGATTCGGACCCCCAACCTACTGATTCGTAGCCAGTTGCTCTATCCTGTTGACCTACCGGCGCCTAGCCACCCGGCGCTTGCACGCAAAGCCCGGTCAATCACTATGCCCGCTGCGCTGGTAGTTCACGCCAGCAATCGCGAGACCGATGATACCACGCCTTCCAATCGAGCGCAAGACCTGAGTCTCCTCAGACCGTGGCCCCGTCGCCCAACCGCGTGGCTAGTCGAGCGGATAACGTTGGCTTGCGACGTCAGGAACGTGGAGATCGTACCCCATCATTGATGGCTTGAAGGTTCCCGACCCCGGCCAGGTCCCGGATAGCGCACGGGCCCCCGGATGACCTCAGCGCGCATCTCGTGAGCTATGGCAGCTAGTTCTTCGGCGCTGGATTTGAGGCGCATGGTTCACTTCGCCGTCACTGGGTTGGCTGCGGCGAATATCTACCACCAGTCAGGCCAGGGTCCAATCATTAGTTTGTCCAAGGCGACATTACCTACGTCGGCAGATTGATGAAGTACGGAAGGGGTGCGGCGGCAACCAGCTTTATCCCACCATCCGGGGCGACCGTCTCCTTGCCACAAATTGCTCGGAGTGCTAGGTCATGGCCGCCATTTTCTGAAGGAACTCGATCATATTGTCGTACCCCTGAGTCCACTCACAAAGGGGCGTGACCTCCCAATCCATGAACGGATACAGCGGATAGTCATACATCAGATCCATGACCTCCTCATGGGAGTTCGCATTGCTGATGGTGAAGCCAGCATTCGTTTCGATGTGGACATAGTGCAAGTCATGCGTGCCGTTTGCAAGCCCTGCCTCCATCCACTGCTTGGCTGCTTGAAAGAGGCCGATTCCCATTTTGGGGTCCATCGGCACCAGGTTTCGTGTGCCCCTGACCATGTACTTCA
>CAZNMJ010000053.1:0-16430 GCA_964573815.1 uncultured Anaerolineales bacterium
CAAACAAAAAGGCTCCGCCCGCTGATGAGCGAGTTGAGCCTTGTCATGCAGAGCATGGTATCGAAGTAGAGTATCGACCTGCTCTGCTCGCCGTAACTGGCTGCCTTCCCTCCTGGACAGACAACTACGCATTATCTTCTATTTTCACGTCCAGTATACCATAGATTGGAGAATTTGTCAAGCTTCGTTTTGTAAAACGATGGGATGACCCTCCGCAGGTGCACCGGACAAGGCCTCCGGGTGCTGTCGAAGCCGCTGCGACACAGATGAACAGCCGCAACAAACGCGCATCCTTCGATAAACTCAGGGCACCGCTCAGGATGCTTGTCCGCATGCTGTGGAGTGATTGACGGGGCTTGGTCCGTGGCGAAAGCAAGTTCAGGGGAGCATCCTGACCGGCGCACGGGCCGTGTCGAAGGGTGGTATCCAACGAAGCATGAGTCGAAGCATTCGGCTGGGGAGGGAGGGATTGTGCAGTCGCATCCTTCCATAAGCTCAGGGCATTGCTCAGGATGCTCTACAGATGGCGGACGGAAGGCGGCAGAAGGCTCGGCGCAGTAGAGGGTCCGCTAGCTCTCAGGACCACGGTTCCTGAGGCTGGGGGTTGACGGCGGAGACAGCGGGGAGAGATCAGCCATCGTGTCGCACACGCAGCGGGGGATGCTCGATGGCTAGGCGGATTCGCAGGGCGAGATCATACCACATACCGGTGCCATAGCGGACATCCTCAGCTATCTGCTGGACCTGCCTCTCCCTCTCCGCAAAGCTCTCTCGATATCCCGCTGTGCCTGCCGCTTGGCCAGGTCAGCCCGTTTGTCGTATAGCTTCTTGCCCCTGGCCAGCGCTATCTCCACCTTGGCCCGATTGTCCTTGAGGTAGAGACGTAGGGGGATGATGGTGTAGCCCTTCGCCTGGACCTTGCCTGCGAGGCGATCTATCTGCCGGCGGTGCAGAAGCAGCTTGCGGTCTCGCTTGGGCTCGTGGTTCTGGTCACTGGCCTGCTTGTAGGGGGCAATGTGTGAGTTGACCAGCCAGGCCTCGCCATCTCTGATGGATACGTAGCTATCCTGCAGATTGGCCCGGCCCGCTCTCACCGACTTGATCTCGGATCCAGTGAGGACCAGACCCGCTTCGTACTTGTCCTCGATGAAGTACTCGCGGCGAGCCCGCCGGTTGGTGACCAGGGTCTTCTGTGCCATCTCTGTCACCCCTCAAGCAGATACCTGACCGCCTCATCCAGCTGGGGATCTCTGTCGCTGGCCAGATCCTCTTGACTGCGGGACACTTCGATGTCGGGCGCCAGCCCCTCCTTGGCGATCGATTGACCGTTGGGAGTGAACCAATGCGCGATGGTCAGACGCAGATGCGAGCCGTCGCTGAGGTCTCTTGGGCTCTGCACCGACCCCTTACCATGAGTTTGCTCCCCGATCAAGACGCCTCTCTCGTGATCTCTTATCGCTCCGGCCACAATCTCGGCCGCGCTCGCTGTGGCGCCGTTCATGAGCACCGCAAGTGGAACATCCGTGGCCAACCCATCGCCCCGCGCCATGTGCTCCTCGTCCGAGCCGTTGCTGCCCTTCTCCAGAACGATCGGCCCCTCCGCGATGAACTCGCTGGCGATTTCGATGGAGGCGGATAGGAATCCACCGGGGTTATCCCTCAGGTCGAGAATGAGCCCCTTTGGATCGCGTTCCAGCAGCTCGGCGAGGGCAGCCTGCACTTGAGCCGGGGAATTGGTGCCAAACCTGCTCACTTTCAAGTAGGCGATCCCATCATCCCGGACCTGGTACTCAACGACTGGAATCTCGATCTCCCGCCTGACTATCTCAACCTCGAAGGGCTCGTCCAGGCCCTGCCGCTGCACCAGCAGACGAACAGTGCTTCCTGCAGGCCCTCGAATCATGCTCACGGCCTGTTCCAGGCTCAGTCCCAGGGTATTCTTCCCTTCTACCTCCAACACGACGTCGCCCGGCAACAGACCACCTTCATCAGCGGGCCCGCCGGAGAAAGGCTGCACAATGACCACATTGCCGAGATCGTTCAGATTGACTACAGCGCCGATTCCAGAGTAGCGACCCGTGGCATCCTCTCTTATCCTCTCGGCAGCCTCGGGCTCGGCAAACCAGGTGTAGGGATCGTCCAGCGTCTCTACAGCACCCCGAATAGCCCCGTGGGTCAGCGACTCTGGCTCCACAGGAGCGCCGTAGTACCTGTCCTGAACGATGTGCCAGGCTTCCCAGAAAACCCTGAACTCGTCTTCGACCTCAACTCCCGACGCCGGCAGTGGGGGAGGGTGCAGAAGATAACTCGTGCCGTAGCCACTGATGTAGGCGAACGCAGTGACCACTCCTGCCAGGAGAATGAAGACTATGAATCGCATGACCCGACGCATTAAGCTTTCCTCAGTAGACTACTTTACATAATGAGCTATCGCGCAACAGAGACGTTGACCAGGGACAGATAGTCGAGGGCCGCGGCAAGTTGAGGGTCTTCGTCCCCGTCGAGCTGTTCCTGAGAGAGCAGGAGTTCAGTGTCCGGGACAAGACCTGCATCCTGGATTTGGTGCCGGTCGGGGGTTAGCCAGAGAGCGATGGTAACGTGGATGCTGGAGTTGTCACTCAGCTCGTGGATGCTCTGGAGGGATCCCTTGCCAAAGGTGCGCTCCCCCATAAGAATGCCCCTCTCGTGATCCTGGATGGCACCGCCAACGATCTCGGAGGCGCTGGCTGTGCCTCCGTTCACCAGGACCGCCAAGGGCATGTCAGTGGCTGCGCCTCCTCGCGGCGCATTGAACACCTTGTCGTTCCCGTCCTTGTCCCGCTCATAGAAGACCACGCCGGTGTCGATGAACTGACCCGCCACATCAACGGCTGCCGTCACCATGCCGCCAGGGTTGTCGCGCAAGTCCAGCACCAGTTTGCGCGCTCCCTGCGCCTTGAGTTCCTGGAGGGCCCTGCTAAGTTCGTCGCTGGTGCGCGCTCCGAAGAAGGAAATCCGGACGTAGCCGATGCCATCCTCCTTGAGCTCCCAGACAAGCGAAGGTACTTCTACTTCTTCTCTGATCACCCTGACAGTGAGGGGTTCGGGCCCACCATCACGCACGATAGTTAGGGTGGCTGTGGTACCTAGCTCGCCTCCGCGGATGAGCATAATGGCTTCGTTCTGAGAGAGCCCCTTGACATGGGTGCCGTCGACCTCAATGATTACGTCCCCGGTCCGGATGTCGGCTCGCATGGCGGGGGAATCCTCCAGCACCGCGACCACCACGAGATATCCATCGGCCATTACGTATTCAGCGCCAATGCCTCCGTGGCGTCCCTCAAGATGAGCCTCTTCGACTTCATGATCGCTGGGTTCTATGAAGAAGCTGTAAGGATCATCGAGAGCGCGCAACATGCCCCGGATGGCGCCGTAGGTCAGACCCTGGGAATTGGGCAGTTCCCCGTAGAAATCGCGCTTCACATGATCCCAGGCTTCCCAGAAAACCTCGAACTCCGCCGGCTCGTGGGCCGTCGGGTGAAGCACGCCAGTCGGGATGTCTCGAAGCTGGTTGGGGTCGTAGCCCAGCGAGTGCGCAGCGAAGCCGATCATATAGGCACTCATGCAGACCACCAGCAGGAGCCAGGTCAACACCAGTGCTCGCACAAGTCTTCGTATCACGATTCCTCGGTCCCGTTCCTTCATATCATTCGCTACCTGAACAACCCTCGTCAGGGGTATGCGTTGAGAGCATACGTTATGTCCACTATATTATCGTAAGGGCCCTATGATTTACATAACATCTATAGTGTGAACATAGAACGCCACCGCCAGACACCTCCCCCACCACAGCGGTTTGCTGCGGGGAGTGGTCTGCAGCGGGCCTGGTGGTCTCAAGTGCTGTCAAGGCCCTGGAACGCACGCTCGACGGGCCGATCAGGATGAGCGGGTGAATCGCCTGTGCCCGTTGTCGGGCTGTCCCCTACCCAGAAGCCCACCGTCGGTGGCTTGGCCAGGGTTGGTCAGTGCCCACCGCGTCGACGTCTGACCTTGCGAGATGTGACCGCATGGGTGTTCAACCCCGACGTCTCAGTAGTCTCTCCCTTTGAACCCTCAAGAGATGAGAAGCCGTACACCCCCCCTCTCCTGCGTGCAGCATCCTCCGGAGGGCGCCTAGTGTGGGCAACGAACCGCTCTGCCCTTCAACAATGACCTACGCAGTCCATACACGCCGGTCCGCCGTCGACCGGAGTCGACTCACAGATCCACCTTCACACTATTCAGTTATGGTAAAGTACGTTCATGAGCTCTTGTTCTCGACCAGATAAGCCTGGAAACGGCGCACCAGCCCCTGGGGAACCTTTCCCTGGAGCGTGATACCCCTCTCGCTGTACTCCTCCCGTTCCACCAGCCCGTGTTCGTGGAATACCCCTAGCAACCCATCGCTGCTATATGGCAGGCAGACAAGCACGGACACCAGGTCCTCGCTCAGCACCTCCTCGACCCGGTGAAGTAGCTGGGCCAGGCCAAAGCCCCGCTCCGCGGAGATTGCCACGCAGTTTGGGTAGGCCTTCATCATCTCCAGAATCGCCTCTACAGCGGCTGGTTGGCCTGCCCGCTCCCCTTCCACCTCCTCGCTCGTCTCTTCCTCCCCCTCTACGCTGAGCAGATCTATCTTGTTAAGAGCCGTGACCACAGGCCTGTCATCCGCACCAAGCTCCCGCAGGACCTGCTCCACTGTCCTGCTCTGTTCCCGGACGTTGTAGTGGGTTATGTCAACTATGTGGAGCAGCAGGTCTGCCTCGTTGATCTCCTCGAGGGTGGCGCGGAAGGCCGCCACCAGCTGCGTGGGGAGCTTGTTGATGAAGCCGACTGTGTCGGTAAAGAGAACGGCCCTGCCGTCCGGGAGAGTCACACGCCTCGTGGTAGGATCGAGCGTGGCGAAGAGCTTATCCTCCACCAGGACGTCGGCACCCGACAGCGCATTCAACAGTGTGGACTTTCCCGCATTGGTGTAGCCCACGATAGCCACCACAGGCATAGCAGCCTTCTTGCGGCGACTTCGATACTGGCGTCGGTGGACACGCACCTCCTCTAGTTGTCTCTTGAGCTGGGTGATGCGCCTCCCTATCTCCCTCTTATCGCTCTCCAGCTGCGTCTCACCAGGGCCACGCAGGCCCACGCCACCCACGCCCTGCCGGGAAAGGTGGGTCCACATCCGCGTTAGACGAGGCAGGCGATACTCATACTGGGCGAGTTCCACCTGGAGCCGCCCCTCTTTCGTACGCGCGTGACTGGCGAAGATGTCCAAGATCAAGGCGGTGCGGTCCACCACTTTGACGTCCAGTTGCTCCTCCAGGTTACGTTGCTGGCGCGGCGCAAGCTCGTCGTCGAAGAGCAGCACGTCGTACCCCAGTTCCCTCCGCCAGGTCTTGAGCTCATCCACCTTGCCGCTGCCGATGAACGTGGCGGGATTGCGCGCATCCAGGCGCTGGAGAGTGCTGCCCACCACCTCGATATCCGCCGTGCGGGCCAGCTGCGCCAGCTCCTCCAGCGAGTCCTCCACCCGCCAGAGGTGTCTGGAGCGTTTCAGTTCCACTCCCACCAGGAATCCCGTCTCGGTGGGAGCGTCTATGGATCTCAGTTTCCTCGGAATGGTCAGCCTCCTCCGTTAGCAAGTTACTACGCGCTGTAGCGCGCGACCCGGCCTAGCGCACTTTAGCATCTGTTGCGCGATCATCTCCTGGTGCCCGTGGACCACTGAAAACCTCGCCTACCCATGCCTCTGTCCGCCCCTTAACCGATCATCCCCCTCAACTACCCGGTTAGTTGTCAAATCCGGTCTGTACCTGCACGACATTCAGTGTCCTCAGTGATTCAGAGTGGCTCAACCGCCCTCGGTCAACCACTCCTCCAGCACGCGCCCCACCCTCTCTAGACTCTGGGGGCCTATCCTGTCGCAAGTGTCTTGCACAGTATGCCAGTATGGATAATTGAAGTCGATTATGTCAACTGCAGTAATGCCCCGCTCTGCGAAGGGTAGATGGTCATCGATCATCCTGTGGCCAACCTGCGGAACGAACTCGTCGTACCCCAGACCGGCGGCTAGGTGCCACAAGCGCCTGCGGAGAGCGACGTCCGAGTTGCGTTCATAGTACAGTTGCTGGTCTCTGTCGCCTACCATGTCGACCACTATCACGTAGGCCGGATCTACCGTCAATCCTTCTGCCATGTAGGTGGAGCCCACGCACCACGGCCAGTCACCCAACCCGCCGCTATCCTCGGCGTCGAAGAAGGCCAGCCATACCTCGTTTGCCAGTTCGTGCCGAGGGAGGATCCGCGCCAGCTCCAGCAGGACAGCCACTCCGCTGGCACCATCATTGCCTCCGATGATCGGCTCATCCGGGTGCTCAGGGTCTCGATCGGCCACAGGTCGGGTGTCATAATGAGCGCCCAGGATGGCCACCGGGCCGTGTCCCAGCTTTCCGATTATGTTCCGCAGCTGCACGCCATCGTATTCGAACCCCTGAGTCTCCACCTCCCAGCCCAATTCCTCCAACCGGGCGATGATATAGTCCCCGGTCGCCCAGTGCGCCTCCGATCCAGGGGGACGCGGGCCCATTGCGCATTGATCCAGAGCATACTGGTAAGCCTGTTGCCCGTCGAACAAGAGCGTATCCGCATCGCTCTCCCCTGCCGAAGCACCCCACCGTTGTCTGACGAGTGTTGCGCCGCCGAGCACCAGTACCAGGGCCACGGCCAAAGCCAAGCCCATCAAGGCTGTGCTGCGCCTGTTCTGCCAGCCTGCTTTCTTACCTGTTCCCACAGCGTATCTCCACCGGCATCAAGGCCGCGATTGACGTGCCCGCCGGTTTGAGAACATCTGTGCTACAGCCACGGACTGAGAATCCTTGTCTTGGCCACGCTCAGCCGGCAACGTAGCCTTGCGGCAGCCTTCCAGGTCGCTAAGGGACCGCTCCGCATAGGCCTGGTACCTGCGTTTCTTGCCCCGCACCCTACGCTCCAGAGGCTCCACCAGCCCGAAGTTGGGCTTCATGGGCTGAAAACGCCCTGGGCCAGCTGAGGTTATGTATCGCAACAGCGCGCCTATCATCGTCGTCGGAGGCAAGACCAAGGGCGAGTCGCCCCTTGCATACCGCGCAGCGTTGACGCCAGCCACGTACCCCCCCGCTACGGCGGCCGCGTATCCCTCGCTGCCCGTGATCTGTCCGGCGAAGAAAATCCCGTCGCCAATCTTGCACCGAAGACTGGACTCCAACAGCACCGGCGAGTTGATGAAGGTGTTGCGATGCATCTGGCCGTACCGGACGAACTCCGCGTCTTCCAGGCCAGGGATCAATCGGAAGACCCGCTCCTGCTCCCCCCACCGTAGGTTGGTCTGAAAGCCCACCAGGTTGTACAACGTGCCTGCCAGGTCGTCCTGGCGCAGCTGAACCACGGCGTAGGGACGTACCCCTGTGCGAGGGTCGATGAGCCCTACCGGCCGCAAGGGACCATAGGCCAGCGCTTCCCTCCCGCGCCGGGCAATGACCTCCACAGGCAAACAGGCCTCGAAAAACCTCTCGTCCTCCCTCTCGAAATCGCGCAGCGGAATGGTTTCCGCGCTGAGCAACTCGTCAACAAGACGGTTGTATTGCTCCTCATCCAGGGGGCAGTTTATGTAGTCGCCGTTACCACGGCCGTACCTGGAACTCCGGAAAACCTTATACTCATCTATGGAGTCAGAAGCCACGATGGGAGCCATGGCGTCATAGAAGTACAGATACTGCTCACCCGTCAATGTGGCGATAGCCTGGCTCAGGGCTTCGGAAGTCAGCGGCCCCGTGGCGATGAGCAGGGGCCTTGCCTGAGGTAGCTCTCGGACTTCCTCCCGCATCACGTCGATATTGGGATGATCTTCCATACGCTGAGTTACCAGGCGAGCGAACGCCTCGCGGCCCACAGCCAAGGCACCGCCTGCCGGAAGAGCGGTCTCATCGGCGCAGGCAATGACCATAGAGCCCAGACGACGGAGTTCCTCTTTCAGCAACCCCATGGCCCTGTCCAGAAGGTTGGATCCCAACGAATTGCTGCACACAAGCTCCGCCAGATCCCCGCCACGATGGGCAGGTGTCATTCTGCCAGGACGCATCTCGTAAAGCTCAACAGACAGACCATGGCGTGCCACTTGCCAAGCCGCTTCACAACCTGCCAAGCCTCCGCCAATCACAGTCACTTTCTTCAATAGGCGCTCCTCTCACTAACAAAGTATATCATAAGGGATGACGAAACGAAAGAGTTTGGGGCTCCCATGCGCAGCAGTACGTTGACGCGACCCGCTGCCCCGACTGCCCTACTCCCAGGCGCAGAACCACCTGAGGCAATTCAGCGACCAGGACGTGGGAGGTCGGCAGGTCGCCTTGTATGGACAGCATTGAAGATTGCGGTCAAGGATGATACTATCTGTCGCGGAGGTCTTTGATGATGAATGTGGTGGAAATCATCGCCAAAAAGCGCGACGGAATTGCGCTCTCGGCGGATGAGCTTGACTTCTTGGTGCAGGGATTCACACGGGGAGACATACCCGACTACCAGGTGGCCGCCTGGTTGATGGCCGTTTACCTGCGCGGCATGAACAGCGACGAAACGGCTCACCTCACGTACGCCATGGCTCATTCGGGCCGGACGCTGGACGTGGAGAAGACCACGCCGCTGGCCGTGGACAAGCACAGTACGGGCGGCGTGGGCGACAAAACGACGCTGGTGGTCGCCCCTTTGGTGGTCGCCGCCGGCCTGACAGTCGCCAAGATCTCTGGCCGCGGGCTGGGCTTTACCGGGGGAACGCTAGACAAGTTAGAGTCCTTTCCGGGCTTCACATCGGACGTATCGGTTCCTCAGTTCGTGGACAACCTCGCCCGGTACCGTATTGTGGTGGCCGGCCAGACGCCAGAGTTGGTCCCTGCGGACGCCAGGCTCTACGCCCTCCGAGACGTCACCGCTACCGTGGGCTCGGTCCCGCTCATCGCAAGCAGCATCGTCAGCAAGAAGCTCGCTGTGGGGGCGAGGGGCATCGTCTTTGACGTCAAAGTCGGCAGTGGCGCGTTCATGAAGACTGAAGCAGAGGCCCTCGACCTGGCACGTAATCTGGTGGACCTCGCCAAGAAGCTGGGCAAGCGTGCCACGGCTGTTGTCAGCGACATGAACCAGCCCCTTGGCCGAGCTGTGGGCAACTCGGTGGAGGTGAAGGAGGCCATAGACACACTGCAGGGAAGCGGCCCTGCGGACTTCATTGAGCACTGCCTCACAGTTGCCGCCCAAATGCTCCTCCTGGTTGGAGAAGCTGAAGACGAGCAGGTTGCCCGGGAGCAGCTTCAGGATTTGCTGACCTCAGGGCAGGCCCTTTCCAAGCTGGGAGACCTGGTGGAAGCCCAGGGAGGAGATACGGCGCCGCTTGAGGACCCTACGCTACTGCCGCAAGCTGATACTATCCAACCCATGAACTCTCCGAAAGCGGGACACATATCTGGTTTGGACGCTATGGAAGTAGGGCTCACGGCCATGGAGCTTGGCGCAGGTAGGAGGAAGAAAGGCGAACCTGTGGACCACGCAGTGGGCATCGTCTTGCACAAGAAGATAGGTGACGAAGTCGATGAGGGAGAAGCGCTCTGCACCGTCCATGCGCAGAGTCACAAGGATTTCGAGCGGGCACAAGAGAGATTGCTGGGCGCTTATACCTGGCAGGAGGAGCCTGTCAGCCCACCACCCTTGCTCCATCGCATCATAGACTAACTCCCGCCGTGGGGCGCTGATGAAACCGTGACTTCATCACGGCGCGCAGGCATCACATTCCCGCAACTGTCCAGGATACTGCCCGCCTACGATCTCATACACGTATACCTGCCGCGCCAGTGCCTGCCCCCGCTCGTCGAAAGAGATCGGCCCGGTAAGCCCGTCGTGTGCCTCGACCCCGGAGAGAGCCTTGATGATACCCTCCCGGGTGGGCTTTCCCTGCTCCACAACCGACCTCTCGATCGCATCGAGTAGCAAGGCTGCCGCATCGTACGCCAAGGCTGCATATGGCCCTGGCAGACCGCCCGACAGCACCAAATAACCCTCGACGAAATCCTGATCCCTCACGGGGGGCGCGACGCTCATGTAGACCGCGCCGTCAGCTGCATCCCCCGCCACCTGCACGAAGTGCGGGTTGTCCAGGCCGTTCGCGCCCATGAAGGGGATGTCTATGCCTGATTCCCTCAACTCAGTCAGTAGCTCCGCACCTTGCAGAGCGTCTCCTCCGAAGAAGATCAGGTCATGACTTCCACTGGCGAGGAAAGACGACAGACTCTGCTGATGGTCGTCGGGGTAGCGAGAGACGACCGCCCCCGCGTGCTGCGCCGTCGACACGAACGAGTCGACTAGTTCCGAGGGACCTCCCACGACGGCCACGCGTCTGGCACCCTGCTCGACGACGGCGTAGTGCGCAGCCGCTGCCCCCAGCACTCTGTCGTCCGCCACGAGGCGAAAGGTCTGTCCGTAGCCCTGCTGCGTCACCTCGGTAGCCGTCGTTGCCGGCACTATCAATGCCAACCCTGCCTCTCGGTATGTGGGCAGGCTTGCCACGGTGGTCTGCTCGCCAAAATGGCCGATCACGCCCACAACGTCGGGATCAAGGGCCATCTCACTGGCCCGCTGTGCAGCCGTCTCTGGATCTTGATCGTCATTTAGGGCTACTAGTTCCACCATGTGCCCTTGCACACCTCCGGCCTGATTGCGCTCCCTGAGCGCCAACTTCACCGCGGGTAGCACCTCGTAACCTAGCGGCCGGTACAGGCCTTCGAAGGGAGCGACTAGCCCTATCTTGACCATAGGCTGGGTGGATCCCCGAGGAATGCAGCCGCTCGAGAGGGCCAGCAGGAGGAAGACAACGAAGGGTCCTAACAGTTTTTTCACGAGATGGAACTACTGGCCTTGGTACAGCTCTTGATTCCGCAGATGCTCCTCATAGGTCTCGGCAAAGGCGTGGGAACCATCGAAGCGAGAGAAGAAGAACAGATACGTGGTCTCAGCTGGTTCCAGCACGGCCTGGAGCGACGCCAACCCGGGATTGCATATGGGCCCTGGCGGTAATCCCGGATAGAGGTAAGTATTGTAGGGCGAGTCGACCTGAACGTCCTCTTCAAGGGACATCGGGATCTTCCACCACTGACCTGTGTCCTCTTGATAGCCCAGAGCGTACTGCACGGTGGGGTCCGACTGTAGATACATGCCCTGCTCCAACCGGTTCAGGTAGACGCTGGCGATGGTGGGACGCTCTTCGGGTATCACGGCCTCTCTTTCGACGATGGATGCTAGAGTCACCGCCTCGTGGATGGTCAACCCCTTCTCGGCTGCCAGTTCGCGCATCTCTGGCGAGAAGCGCCCACCGAAGGTGGACAACATGAGATCCAGGATCTGTGCCGCATCGTAATCTGCGGGTACTCTGTAGGTCTCAGGAAACAAGAACCCCTCCAACGAAGTGGCCGCACCCTCGGGGCGACCATACAAGAAATCATACGCAAAGGCGCCTGACTCCACCAGGGCCATGAAAGCCTCGCTGTCCACCAGCCCCTGTCCCTCCAGAAGCTCCGCGACCTCCTCCGCCCTCTTGCCTTCTGGAATGGTTACCATCACCTCTCGCAAACGCCCATGTTGCAGGGTATCCACGATCTCATCCATGGTCATGTTGGGCCGCAGTTCGTACTCTCCAGCCTCGAGCTGCGCATCGACACCTCGATAGCGCGCCAAGTATAGGAACAACTGGGCGTCCCTGATCAAATCCTCCCGCTGCAGACGCTGCGCAATCGTGGCTGCCGTCTCTCCCGGATTAATGCTAAAGAGCACGGCTGTGGAGTCATCACCAGCCGGAGTCTCGATATCATTGCGGCGCACATTGAGATAGACCCCAATGAGGCTCCTCTCCAGTGTGGAAATCTCCAACTCGCCAGCGTCTACCTCGAGGGATCCCGCCGGGCCCAGGAGGTATCTTCCGCCAAGAGATACCGCACCGGCGGCAAACAAGAACACTACTACTATGAGTACCCAGCGCAGCAGAGTTCTCAGCGTGTCGTCTCCTCCCAAGGAACCCTCCCTTTCTCTCCCTTTCTCAGAGAATCTATGTAGTCCTGCAAGATGACAGCGGCCGCAACGGCATCAATGCGTGTCCTCCGGTCCTTTTGCTTCGTCCCGGCCTCAATCATCATCTCCCGCGCCCGCACCGTGGAAAACCCCTCATCCCGCAAAATGATGGGAACTCCCACCGCTTCCCGTAATCTCTCAGCGTATGCTTCCACGCGGCGCGCCTGTTCGCCCGCCGTGCCGTCCAGTTGGAGAGGGTGACCAACTATGATCTTCTCGACCTCGTACTCTTCCACTAGAGAAGCGATTGCCGACACGTCTGCCTCGTCGGACCGACGTCGAACAACCTGCAGACTCCTGGCCAATGTCTTGCTGGGATCGCTCAGAGCGACCCCTATGCGTCTGTCTCCGATGTCAAGCGCCATCAGGCGCATCTGCTTCTCCTTGCTGTGCTACCCTAGTCCGCGCCGCCTTCCCCAGACAGGACAACCACCGCTATGCGGAACGGGAGCCATGAGACTCGTCCCCACCATTCAGGGGACACCTGAACCGACGGCTCACCGACCAAGCTCAAGTGCCGCGCCAGATACTCTTCCGCCAAGGGCACCGACTGGCCTCTTACACCTTCTCGGATGTCCGCTTCGTCGAACTCGACCCAGGTCACGCCGTCTGCTCGAACCTGGAAGGTAAGTGTCCCGTCGTAGTTAACGTCACCAATCTCCTCGATTTGATACCGCGTTTCCTCGGTCAGAAGCTGGAATCCATCCCGCACCTCGAACTGGAGCATACGCCATCCCAGCGCCTCAACATCTTCCCTATCGATGACTGTTCCTCTGACCAACGCCCTCATGTGTAGCCCCAGGGCGTCAGCCACTTCATCGGGGAACTTGTCATATGTCTCGGACAATACAAAGGTCATCAGAGACTCAGGGGGGAGGAACTCCTCCCCGGTGAGTTGCACCACAAGGGCGTCATAACCCTCTTCCCTCAGTCGTCGTAGCGAGGATTGTCTCAATTGTTCCTTGTCTGCGTTGGTCACATATCGAACTTGACTCATGCCACCACCCTCGGTGGGCGCAACATTGATGACGTTGACCTGGCGGTCCATCGATCCTTCGACCCGATTGATGCTGAATGCCGGCACATTCCCGCTGGGTCCGGGTTCGATGGCCTCAATCGGCGCTCTACCTCTTGCCCCCACACCAGCTGGTAGGGTCACTGGCTCAATGGTGCGGAAGCGAATCGTCGTACCGGCGCTGGTGGTGACAATAGTGTCGGACAAGACGGTGGTGGCCTGCGGTCGCTTGTTAGTGAAGACCACTTCTCCTGCGGCCTTGGCATCTGGCTCATCCCTGACGGCTGTGGTGGGCATCTGGTCGCTCCCCACCAGTTCCATCTCCACGACCCGCACCGGTACTCGCAAACTGACAAAGTCGACACTGTCCACATCTGGGCTGGCGGTCACAGTGAAGGTGGTGCTTATCGGATAGGCTGCCGGTTCCAAAGTCACCGTCGCCGAGGGCACGAGCACGATCAAGATAAGGCCCACAAAAATCAGCATTGCCACGAATGCCAAGGACAACACTACTATCTCCCCCACGCCCAACGTGCTGGCCTGGGCTGGCACAGAGATCGGCCTGCCGGCCAGCCTTCGCCCAGCCAGGGTGCCAAGTGAGTCACGGTCGAGCGTCGGGGAGGCCTTCCACTTCGCCCGTTGCGCGCTCTTCACGGAAGAAAAGGTGCGAAAGCCTACTCCGCGAGACAACTCCTTCAGTTCCCGGTCTCTGGTGACGATAGCGACTTCCTTCTCCGAAGCAATGACTTGTCGTGCCAGGAGTTTCAGATCGACCAGGCTGTCAAGCCCGCGGCAGTTCTTCGGTACCACTATGACTAGGCGCCTGCCTGGGGCACCCTTAAGGCGCTCGCGGATGGCCGCAGAGCTGTCGTCCGGCTCTAGGTAGAGAACCTCCACCTCGCTCAAGCCCATCCCCCTCCTACGAACACAGGTGCTCTCTTCACTTCCTGCAACAGAGCTTCCAGATGTCTGCGTTCAGAAGTACCGGCCAGTGCATAGCTAGCAATCGCCATCGATGTAACATGCTGCTGGCCTTCCAGCTGCCCCGTCACGTCGAGCACTCCATCAACGTCGCCCGGCCTCATCAGTCGCACCTCTGGGTGCCGCGTGAAATCCAGTTTCTCCATCCAGCGATGAGAACGCACTGCTTCCGCAATCCCTGGCAAACCGCTGCCTCCCCCACACAGTACAAACTGATGGGGCAGAGCTTCGCCACCGCACATGCGACCCAAGGTATCTTCAAGAGCTACCACCCAGGGGTCAACCGCCTGCTGGACGGCCGCACGTATCCGCGCCTCACCCGACGGATCCATACTGCGTTGACTGTACGCCAGTTTCAGGCTCTCCGCCTCCTTCCAAGGAAGGTTGAAGCTCTCAGCAAGGTGGTTGGTAAAGTCTCGTCCTCCCACGGGAATGGTCGACGTCCGCCATGCCTTGCCAGTGCGAGCCAACATCACATCGGTGGATCTCCCGCCTACATCGACACATATGGCTTCCCTTTCGACGACTGTGTGGGCCAAGGCCTGCCAACCCGATGCCGTCGCTGAAACTCCCAGCCCCAATAGCTCGGTCATCGCTTCAACAATTCTCAGATACGGTGACGAGGCAACCACATTGCAGATGGCAACGGTCACCTTCCGGCCGCGGAAACCGACGGGATTCTTCACGTGCCGCCCGTCAATGAGGGTGTCTGCCACCTCAGCTTCCAGCAACTCAAGCTCTTCCCGTTGACCCCATTGGGCAGGAAGAATCCCCTGGGACAATTGACGCAGAGCCAAGCGTTCAACGCGCTTGACAACCTCCCTCAGTTCCTTATCAGTCACCCGCCTTTCGGGATGGGGACGCCTGATCGTGGCCGCAAACGTATCGGCCGTGGTCGCCCTGTTCGGCAAGCAAACCACGACCCAATCAGGTACAACCTGCCTGCCGCAATACCGCGCCGTCATGTCCTCAGCTTCACGGAGAGCCCTGTCACAAGCTCTTGTCAGCGCTCCTGCGTCAGCGTTGGAACCACTCATGCCTCCCATCGGCTGCCGCAGGAACGCCCTCCCGGCACCAATCACAGCGCATTCGCTTGCCTGCAGCTCCAACACGAGGGCCTTTACTTGCTCAGTGCCTAGGTCGAGAACGCTGCAATGGGCTGGCTGCTCCGCGCCATTCGTAGGTCTCCGCGCTATCCTGGACCACAAGTCGTGCAACTCTACCTTCGGCGCAGCAGGTCGGCCACCAAGCTCAGCGCCTCTCCTATCCGTTCGGGATCCTTCCCTCCCGCCTGTGCCAGAGTCGGACGTCCTCCCCCACCCCCACCCACCACCGCAGCAACCTCTTTGATCAGCTGGTCAGCCTTCAAGCCCTGGTCGACTAAGTCCGGGGTCACCGCTGCGACGAAGCCTGGCCTGCCGCTCACCACAGCGCCCAAAACTATGACTGCCGAGCCCAGTTGGTCTCTCAACCAGTCAGTCATCTCCCGGAGTGTCTCCATGGTGGCAGCCTCAACCTCTGCGGCGACGAAGCTCACCCCGTTGGCCTCGCGCACTCCTTCCAGCACTCGACTCACCTCGGCTCTGGCCAAGCTCCGCCGCAACTCCAAGGTCTCTTTCCGTTGAGACTCCAGATCAGACATGAGGGCGCTCAAGTTGGATTCAACATCTGCGGTTGTTCCTCCCAGCTGGGAAGCTATCCGATCAAGGAGATGCAGGTGTTGCCGTACGTACGCCTCAGCTCCGCGGCCGGTCACAGCCTCGATGCGGCGCAGTCCTCTACCAATACTGCCTTCGCTCAAGGCGTGGAAGGACCCGATTTGACCAGTGGCCTGCAGATGGGTCCCGCCGCAGAGTTCACGAGTATAGTCGCCCGTGCTGACGATCCGAACTTCATCACCATACTTCTCACCGAAAATGGCAAAAGCCCCAGAAGCGATGGCCGCCTCATAGTCTGCGACTTGACTGACGACGGGTAAATCGTCCCTGATCCTGGCATTGACGAGCCTCTCTACAGCATCCACTTCGTCCGCCGTCACTGCCTGCAAATGCGTGAAATCGAAACGTAGCCTCTCAGGAGCAACCTCGGATCCCGACTGCTGTGCGTGGTCTCCCAGAACTTCACGCAGAGCCTTGTGGAGGAGGTGGGTAGCTGTGTGATTACGCGCAATATCCAGACGCCTGGCCTCGTCCACCTTCGCGACCACTACGTCTCCCACTCGGACCGAGCCCCGCGTGACCGTCCCGTGGTGCAGGGTGAGCCCGGGCAGTGGGCTCTGGGT
>CAZNMJ010000054.1:0-16382 GCA_964573815.1 uncultured Anaerolineales bacterium
GGAGTACGGAGGCGCAGGCTTGGGCTACTTCGAAGACTGCCTCGTCGCCGAGGAGATTGCTGCCGGATGTGCAGGCATATACAGCACCTTCGTGGCCAGTACGCTCGGCCTGACTCCGCTGAACATTGCCGCCACTCCCGAACAGATGCAGCGATTCATGAAACCCTTCTGCGCCGAGCCAGCGCTGGCGGCTTTCTGCCTCACCGAACCCGGCGCTGGTTCGGACGTTGCCAGCGTGAGGACCAGGGCCAAGCGCGACGGAGGCTCCTACGTTCTCAACGGCACCAAACGTTTCATCACCAACGGGGGCGTGGCAAAGCTATACACAGTGACGGCTACCGTTGACCCTACCCAGCGCCATAGGGGCCTCGTTGTGCTCGTGGTTCCGCGTGATCTGCCAGGCCTCTCCTTCGGAAAGAAGGAGGACAAGATGGGTCAGCGCGCGGCCAGCACCAGAGAGGTGATTTTCGAGGATGTTCGGGTCCCAGTAGAAAACCGCCTCGGAGAGGAGGGGGAAGGATTCGGACTGGTCATGGAGACATTGGATAAGATACGCGCGGAGGTCGGCGCGGCTGCGGTGGGAGTCGCACGCGCTGCCATGGAAGCTGCGGTGAATTATGCCAAGGATAGAAAGCAGTTTGGGCAGCCGATCGCTTCTTTCCAGGCCATCCAATTCATGTTGGCCGACATGGCCATCAAGGTGGAGGCCGCCCGTCTGCTAGTCTGGCGAGCGGCATGGATGGCGGACCAAGGCCTCCCCAACAGCTATGAATCTGCCATCGCCAAGTGCTTTGCTGCCGACAGCGCCATGCAAATCGCCATCGACGCTGTGCAGATCTTCGGGGGCTACGGATATATCAAGGAATACCCTGTGGAAAAGTACATGCGCGACGCCAAGCTCCTGCAAATCTACGAAGGTACGAGCGAGATACAGCGTTTGGTGATCTCTCGCTCGTTGCTGAAATGAGAATAGGAGCAGAGACACAAAGACCCAAGGAGGTTGGACCCCTATGAACATTGTTATCTGTGTCAAGCAGGTCCCTGACACCGAGACCAAGATTCGGGTCAAAGATGGGCAGATAGATCACTCTGAGACAAAGTACGTGGTCAATCCCTACGACGAATACGCCATCGAAGAGGGCCTGCGCATCAAGGAGAAGTTGGGCGAAGGCAAGATCGTTCTAATCACTACCGGACCAGAGCGGGCCCAAGATGCGCTCAAGAGTGGGCTAGCAGTGGGGTCCGATGAGGCTATCCACCTCGTTGACGAAGCCTTCGAGGGATCTGATCCCTACGCCACAGCCCTCATACTGAGCAAGGCCTTGCAGAAGATTGACTACGATATCATCTTCTGCGGAA
Source organism: uncultured Anaerolineales bacterium (assembly GCA_964573815.1). Lineage (GTDB taxonomy): Bacteria > Chloroflexota > Anaerolineae > UBA7937 > B3-Chlor > CAYGAW01. The sequence continues at coordinate 1,360 of CAZNMJ010000054.1, forward strand.
AGCAAGGCGTCGACGAAGACCACGCGCAGGTGGGCATCATCCTGGCCGAGCTCCTCGACATTCCCCACGTGTCGGTGGTCACCAGACTGGAGATCGCGGATGACCGCAAGTCCATCGTTGCGCACCGAGAAGTCGAAGGTGGTCATGAGGTGGTGGAGTCACCCCTACCTGCGGTAGTCACGGCCCAAAAGGGCCTGAATGAACCGCGCTACGCGTCCATCAAGGGAATCATGGCCGTGAAGAAGAAGGTCATCCCCGAGTGGAACGCCGAAGAGATAGGGGTGGAGAAGGACCAGGTTGGACTTGACGCGGCCAAGATAGCGTTCCAGGAGGTGACTTTGCCCCCGGAGAGAGTCGCTGGCAAGGTGTTCGATGAGGACCCTGCTCAGGATGCTATCAAGGTTGCTCACCTGCTCAGAGATGAAGCGAAGATTCTTTGAGCGGGCTGGTGTGTAGTCAACTTCTGAGCACAGGCTGGAGGATACGATGTCAGACAACGTCTTGGTGATAGCAGAGATTCGAGATCGTGCCTTGAAGAAAGTCAGCTTCGAGATGATAGGCGAGGGAAAGAGAATCGCCGACCAACTGGGGGGTAGCGTCGAGACGGTAGCTCTTGGAAGCGAGATCGCAGATCTCGTCGCGCCGCTGGGCCACTACGGGGCTGAGAAGATATTCGTAGCTGATGACAGCGCGCTGGCCAATTACACACCTGAAGGCTACGCGAATGTGCTGGCCGATCTCATCAAGGAGACCAAGCCCGCTGTTGTTCTGCTTGGGGCGACGACGCAGGGAAAGGACCTGGCGCCCAGGTTGGCGGCGAGGTTGGCGGTCGGCCTGGCTTCTGACTGCACCGGCTTCGAGGTGCAGGACGGAGAACTGCTCATCACGAGACCCATCTACGCGGCGAAAGCAATCGCCACAGTCAAGGAAGCGTCTAGGCCGTATGTGGCCACGGTGCGACCGAACATCTTCGCTCCTCCCGAGCCCGACAGCTCCCTTGCTGCTCCAGTGGAGACCATACCGGTTGACACTGGAGAGATCAGGGCGAAGACCATAGAGATGATCAAGGCCGCTGGGGAGCGTGTAGAATTGACCGAGGCCGACATCATCGTCTCGGGTGGGCGGGGGCTCAAGGGCCCCGAGAACTTTGCCTTGATCGAGGAACTGGCAAGCGTGTTGGGAGCCGCCGTGGGTGCTTCCCGAGCGGCTGTTGATGCTGGGTGGAAAGACCATAGTTATCAGGTCGGCCAAACGGGCAAGGTGGTTACCCCCACCCTGTACATCGCCTGTGGCATCTCGGGGGCCATACAGCACCTCGCAGGGATGAAGACCTCGAGATACATCCTGGCTGTCAACAAGGACGCTGACGCGCCGATCTTCAAGGTGGCTGACTACGGAATCGTCGGCGATCTGTTCAAGGTCGTCCCGGTACTCACAGAGGAATTCAAAAGAATGATGGCTGAGGGATAGTTGTCCTCGTCCTTTGGGCCAAGCAGCAAGCCCCGCTGCTCTGAGCGGGGTTGTTCTTTGTCCTTCGTCCATCGCAGAGTGCTCGTGCGACGCAGCGGTCCGGCCTGCCTCAACTGGCACGCCTTCGCACATGCAGTGTCCGGCGCTCGGCCCTGTCTCGCGTTCCGCCAGGAGGGCGGCAATCAACAACGCGTCGACGGGGTGTGACACTGCTCCGAAGCCGACAATGCGTTCAGGGGGAGAGCTCACCGGCAGCTGACCAATCGGGGGAAGAAATGGTGGTTCGTTTGCATTGCCCTACCCCCTGTGATAGACTTGCCAATAGGAGGCAGGCCCTTGGACTGGGGTACCATCTCCCTTATCAAACGGAGACTGAAGAACGAAAAGGGAACCATATACAAGGATTGGGGAGGCCGTCTACCGATCGCCATCGCCTATGCCAACACCTACTACCTCGGCATGTCCAACCTGGGAGTGCACGTCATCTACCGCCTCTTCAACGAGCAACCGAACATAGTCTGTGAAAGGGTCTTCTACCGAAAAAACGGTGCGTCCATATCGCTGGAGTCGCAGCGCCCTTTGACCGACTTTGCGGTACTAGCTTTCTCCCTCTCCTTCGAGTTGGACTTCTTCAACCTCGTTGCCATGCTGCGGCAAGCCGGCATTCCCCTGAGGGCTGAACACAGAGACGAAACCCACCCTCTGCTTATCGCCGGCGGTCCCTGCGTCACTGCCAACCCCGAGCCGCTGGCTCCGATGTTCGACGCCTTCGTTATCGGCGAAGGCGAGGTTGTTGCCCCCGCTGTGGCCGACACCTTGTGGCATGGCTTGGAACTTGGCCGTGAAGACCTGCTGAAGCGACTGGCCAGTATTCCGGGGGTCTACGTCCCTCGTTTCTACCACATAGAAACCGAGAATGAGCGCATCGTGAGCATAAGGCCTGTTCCTGGACTACGTCATCCGGTGCAGCGCCAATGGTTGGCTGACCTGGACGCGTTTCCTGCAAGCTCCGCCATCGTCACGGAGGAGACAGAGTTCGGGGACATGTATCTCATGGAGGTCTCCCGCGGCTGCCGCAGGGGCTGCCGCTTCTGCCTAGCCGGCTTCGCTTACCTACCGATGCGTGAGCGTAGCCTGGAGGTCCTGCTTGCCATCGCTGAAGAAGGCCTCAAACATCGACGCAAACTGGGGCTCATAGGAGCGTCCCTGTCGGACTACTCCGACATAGAGCAGTTGGTTACTGGATTACGCGGTTTGGGAGCTGAGATATCCGTCGCTTCGCTGCGCGTCGATCCGCTGCCCAAATCGCTGCTACACGCGCTGGCAGCCAGCGGTGCCCAAACCCTCACTATCGCGCCCGAGGCTGCCTCGGAGCGCCTGCGCAATAAGATCAACAAAGGCATCTCCACAGAAAGCATCATGCAGGCCGTGGAACTGGCCGCCGACTACGAGTTCCCCCACCTCAAACTGTACTTCATGATTGGTCTTCCCACAGAGACCGATGCCGACGCAAGGCAAATCGTGGAGTTGGTGCGGTCGGTACGGGAGCGATTCCATCGCCATCTAACGGTCAACATTACTGCCTACGTCCCCAAAGCCCAAACGCCTTTCCAGCGCATGCCCATGGCCCCACGCGACGTATTGGAGGAGCGCTTGCGTTATGTCAAACGCAACTTGGGACCCATTAACGTCGCAACCAGGGCCGACAGTATTCGATGGGCCGAGGTGCAAGGGGTCTTGGCTCGTGGTGACAGACGCGTAGGGCAAGCCCTGATGAGCATGGAGAGTTCTACTTTGTCAGCCTGGCGAAGAGCCATAGAAGGAGCAGGTCTGAAGCCCCAGTTGTATCTACGGGCCCGCTCCAAGGATGAGGTGCTGCCCTGGTCGACAGTCAGCGCTGGCTCCAGCGCTGGTCAGCCAGTGCAGGAAGTCGCCCGTCGGGTGCCGCGATGATTTACCACGAAGCCAGCGGCATCCCCTACTACAGCTTTGAAGCCCTCTTGGACTATAACGAGATTGTGCACGCGGTGTTCACTCGACATGGTGGGGTCAGCAGATCGCCTTTTGCAGAGCTAAACGTGGGACACCTAGTGGGTGACGATCCAGACGCTGTAGAAGCGAATCACCGGCTTATCTACGAGACTCTGGGACTCTGCGCAGAACAGTTCGTCACGGCCAGACAAGTTCACAGTAGCCAAGTCGCTGTTGTGGCTGCCGGCCACATCGGGAAGGTTCTGCCCGCGACAGATGCTCTGGTCACTGGCCTTAGCGGTGTGAACCTCATGCTGCGTTTCGCAGACTGCCTACCCATCCTCCTTTATGACCCAGAGAGCCGCGCCACGGGCCTGGGCCATGCTGGCTGGCGGGGAACGGCTCGCGGACTTGCTCGCCGCATGGTGTCCGCTATGGTCGAATACTTGGGGAGCAACCCGGCGGAGACTATTGCCTGTTTGGGTCCTGCCATCGGGCCTTGTTGCTGCGAGGTTGGCCCTGAAGTCGTCCAGTTCGTCAAGGGCAGTCTTGAACGCTGGGATGGATCGCTTCTACCCCTGGCTGACGACCGCTTTACCCTGGACCTGTGGGAGGCCAATCGCCAACAGCTATTGGAGGCGGGCATCCGACAGATAGAGGCGAGCCGCTTGTGCACCGCCTGCCACAATGATGAATTCTTCTCTCACCGAGCGGAAAGAGGGGCTACTGGAAGGTTCGCAGCGGTGATGGGAATCAGTGAGACCAGGTGATCGATCTCCAGACCAACCTAGCGCACGTAAAGGGCAGAATCGCAGCCGCAGCAATTCGCGTCGGAAGGGATCCTGACGAGATCACTCTGGTTGCGGTAACGAAGACCTTCCCGCCGGAAATGATCGAGGAAGCTTGGAATGCTGGGCTGCGGGAGTTCGGCGAGAACAGACTGCAGGAAGCCGAACCAAAGATCACTTTGTTGCGAGAGAAAGGCCTAGATTTGAACTGGCACATGGTGGGTCACTTGCAGCGCAACAAGGTCAAGAAAGCGATCGGCCTCTTTGACATCATCCACTCGGTGGACAGCGTACGCCTGGCGCGCGAGATAAGCCGCCGGTGCAGAGCCAAGGCGACTAGCATGCCCATACTCTTGGAGGTCAATGTCTCAGGCGAATCCAGCAAGTATGGCTTTCGGGTGCAGGAGGGCAACAGCGAGCAAGAACAACAGTTCCTTGACGCAGTAGAACAGATAGCTGCGTTGCCCGACCTTGACGTGCACGGCCTGATGACCATGGCTCCCCTTGACGCCCCCGAAGAAGTGCTGCGCTCGTGCTTCCGCAGCCTAAGGGGTCTCTTCGAGAAGCTGAAAGAAGACTTCCCTGAGCTGAAATGGCGTCATCTATCCATGGGTATGACGGATGACTTCGAGGTGGCCATAGAAGAAGGAGCGACCGTGATTCGAGTCGGCCGAGCCATCTTCGGTGAAAGGAAACATCGGTAGGAGGACGAGCGATGGGCATAGAGGCCGTGTTAATCCAGACGATAGATCTCCTTTTCACCTTGCTCTACCTGGCCATTATGGCGAGGATCATACTGTCCTGGTTCAGGTTCGATCCCTATCACCCCGTGTCCGTCTTCTTGTATCGGGTGACAGAACCCATTCTGGGGTTCTTCCGGGGCATCATCCCTCCGATAGGCATGATTGATCTCAGTCCCATTGTTGCTCTCATCGTGCTGGGGATCATCCAGCAGCTCTTGTTTTATGCCATCCGCGGTCTGTGAAATGGCGTCTAGGCCTGGTGGTAGCATCTCCTTTCGTGACAGAGAAAGAGACCCCGGTGGCACCGAAGAAAACGCCGCTGTCTTCGCAGTTCGCGTAGTACCCAGAGCTTCCAGCAACGTAATCGTCGGTATGGATGGGGAGACGCTGAAGGTCAAGGTGACCGCCTCCCCCAAGAGGGGAGAAGCCAACCACGCACTAGTGAAGCTGCTGGCCAAGGTGCTGGGCGTCAGAAAAAATCAGGTCGAGATACTCTCCGGACACACAGCCCGCCGAAAGGTGGTGAGGGTAGAGGGCCTGCGCAAGAGCGCAGCACTGCAAAGAATCCACGATCGATGAGGGGCGAGATCCGCCTTCGAGAGGCTACGAACTCCAGAAAGGCTCCTGCTCTGGCGCGGGGCTGTTTGTCAGATTCCTGACGTCGCCTCCTTGTGCGTTCATCAGGTACAAGTCCCAGTTGCCATCCCGATTCGAATAGAACACTATCCCAAAGCCATCCTCGGTCCACGTCGGCCCATGATCGTCAGCCGCGGGGTAGTTCGTGAGGTTTCTCTGGTCAGTCCCATCAGCGTTCATCACATAGATCTCCATGTTGCCATCGCGATGGGACTCAAAGGCCATTGATGATCCGTCGGGAGACCACGCTGGCGATAGATCCAGGGCACTGTTGCGGGTCAGTCGGGCTTCCCCTGTGCCGTCAGCCTTCATCACGTATATCTCCAAGTTACCGTCCCGCTCGGACACGAAGGCTATCCTGGAGCCATCAGGCGACCAAACCGGGCCGTAGTCCGGTTGCTGATTGAAAGTCATCCTGGCTGGCTGCGACCCATCAGCATTCATCATGTACAGTTCCCAGTTGCCGTCCCGCAAAGAAGAGAATACCACCTTGGTGCCATCAGGAGAGACGGATGGCGTCCAGTCCGAAGCCCGGTTCCCGCTCAGGTTCACTGGCTCAGAACCATCCGTGTCCATCCTGTAGATCTCTTGGTTGCCATCGCGCTCAGATACGAAAACCAGCCAGGTATGATCGCGTGACCAGACAGGTGAGGTGTCGTCAACATCGTTGTCCGTCAAACGCGCCACCATCGAGCCGTCCCTGGATCGGGCGTATATCTCCCAGCTACCAGACTCCTCGTCCCACAGCATGTACGCGATGTCGAGTGTGGGCGGGCGCGGCGTGGGAACGGGCGTGGGCGTGGACCGCAGGTCCGGAGTGGGGGTCACCATGACATAAGACAGTGAAGAACCAGCCTGAGTTTCAACCGGCCTCACACGTGCCTGACCCATCTCTCTGATGGACTGCGACGACGCCAAGCACCAAAGAATGAAGGCTGTCACCAGCAGCAGCCCGATCAAAGGCCACAGGAACCTGCCCATCCAGTCACCCGCTGTGGCTGCCACTTGCTTGGTACGCCCTACGGCCAGCACGGAGTCTAGCTTCCGGCGCACGGCGAGCCACATCCTGACAAGCTCTACCCTAAAACGGTAGCTGGTGGCGCCAAGGCCCTCCAGCACGTCCTTGTCCACCAACTCCTGGCATGCCTGCGCTATTTCGGAGGGGGAAAGCCCTGCTCCGCTCCTGCCCAACAGGTAGCGCAAATCCTGCTCCAGCGGGATGCCACGAGCGCCGCGCAGATGCGCGAGAGCGGCTAGCACCAACCTCGCGTCTAACGAAATCCCATCCCACAGGCGCTCCATGTACGGCGAAGCGAGTTCCATCGCCTCTTCAACGATGCCCTCCACATCCTTGGCAGATACCCGTCCGCTGGCCGCACGGCGTTTGAAGATAAGATGACAGAGAAGCTGGGTGAAATAAGGGTGTCCGGACGTCAAGTCCAGAATCTGCCTCACAGCATGATAGTCATACTCCAAGATGCCGCTGGCAGGTTCGGTTATCAATTCCGTCGCCACGGCGTCATCCAGAGAGCCCAGTCTCCAACGAAAGGCCTCGTCCAAGACTGCCGGTGGCCTTTCGGGCCACTCCTCCAAGGCCAGGACGAGGCTAAGATTCAAGTCACCATTCATCAGCACTGACAGATAGGTGTAGTAACTCTCCCTCAACGAGCCTTCTCCATCCTCCAGTGACTCGACCTCGTCGAAAGCCAGCACCAATCGCCTGCGCCTTAGGGCCCTGTATACCTTGGGAAGGAATACCGCGTGGAAGTAATCTGCATGGGTCAGGAAATCGTTGAGCTCGGGTTTGCGGAAAGAACGCCCCATCTCCTCGGTGAGGGTTGTCGCCATGCTGGCTGCAATGCGCCACAGAAGGGAGCCCAGTGAGTCATCCTCCTCTGCCATCGAAAGGTCGACGAGGAAGACCGTCTGTGGAAGCCACCGTTGGAGCTGATGAAGGAGCGAGGTCTTCCCTATCCGGTAGCTGCCTCGCAGGATGCCAACCCGTTTCGTGCCCTTGGCCCCCAGTGTTTCCGCAAGCCATGCCAGCACCTTCTCACGACCGAAGAACCGGCCCTCATCGACAGCGGGGGCATCTATCACATAGGGATTGGTTGATTCTCGTCCGTTCTCCACATTTGCTCCTGAGAGGAACGCCCTGGTCTCACCCACCCGCACCTAGGGCTGAGAGTATAGAATGCGGTGGCAACTCCCACAATAGACCAGATCCTGACCACGGCGCACTTGTTGAACGAGGCTCGTTGGCAAAGCAACCCTACAACCTTGGCAAATGCCGCCCTCGAGGAGAACCACAGCCGTTCCTGCCGTCTGGCGGCGAGTATTCTCGTAGATGGACAGATCCTCCTTGGAGACGCTCGAGAGCCTATTCTTCCTCTCGGCCTCCAGGGCGGTCAACCGGGAACGCAACCCTTCAGCCTCCTGGCGTAGCTCGTTTTGTGTCGTCTGCCAGCGCCGTTCCGCGGCCTCGAAGTGGCTTTTTGCGGCCTCGAACTGAGCCTCCCTTTCCTCCACCTCGTCCATGCTCACCAACGTCTCGTCTTCGACCTCTGACCGTCGTCTCCTCAAGTAATGCAACTCCTGATCCAAGCCTGCCAACTCCTTGGGATTGGTGACTTGCCCGCCATACAGCATCTCCTCGGTCGAGGCAATCTTGCTCAATATCTGTTCCAAATCCAACTCTAGCTCACGCAGTCTGCCTCGCGACGCCCGCAGGGCTTCTTCTTTCTCATGCAATTCCTGCCGGGCCGACGCGCGTTCTTCGTTCGCCTCCAATCCGCTTTGAATGGTGTCCGAGGCCGCCCTCGTCTCATCGATCTCCGTCTCAAGTACTTGCAGTCTGTAGAGCGCTTCAACCCTGCCGACCATCGTGCTGCCTTACCCTTGGATCATGAGAGCTCTCATCCATGTCACGGGCACGCCCACCTCGGCCGCAATTGTACTACAACCTCAGGCATCCGACAAGATTATGACAGTATCGGCAGCTGTATCGAGCTTCACGCAAGGTATTAACGCGACCCATAGGCCCTTGCAGCACCTTACGAACAAGGCTACAATTGTCACCAAATGAGGAGTCCCACACTCGCGCTGGCTTGCGTAGCCGTGGTGTACGTGGCCTTGGCCTTCCTGGTGCTTCCCAGGGATGCCTTTTTCAGCAGCGACGAGGGCCTGAAGTTCATCCAGCTCCAGAACTTCGTAAGGAAAGGGTGGCGAGACTTCACCCTAGATTACCCAGGTCGAGAACTCGATCCCGATCTTCGCTACGTCCCCATAAACAACCCTCCTCCCCTCATACAGGACGGAAGAATCTATGCAGTCTACCCAGTCTTCTTCCCCCTAATCGCTACGCCGCTCTACCGGCTCCTCGGCTATGCAGGACTGTACGTAATACCTCTTGCCGCAGGCCTGCTGACTCTGGTAATCACTTATCAGATCGCCCGTCTGGCAGGCGGAGGCGGGCCGTCATCCATTGTCGTCCTTGGGCTTTGCAGCCCGCTCATCTTCTACAGCCTTGTCTTCTGGGACCACACGTTGGGAACGCTTCTCGCCACCTTGGCCCTCTTGTTAGTCGTTAGCAGCCTCCAGCAGCCAAAGCGGCTATTCCTTCTCCTAGGAGGGGTGGCAATCGGCCTGGGCATATGGGTGCGATCAGAGCTGTATGTGATGGCCATTGCCATGCCCTTGGCGCTTCTGCTCCTCGGGACCGGGCGCCTGACGCGTCTCGTTTGGCTTTGCCTCGGAATCCTCGTCGCTCTGGTGCCTCTCTGGCTTTTCCAGTTCATCGTCTACGGTGACTTCATCGGCCCGCACGTCGGCCATCTCTCCTGGCTGTCAGAACAGCTTCCCGCCACCACTGATCGAGTGGCCATTGTCTATCATACCCTGCTGGAAGGCAACTCCAGTCCGGCTATGAGCTTTCTCTACATCATGGCTTTCGCAGCTTCAGCCCTGCTCGTCCGGGCGCCCAGAATTCGCACCAGCCGTCTACTGATCATCATCGCCTTTGCCACCCTGGTGTTGGCCACTATCCCCAACCTCATCGAGGCCAGCCGTGGTCGGCCTCTTGGGGGCTTGATAACCACGGCCCCTTTCCTGGTATTCGGTTTTGCCACCCTGCTAGATTCATCCGTCAGGCGCTGCAATGCTTTTCTCCTAGCCCTCAGCGTAGCATACATAGCACTCGTCAGCCTGCTGACACCTGTGGACCCGGGATTGCAGTGGGGTGCCCGTTTCCTGCTGCCCGTCCTGCCGCCTCTAGCCGTGCTCGCGACAAACAACTTCGGTGCCCTCAAGACCCTCGGGGGACGGTCTACAAGCGGTCTACTTGGGGCATGTTTCGTATCCGTGGTTGCTCTCAGCTTCCTTGTACAGCTATCGGGGCTCCGGACGTTGCACATCATCAAGAGCACAGACCAACAACTGATCCGCGACACGGCTCAAATGGAGCCCATCCACATCCTCAGCGACGAATGGGGCTATGCTGAATACGTGGCTCCCCTGTTCTACGAGAAGCAGTTCTTCTTTGTTCGGGATCAGGCCCAGTACAAGGAATTGACGCAGACCTTGCTAAAGAATGACACCCACACCTTCGCAGTGGTGACCTACCCCAGGCCTAGGAGAAAGGTTGTCGATCCACTCATCGTGGCTGACGGGTATGCCATCAGAAAGGTGGGTGAGCAAGTCTACGAGATCGGGGAGCTCGAAAGCGCACGGTGACCTACGCCGAGCGGGGATTCAGCTGCATTCTCGGGCCTAATTGCCGTCTTCTTGCGCCCATGACACTGTCGCCGGTGAATCGTAGATGAAACCAAGAAGTCTCTTCCAAGCGCTGGACACACAGCGGCTGATGGTCGCGATCCTCCTTCTCTGCATCTTCTTCATGGCCAGCCGAGAGATCGTGGATCCCGATTTCTGGTGGCATCTCCGTACGGGCCAGTACATAGTTGAGACCAGAAGCATCCCACGACAAGATGTCTTTTCCTACACACTGCCTGAGCAGCCCTGGATCACGCACGAGTGGCTAACGGAAGTTCTCATCTTCGGCATCTATTCGATTTCAGGACAAGAAGGTCTGATCCTCGCCTTCGCAGCGATCATCACCGCCGCCTTTGCCCTGCTCTACCTGCGGTGTCCGGGCCGTCCTTACCTCGCAGCCTTCGTAGTAATCCTCGCTGCCGTCACCTCAGCGATCACCTGGGGCGTGCGTCCACAGATGCTCTCTCTACTCATGTGCGCCGTTTTCCTGTACATTCTCTACGCCTTCAGAGCAGGGCGCAGAAAGTACATCTGGCTCATGCCCCCTCTGATGGCCCTGTGGGCCAATCTGCACGGCAGTTTCCTGTTGGGCCTGGTTCTAGCGAGCGTCTACGTTGTGGGGGCCACGATCAGCAACCTCCTCGCATCTGATGACGAGCAGAAGGTGGCCTGGTCGGACATACGTCGGCTGGTCATAGCAACCTTGCTCACGGCGCTTGCAGCCCTGGTCAACCCCAATGGTATCCAGCTCTTGGTTTATCCTTTCGGCACCTTGGGAAGTCCTGCCATGCAGGCATACATCATGGAATGGTTCTCGCCGGACTTCCATCAGATCCAGTTCCAACCTCTTGCGCTGTTGATCCTTCTCATTGTGGTGGCTCTGGGTCTATCACGACGTAGTCCCAGCGCGACCGAGTTCCTCTTCTTGGTGGGGTTCGGCTATGCCTCGCTTCGTTCGGCCCGACACATTCCCTACTTCGCTCTCGTTGTTACTCCCATCCTCGCGGCTCAACTCCTCCACGGATGGAAGGGATCGAGATGGTCCGCGCGGTTCGCGGCGGGAACAGCACCGAGAGGCACTACGTACCTGCTGCTCAATTGGCTGCTGCTTGCCCTGGTCATCTCTGGCGGAGCCGTCAAGGTGGGGATGACTCTCCGGGGGAATGAGGAGGCTCAGAAAGAAGCCTTGCCGGTGAACGCCGTAGACTTCATTGAAGAACAGGGGATCACGGGTAGCATGTACAACCTGTACCACTGGGGAGGATACCTGATCTGGAGGCTATACCCGGACCAGAAGGTATTCATAGATGGCCGTGCTGACGTCTACGGGGAAGCCTTCATAGATCAGTACCTGCAAGTATACCAGCTACGGGAAGGCTGGGAGGAACCCCTCAATGCCTACGGCGTGGACGTGGTGATCATCGACAGAGGCAGTTCCCTCAGCACGGTCCTGAACGCAAGACCCGAATGGGAACGACGCTATGCCGACGAGAAAGCTGCTATCTTCGTTAGGGAGGAAGAAGACGAGTGGTGAAGACTCGTTCCTGGCCTGAGCACTATCGCTGGATGCTGCCCATATTGCTACTCGCGTTTCTCCTGCGAGTAGCGTACCTGGATGCACAAAGCCTGTGGTGGGATGAGGCTTTCTCGGTCACGATCAGCAGTATGGATTTGCCCTGGTTGCTGGATGCTGCACTTGACGACCGTGTCCACCCCCCACTCTACTACCTAGTCTTGCACTTCTGGTTGACCCTGGGTCAAAGCGAGTTCGTTCTACGCGCCCTTTCCGCCATCACTGGTGTCTTGGCGGTGGCCTGCATGTTTCCCATGGCTAGCGTGGTAGGTGGTAAGCGGCTGGGAGTGATGAGCGCTTTTGCTCTGGCCATCTGTCCCTTGCACATCTGGTACTCTCAAGAGGTGAGGATGTACTCACTGAGTATCTTTCTCACATTGATGGCCAACTACTTCTTTGTGCGGCTTCTACGAGATCGTAAGCTGACCAACTGGTTGGGATACGGCATCTCCATGCTGCTGGCGGTGTACACTCACTATCTGACTCTCTTCGTCATACTGGCGCAAATGACGTACCTGACTCTGATGCGACAGCGACACCGAACATTGCTGCGCGAATGGCTGCTCTGCATGGTGATCGTAGGGCTGCTATGTACACCCTTGTTCGTCGCCATCTTCCTGAGCGGCGGTTTCTATCAGGCTAGCATATCCTGGATTCAGCCGGCCGCTCCGGAGGACCTGTTCTGGACAATCTACGGCTTCGGGCTGGGCTTCACTTCAGATCCCGGCAACCCCTTCAATATCCTCGCTGCGCTGCTGCTGACAGGAATCCTGGCATACGTCTCAGTGCGATTGCTCCTAGGAAAGATCGTGGTACAGCAGCGTAACAAGCTGTGGTTCGTCTGGTTGTGGCTGATGTTGCCTCTCATGTTGGTTTTCCTGATATCGTTGGACTGGCCCTTGCCTCAAAAGAGATCAATCTACGTGGACCGCTTTCTCACGCCCCTACTGCCCGCTCTTGTAATCCTGACGAGCTATGGGGTAACACAGGTCTTTGGGAGGAAGAGAGTACTTGGCGTGCTAACCGCGATAGCCTTGTTGCTACCCATGGGTGCATCGACCTGCTCCCTGTATCTCGATTCAGAGTATCACCGGGATCAATGGCGCCAAGCGATAACCGCCATCAGGGAGAACACGCGAAGCGGAGACATCATACTTGTTCGTCCTCATCATTATGTGCCGCTGTATTACTACGATCTCCAGGAGATACCCTGGTACACTGTGCCCTACCTGGAGTCCGCCCAGGATTACGAGACCTTCTTGGACACGGATCTCTCTAGTAGCCTAGCCGAAGGTGGAAGAGTATGGACCATGATAGTGTGCGAGAACGCAGGTGCGCACCGCTTTGTACAGGGAGCTCGCCAACGACTGATGGAAAAGGTGGAAAAGGACGAAGTAAGGGCCTGGCTGCTTCAGAATTACCAACGCCTCGAAGAAAGAGCGTTCAACGGGATCTACCTCTCTCTATATGAGGCCGGTTGACAGCTGCGGCATAGTCCATGACAGACATGTGGGAACTAGGTACTATTGACTGCTGGGCTTGGTCCTAGTATAATGAACTGCAAAGGACAGAGCGCGAAAGATTCTCGATCTCGTGGCCACCATTCTGGTACGCCGACGGCTCGAACGGTTCCTTGCGGGCACGATGAAACAGAACCACAGTCAGGAGCCTTGCGCGGCCGGAAAGCCTGGGGAGCTTGCAAGTCGAGATGTCCCCATTCTTGCTGTCCGTCCCTTGTTCGGCCGACCGACTGTATCGGCAGCGTTAGAGAACGATTGGCCGGGCTTCGTCGTTCACTGCTGTTAATGCATGGAGAAGGAACTGGGCAGTATCCGAAAGTGCCAGACACGGGCCCCACGAAGTATTACAGATGTGTGCTCGATTCTGCACGTGCTTTCTTGCCCCAGGTCGTCTCGTACGGCAATTGCTAGGCCTGAGCACTCCAAGAGATGTGGGTTGCACCCCAGGAGAACTCGCACCGGTGACGGGACACACTAGAGATATCGACGCAGCGATAGAAGACACCACAGAAACTACGAGATCCTCTCCTTTGTTGTCATACCTCACTAAAGAGGCTGTTCTAATCCTGCTTCTAAGCTACTTCAGCCTCATAGGGGGCGGCTACACAGGCCTGGTAGTCTTCGAAACCCGGTTTTTCACGCATGTTCTTGCCGCTATCATCCTCGCTGTTTGGCTAGGAAAAAAGGTCCTGGCCGGAGAACATCTGCCTTCCACGTCCCTGGACATTCCCATTTCAGCACTTCTCGGCGTCCTCTTGCTGGCTGCCGTGCTGTCCGACATACCTCGCTTGAGCCTGGAAGGCCTTCTTTACGCTCTCATGTGCGTTGTCCTCTTCTACCTGGTAGTTGATCTGCTACGGCATGGGTGGCCAGCCGAGTTGTTCACGAAATCTCTCCTAGTGGTGGGCGGCATCGCCTGCGTGCTCGCAGTGGTGGAAGCTCTAGAATGGTACCTTAGCTGGCTGGTCATTGGGGGACTCGCTCATCCTATACCCCCTTCTCTATTTCGCATCGTCAGGACCTTGAGCCCGAACGCGTTGGCAGCCTACGTGAATCTGCTGATCCCCATTGCGGTCGTACTCGCTGTAGGAGCCAGACGGCGAATCAATCGTCTCGTGCTCGCCGGTTGGCTACTCTTGGCAGTTGTGGTTCAGTTTCTTACTTTGTCTAGGGGAGGCTGGCTGGGCTTGTTTGCTGCCGCAGCCACCCTGGCCATTATGCTCACCCTCCAATATCGCTCGCTGCCGTGGACCATACAGCCGCGCCACAAGGTGGGGCGATGGAACATCCTGAGTGTAGCTGTAATCGCGGGAATGGTGATCGCAATCCTGCTCTCATGCTTGATAGGATATCGCTTGCTTACAGACCCATCGCGCCGTGGCTCCGTGCAGGAGCGTGTGCTTATGTGGCGCAGCGCATGGAGTGCCTTTCTCGACCGCCCTGTCACCGGTACGGGCCCGTGGACGTATGGAACTCAATTCCTGCGTTATAGTCGCGTTGACCTCCGTAGGCCCGTGGAGAAAGCACATAACGTCATCCTTACTATACTGGC
>CAZNMJ010000055.1:0-11011 GCA_964573815.1 uncultured Anaerolineales bacterium
CCAGGCAAGGCCCGCACCGGGCTGCCGCCTCAGAAGACCGTGCCACCCCAGGGTGACAAGCCCGGTGCCCAAGGGGTGCACCGCTCCTCCCAAGGCCCGGACGGCCAGTATCCCCGCCCAGACGGGCGACCCGGCCGTGGCGTAGAGGGTATTCTCCAGAGCAGCAAACCCGGCGCCAGCTACCGCGCCCAAGAGCAGCGCGTCCCGGCGTCGCTCGAACTGTCGCACCAAGGGTAGCGTGACCAAGGGTTTCACCGCCTCCTCGACAAGGGGCGCTACTACCGCAAACTCCACCAACGCGACCAGGAAGCCAGGCGAGGTGAGGACTCCGGCCACCTCGCGGCCAGCGAGGGCTTGGAATAGCTCTTCAACTGCCTGCACCACCGGTTCAGCCAGGCCCAGCACCAGCAGCAGGAGAATCCCCGGAAACAACAACTCCAAGAGACAGACTACTATCACAGACACGGTGGCCCCGGCGACAAAGGCTACACCGGCGCGCCTCCAGGTCAGTGCGCCAGGCTGGCCTTCCAGCATCCAGACCACTGCCCCGACAGGTGGTAGGAGAGCAGCTGCCATCAACGCAAGTGGAAAGAGGAGTGCCCCTAGTGGCGCTTGCTGCAAGCCGAGCCCAACCGCCAGAGCCAGGATGAACCCGCCGATCACTGCCCACAGCGGCGGTAGGCGTAGAAGCCGAGAGGGTTGTTTCCTCAGCGACCGGGATCCCTGGTAGAGAGTCAGCCCACCTCCGCCCAGGGTCATGGCCAGAAAGAAAACCAAGCTGACGGCCAAAGGAAGCCCCTCGGATCCCTCCTCCGACACAATTAGAATGAATAGTATCCCGAACGGGAAGAAAAGTGTGATGGCCAGCAGACCGGGGAGTAGCAGCAAGAGACCCCACAGGGTGACCAGCCATTTGAACTTGTCGCTCATTTGAGCTCACTCCCACGCTTCCAACCGCCTGCGCAGTTGGCGGGATAGATGCGTCAACACCTCCAGTTGGCGTTCGACCAATACGGCGATGGACACCAGGATCAGTCCGGCCACGCCGAAGACGATCCATCGATTCTCCGAAAGCAGCGGTTCGATACATTGGCCCGTCACGTCCACCACCACACCCGCTACGCCGAAGTAGAGGAAGCGTCGCAGCCGCCTGGCACTGCCCCACCACCCGATGGCCAGCGCCTCGCCTCCCATCAACATGGCGTAAGGCCAGCCGTTGGGCGCGGTCATTGATTGCCAGAAGGACGAGCCCAGGAGCAACAACACCCCCGCCCCGTCAACCCAGCGGGCCAATGTCTTGCGACCCTGGCGCCATTCGAGGTAGCCTATCCCCAGCAGATAGAGTCCGGCAGGCACCGCGTACCATTGTACCTCCCTTATACCCCACAAGAAGAACCATTCCAAGCTCCAGGCACCCAGCAGCAGTGCCACCGCCCCATAGCCCAGCCAGGCCTGGCGCTCGACCAAGGCCGCCGCCAGATAGAGGAGCCCGGTCAGCGCCAGTACGCTGACCGTCATCTGCAAAACAGCCACGTCCGCCGCTTCGAGAAGCGGCAGTCCCAGCAGTGCACGCACCGACAGAGCGATGATGTCCACCCCTAGTATGAAAGCCAAGCCCAGCGCCGCCGTCGAGATGAGAAGGCCGACCTGCTGGAGAGGCTTTTCCCACACACGCCCCCCTGCTGGAGGGACCAGCACCTCCCTTCGGCGGGCGTAGCCCAGGCCGTAGCCGACCAGCCCGTAGGAGAGGGCCAGAAGCGCCAGGGCCACGGGCAGATCGGTGAGAGGTGCTCCAACACTACTGTGATGCTGCAACACCGCCAGTAGGCCCAGGGCCTCCGCTACATAGGGCAAGAAAGGCTGTGCCCAGACCGTGGCCAGAAGGGCTAGAAGCAACGCATGTACCACCGTGACGACCACGCCTTTTCCGCCGTCCAACGGGGCAGCCACCTGCCCCACCACCAGGTCGATGACGACCAGCACATACAACGGACGCGACCAGCCAGAGACAGCTCCGCGCCACCCTGCCTCGAAGGGGGATCCTTCACCCCGCCTCCGTTCGATGAACAGCCCCACCAGCGCAGTGACCACCGTGACTGGGAGGAAGACCACCGCTGCTCGCGCCGGATAGTCCAGCCAGCCAATGGCGTCGATGGCAGCCAAAGCCGCCGCTTGCCCCGAGAGTGCGGTGAGGAATAGCCACCCGCGCAGCCGGAAGCGCACTGTGGCCAAGCTGTATATCACGGTGGCCAACGCCAAGGTCAGCGCCAGTCGAGGTGCATCGTTCAACGACAGGAACGCGCTGACCAACGCTGCGACGTAGGCGAGGGTGTACCAGGGCAACGCCCACCAATTGAGCACCCGCTGACTTGCTCCTTCCACCCAGCGCTTCGGGTCTCCCCATGGGAAGTCTTCTGTCGGTACGCCCAGCCGGACGTCCAGCAGGTAGGCCAGCAGCAGCGAGGCGGCAAGCCCCGGCCACAGGGCGAGCCCGTAGTTGATTTCATCCAGGGGTGATCGGACGAGGGCCACGGCGTAGGGCACCGTCGATAGAGCGGCGGCCAGCGCAAGGATCAGAGGCTGGCGCAGCCAGATGGCCGCCAGCGCATAGAGAAGTGCTGCCGCGCCGTACCCCCAGAAGGCTCCTATCTGATCGTAGCTGGAGGGAGCGAGGCCCAGAGCGATGAGCACGAAGGCAGCCGCCAGCACCGGCGTGGCGTAGTCACCCTGGCGGAGTCGTCGGAGAGCCCAGGCCAGGCCCATGTAGGCGGCAGCCAGCCCGATGAGCGCCCAACCTCGGCGCTTCGGATCCACCCCAGCTTCGGCCAAAGCTAGCAACAGAGCTGCCGGTATCAAGCCCGATGCAAGGTAGACCCAAAGTGGCTCTCGGAAAAGCCAGGCAGAGACAATGCTGATCAATGCGTCGAAAAGGAGCGCACCGATGAGAAGCGGGCGCTCGTGGGCCACCAGCATAGTGCCGACTACAGCACACCCGTATGCGACCACATAGACCGGCAGTTCGTCCGCAGGATCCACCCGGCGTAGCAGCCGTCCGGCGACCAACCCCACTGGAGCAAAGGCCAACAACATCAGTCCAAAGTGCTCGTAGCGGGCAGACGGTACCAGGCGAGCCAAGAGATAGACAGCCCACACAGGGACCAGGAGCGCGGCAGGATAGAGGAAGCGGGACCGAACCAAACCCGGGGGACGGCGGCGGTGGTCGATCACCACGGCCAAGATGTAGAAGGCGACCCCCATCCCGCAGGTCAGGCTTGAGACGTCTATGTCCGCCACACCCCATAGCAGGGCGAAGGGGACCAGAACATGAGCCACGACTCGCAGAGGACGGCCATACTGAAGACCAGCACGGGCGTCCAAGAGCAAACCCACCAGCATCAACGCCCAGGCGAGTACCATCCAGGCCAGGGCATAACGGGTTAGGGTCGGCGGATATGGCCGCAGGAACCAATTGAGATGAGTCAACAAAGTCCAGGGGATGATGACGAGCACGCTGGCCAGCCACAGAAAGAGAGAGCGTCGGAAGAGCCGTGCCGAGACAGCATAGAGGGCAGTAATCATCAACAGAGCGACGATGGCCCAAATCTCGCGCACCCGGCCTCCGCCCAAAAGGAACAGATTGCGGCCCAGTGCGAGTAGAATCGCTCCGCCGGAGACCGCCCATCCCGCAACGAGTAGTGGTCGCCGGAAGAGGGGCCAGGCCCTGCGGAAAAGCGGCCACCGCTTGCGGCCAGCGTGCAGTCCCCGCTCCACCAACACGTAGACCACCGCCAGCAACGCAGCCTTGGCCGCCGAGGAACCCCGCCCACGGCTAGAGATAGTGGCGGCAATTGCGCCCGCCATCACTCCCAGCCAAGCCGCCACATGCCCATACCGCTCCTCACCGAAGAACCACGCCACTGCAGCATAGGCCATCGCCAGGATGAGTTGCCCCCCAATCGCCCACACGCGCGCGATATCACTCCACGGCACGCCCCACACCAGCCGGTTCCAGAGAGGGACCAACCCCCAAACAACGGTGCAGGCTGCCAGGCCGTGGGCCACCCAGTACAGGGGCGTCATGAAGGAGCGTTCCACCCCCCGCAATCGTTCCAGGGCCACCCCTCCTAGCAGATAGGCAGCAGGGACGAGAGCCAAGGCTACACCCATAGGGTCAAACGTCACGCCAAGCCAGTCGAGGGCCAAGATGTAGCCCAGGGGCAGGGTCACGCCGCCCGGTATCAGCCACCATCGCTGGCGGAAGACAGCTGCCGAGAGGAAGTATAGCGCTGCAGCAGCCAGAAGGGCGGCGGCCAGCAAGGCCTGGTGCCAGAAGACGTAGGTGATGAGAACAGCAATCACACTGCAACTGTAACCCATCACATACCAGGGGAATTGCGGAGCGAAGATTGCGATTTCCCACTTGCCCTCTTCCTCCCATCGAATACCGTCGGCTATGCGCAAATTCCCAATGGCCACACAGCCCCAAGCAAGAGCCATCAGGGCCACGCCAAAGCGGGCGTCGACTTGCCGGTCGTTCAGCGTCCAGACAAGCCAAAGGAAGATTGGCAAGGGGACAGCTGTCGCCCAGTGGAACACGCTCGCTTGTAGGGCACCTGCCCGACGCAGCAGCGCCTTCAAGCCAGGATGCTCGTCGCTGCTGGCCAGTCGGGCCGACCAGGCAGCTAGCGCGATCCAATTGCCCAGAGCGTAGGTCAATAGCCCTTGATCGCCCCCCAAGAGTGGGGGGAGCAACGATAGAGCAGTTAGGGCGTAGCCAGCCGTGTAGACAGGCGTGGCGTAGGAAGGCGCCTTTCTCAGCGCCACAGCGGCGGTCAGGTGCAGGATGGCGAGTAGCGCCCAGCCCAGCGCAAGTTGTGCCAGCACAAACTCACGGCTAGCCACGCCCGCCGTCATGGCCGAGAGAGACAGAAGGCTGGCAAAGAACAAGAAAGTCGGTCGGCGCCAGAGCCGAACTGCTACCACCACCGTCGCCGCTAGCACAGTATGCGTAACGGCGGCCACCCGCATATCCATCAAGGACCAAGCCGCGGCCAGGCACACGAGACCGATGCCCCAGCCGGTGGCAGTCAGACCGTGGGCTCGGTCCAGGGGATCGTCACGCTGTGTAAACAGACCCCAGCCCAACACGAGGTAGGCGCAACTGAGGATCGCCCAACCCAGGGCGTGCCAGGCAGAGTGGATGCCCAGCTGATCGAAGGCCAACGCCTGAGACAGGTAGAGCGCAACGGGAACAGTCGTGGCTGTGACGAACCCCAGGCTCCGGCTCCGGAAGCGGGCCGTGGCGAGGCCGTAGACAGCGCTGCCAAGCCACCAGTCACAGGCCATGGCAAGGCGGAAGGCCTGGCTCTCCGCCCGGCCGGTGGCGTACCAGGCCAGCGCGAGAGGCACGATGGCCGTGACCGCAGCCATGGCCACGTGCCACAGTGGACCTCCGAGCACCTTCCAGGGAGCGGTCGCAAAGATAAGACGGTCGGCCAACAATGCACCAACCAACGCCAACATAGATAGGGCGGCAGACCACCAGTCAGTGTGAACGCCGGTCACCTTCATCACGGCGCAAAGCAGGCTGCCGGCAGCTATCCCCACCAGGTAGCCGAAGAATTGGGCCTGGATTCGCAACGCAGTGAAGAGGTAGGCTACAAGGCACAGCACGGAGACTGCCAGCCACACCTGCGGCCAGGCCTCACGGGGGAAGCCGCCGCTCAGGTAGATGGCGTAGAAGTCTATCGGCACCAACAGTGAGCCAATGGCAGTGAGAGCGATGCCCGACCTGTGTAGACCCATGCGTGCCCGCACGAGCCAGCCCGCGACGTAGAAGGTGAGGGTGAAAGCGGCGATGAATATGACCTGCACTACCGGGGCGAAGCGCTCCCAGTTGAAGACCACCAGCGTGATGGCTGAGGCAAAGAGGAGAAACACGCCCAGGAACAGCATGACGTTGAGGGTACGCTCCGAGAGGAGGGTGTGCCACAAGCGATCCCAGGTGAGCGGTTCGCGGGGCCGACGCGGTGGTGCCTTGACGGCTACCTCGGGCTCCACTGGAACCTCGCGCGAGACCTCAGCTCGACGCAGACCGAGCTCAGGCTTCAGTTCCTCCTGTTCGGCTATCAACTCCGCGGTTGCAGCCGCGTAGGCTGCCTCGCTAGTCAGGCCTCCTTTGGCGTACAGGGCTTGCAGGACGGCGCGGACGGAATCCAGCGCCTTCAACGTGTCCTCAGGGCGGTCGAAGGCAGGTGCAGCTACGTCTGGAGAGGCGTCCAAAGAGCGGTGCAGTTCCCCCGCGCGTTGGTGCGATTGGTCGATGAACTCCTGAGTTGGTTCAGGCTTGGCCCAGCCGCTCTCGACCCAGTGGGTGGCCTTCTCGACCAATGCCTGCTGGCAGATGAGTTCCCAGCGGGCCTGGCGTGCCTCTTCGGGGCTGAGAGTGGGCCTCACCCCTAGGGCGATCTCCAGTTCCTCAGCGCGCTGGAGGTATTGTCTGCGCAGGCGCTTCGTGACGACTGGCGCTATTCCCTGCCACCCTGCCAATTCTCGCAGCAGGTACTTGATGTGACCCAACTCCTCCAAGAGAGCTGGGGCCCCGCCGAAACCGCAGTTAGGGCAGGGTGCTCGGCCAATCAGGCCTTCATGACCACAGCGGGGGCATTCCAAGGCGCTTTCTCCTGAATAGTGTCAGGTAACCAGGCTGTTCCTGGCACAACCAAGCCCGTTCGAGAAAGGTCAGAACTCCGCGAGTATGCCCTTCAGCTGAAGGTCAGGAAACGAATCACTCATGCTCGCAGGTGGACCGCATACTGGTTTGCAGCCCGGCGGTCGTGCGAGCCCTGAACTTGTGAGTGCACCTATAGCAGTGAGACTGGACCATCACCACAGATGCAAGAGGAGCGACACGCCAGCACGTCAAACTGGCACACTGGTCGCACGTGCCGAGGTCAGCGAAGAAGTGCCGCGAAGGAATGTCAGGGAAAGACCAGCGTGTAGGGCATTACTATCACAAGTTCAAGCTTTTGTCAAGCGATATCGACTATATGGACCTGAAATATCCAGAATGCGAAAACGGGGACTGGGTATTGGACAGAGACGACATAGTGCCAGCTCGACAAGTTCAGTGACGCTGCGGAGAGAGTCAGGATACTGGGGTCGAGAGTTGATGCGACCTGACAGCAGCAGTGACGCGGCGGAAGCACACCATCAGGGAGCCTTGAATCCCACTAGGCCAAACGCTTCATCCCTGGGCTTCACCCTGCTGAAACCCACCTCCCGCAGCCTCTGTGCCGCCCCTCTGGCGGTGTTCCTCCCCAGCTAGCTGCTGGGATCCCCGGCATAGTGGAACAACCTCCCCCTGGCCCTGAGCACACGATGTAGCTCTCCGTAGAAGGCGCCTGAGTACAGGTCCCCAGCCAGACCGATGGTGGGGGGATCGTGGATCACACAGGAGAACGAGTCATCCGCGAAGTCCTGGATCTCTTCCACGACGTCGCCGACAACCTGGCGTATCTTGGGACTGTTGAACAGTTCCCCAGACCAGGGGTTCAGACGTGCCCGTTCCAGTACGACCGTGTCTAGCTCAACGGTGACCACAGAGGATGCGTTCCTGGCCGCCAGAATGGCCGTATACCCGAGCCCAGTGCAGATATCGAGCACCTGGCCTGAGACGCCACGAATTGCCTGTATCTTCGACTGTGAGTCTAGTCACGGGTTGGTGCCCTTGATGCGGTGCATAGCGATGCCCTAGACCATTCGCGTGGGTGCCGACTCAGTGGGCAGCAGGCTATAGAACAGGTTCGTGCGCTGCGAGAAAGCCTGTATCCTGCTCACTTCGTCGTCCTCGACCAGAAAGCAGGCATTTCGATCCTCAGCGATCTCTTCCAGTGCTAGCCACGGGAGGCTCACCTCACCACTGAGGACGACGAGGTCAGGCTCAATGACCACCTCGACTTCAGATAGACCCAGATCGAGAGAAGTCGTGGCGACGCCATGCCCATCGCGATCGGCCCTCAAGATAGGCGCTACCTGCCTGTGCGACAGTACGATCCGTTCACTCATCTGCTGCTGTGGCGTCTTCATTGTCGCCTTCGCCCCGCCTCGCCTCGCGTCCCATCTTGTCATGCAAGCAGATTGGTCAAAGCCTTCGCTAGTATACTCCAGGCAATGAGCCACAACAAAGGCGCACTGGCAACACGCTGCCTGAGTTGCCCAGCGCAGGCACGCTGCTGCGTAGATTGATGCAGCTCACCAGTGCAGAACCTCGCAGTTCGCATTTGACTTGGCACGAATGGACGGCTATAATGAGCTTACAACCGACTGCGAATGTGATACCTTCGCTTCCTGGTATTGAACATGAGTTTAGAACGAGTGCTGGACCACATCTGTGACGAGCGCACACCGTTGTCCCACTCCAGGCTGTACATGCTCTCGGAGCTCAGGCCGGACGAGATGGAGCTTTTCGCTAGTCGATGGGCAACCATCAGTGCGATGCGACGTCGCCACGTGACGGGCGCACTTGTCGAGATTGCCGAGGTCAACTTCACGGTGGATTTCAATGGCATCTTTCGCCTTGGCCTTGACGACGACGACGCGGAGGTGCGAACGCACTCCATAGACGGGCTGTGGGAGGATGAAAGCCCAGCCTTGGTGGATTCCTTCCTAAGAATGCTCTCCTCAGATCCTTCGATCACGGTACGCGCGGCAGCCGCCACAAGTCTGGGGCGCTTCGTCCTGTTGTCGGAGCTCGAGGAACTAGACGAGGAACTGGGCAAGAGGATCGTGAAAGCGCTGTGGGAAGTACTGGAAGACCCCCGCGAAGCGCTGGGAGTGCGAAGGCGAGTCGTGGAAGCCATCAGCTTTTCTGGCGAGGAACGGGTGCGTGGAATAATCGAGGAGGCCTATCGCCATCAGTCGGAGAAGATGCGTGTCAGCGCCATCTTCTCCATGGGTCGCAGCGCGGACCCCAGCTGGGGTTCCAGTGTCATCAGCGAACTCACCAGCCCCAACCCTGAGATGCGGTACGAGGCCGCCAGGGCCTGTGGCGAGCTGGAACTAAGAGAAGCGGTACCGGGCCTGATAGATCTGATCGTAGATCCTGATAGAGAGGTGCAGCAGGCAGCCATCTCCTCGTTGGGCAAGATAGGCGGACAGGAGGGGCGCCGTGCATTGCAGGCGTGCTGCGAAAGCGACGACGAAGCTATTGCCACCGCGGGGGATGAGGCCCTGGGCGAACTAGAATTCACCAGCGGCATCTTCGAATTCCCCCTCTGCGAAGAAGAGTAGCGGCCAGGCACGGTGATCCTTCTTACCGTACTGATCAACATCGTCCTGCCTGTCTTCATCATCATCGGCGCAGGATTCATCCTCGCCCGAGCGATGTCTTTGGACGCTCAAACCCTGTCCCGCCTCTCTCTCTATGTTCTCGCCCCCTCGCTCGCCTTCTCCAAGATGTCAGAAACAAGTATCGGAGCGACCGACATCGCGCAGATCGTCGCTTTCACCGTTGTCGGCACGCTGAGTCTACTCCTGCTCTCCTGGGGAGTAGCCAGGTTGCTGCGCTTGGACCGGTCGTTGGAGAGTGCTTTCATGCTCAGTTGCTCGTTCGTCAACCACGGCAACTTTGGATTGCCCCTGGTTCTCTTTGCTTTCGGACAGGCGGGGCTGGAGCGTGCCCTGATCTACTTCGTGACTGGTGCCTTCCTGACCAACACTCTGGGGGTGTTCGTCGCTTCTAGGGGCAGGGCCCGAGCCACGACAGCGTTACTCAACATCTTCAGGATACCCATGATCTACGCCTTTGCGGCTGCATTCGTGGTAGGGGCCGCCAATATCACTCTTCCCCAGACCATCCTTCGCCCAGTGGAGATGGCTGGGAATGCCGCCATCCCTGTGATGCTATTGCTGCTGGGTGTGCAACTGGCAGGGACTTCCCTAGGCCAGAAGGTTCGCCCGATAAGCGCGGCCGTAGCGGTGAGACTCATCGGGGGCGCAGTCGTGGGTCTCGCTCTGGCTGCCCTGATGGGACTCACCGGCGTAGCCAGGCAAGCCTGCGTAGTGGAACACAGCACACCAACCGCGGTGATGGCCAGCATCCTGGCGATGGAGTTCGGCACGGAGCCTGAGTTCGTCACCGGCGTAATCTTCGCCTCCACCTTGGCGAGCATGGCGACGATGACCCTGCTGGTGGCTTGGATAGGCTAGTGAGGCTCACACTCGCTATTTGATGGGAGGGATCGCCATGAAGGAGGGTAGGAAGATTGTTTTCTTCGATCTGGAGACCCAGCGGACCTTCGATGAGGTTGGGGGCCGGCACAACCTTAGCAAACTTGGACTGGCCGCGGCAGTAACCTATGATTCGTCCACTGGCGAGTACCGCGGCTATACTGAGAACGAAGTCGATGAGTTGGTCGACGAGCTGGTGGGGGCCGACCTGGTGGTGGGGTTCAACGTCAAAAAGTTCGACTACGAGGTCTTGAGACCATACACTGAGTATCCTCTGCACTCCATACCCACTGCGGACATTCTGCAAGACATACATGTGGCATTGGGCTTCCGCCTCCCTCTTGACGCCATCGCTGAGGCCACACTGGGTGCCAGGAAGTCGGCGGATGGGCTCCAGGCAGTGCGATGGTTCCGCCAGGGCCAAATGGACAAGCTGATTGAATATTGCCGGAAAGACGTCGAGCTGACCAGAGACCTGTATGAGTATGGGCGCCAACGCGGATATGTGCTCTATTGGGACCGCAGGGGTCGGCTGCAGAAGATCTTCGTCAACTGGACCTGAGCGGCCTTCCCACTAGCGGCTCAGGGCATGAGATTGTGCCCTCGAAATGATGTTGGTTCGTGCCTGGCGCCCATCACTCATGCTGTTTCCAATCGTCTAGCCAGGAATGCGGCATCGGCCGGTGGCCCATGAGCGGGACTCACCGACTCTGGTCATTTATTTGCGCAATCCCTTCACGCAGTTGAGCGTGTTGACAGGGGTATTGCAGCACTGTGGCCT
>CAZNMJ010000055.1:11111-16333 GCA_964573815.1 uncultured Anaerolineales bacterium
GTGGCCTACCCAAGACCAAGATCCTTGGTTCAAGAGAGGTGCCTATCTCATGTTGCCGGACTTGCAGGTTACGGACAGGGTCACCAGATTCCTCAGCTAGACTCCATCGGTCCTTCGCCACGAACCGGGAACCTGGCTGAGACAGGTCCGGCAGCTCGCTCCCAGCACGTTTCCCTTCGCCAAGCGCATCAGGTTTGCAGGGCTATGCGCGGCCAGGGCGGTTATTCAGCTCGCATGGTGACCGCCAATCGCCAAGCCATGTCGAGTTTGGTATAATACGTTTCAAGAGGAACCATAGATGTCCGAGTTCGAAGCGGCGTACCTGGAACTGCTCCGCACCGGGGAGTTAGAGAGCAGGGTTGAAGAGGCACGCGCCATGCTGGAGGAGTGTCGCCTGTGCGGGCGGGAGTGTCGCGTCAACCGCTTGGAGAGCACAAAGGGAGCGGTCTGCCGTACAGGTGAGAAGGCCGTGGTCTCAAGCTTCAACGCCCATTTCGGAGAGGAAGATCCGCTGGTCGGCCAGCACGGATCGGGCACGATATTCTTCACCAACTGCAACTTGAAGTGCCAGTTCTGCCAGAACTACGAGATCAGCCAGCTGGGCGAAGGCAGGGAGGTCAGCGCCGAAGAAATCGCGGGCATGATGCTGCATCTGCAAGGCCGGGGCTGCCACAACATCAACTTCGTCAGTCCCACTCACGTGATTCCCCAGATCATGGCCGCGCTACTCATCGCCGCAGAGAAGGGGTTGCGGGTGCCACTGGTCCATAACACAGGCGGCTATGACAGCCTGGAGACACTGTCTCTCCTAGATGGCATAGTGGACATATACATGCCGGACATGAAATACGCCGACGAGAAGATGGGCCGCAAGTACTCCAAAGTAAAGGACTATCCCCAGGTGAACCAGGCTGCCGTGAGAGAGATGCACCGGCAGGTGGGAGATCTGGTGATGGACGAGCAAGGCATAGCCCAGCGGGGGCTTCTGGTGCGGCACCTGGTTCTCCCCAACGGCTTGGCAGGGACGGCAGAGATCGTGAGATTCCTGGCGGAGGAAATCTCTCCGGAGACTTATCTCAATGTCATGTCCCAATACCGGCCGACGTACAAGGCCCACGAATATCCGGACATCGATCGTCGACCCACGATGGAGGAACTTGAGGGGGCGGTGAGCCTGGCGCAAGAAGCCGGACTGACCCGCCTCGACGAGAGGAGACCTCGCCTGGTCTGGCTCCTACGGTAGGTGGTGGAGATGTCCAAGCCGATGCGTCTGTCCGTCATCGTGTATGGCCGAGTGCACGGAGTGTTTTTCCGCGACTTCACGCGCAGGCAGGCATGGGAGCTCGGGCTCACTGGCTTCGTGCGCAACCTGCGTGACGGCACAGTGGAGGCGGTGGCCGAGGGACAGCAGGACGTATTAGAGGAACTACTGGAACGGATAAAGATGGGCCCCTCAGGAGCGCAGGTAGACAAGGTGGACTTCAGTTGGAGCGATCACACGGGCGAATTCGATCGCTTCGAGGTGCGCTATAGATGAGCAGAAACCCCCAGCGGATGGCCTGGGTCATTCTCGTGGTGGCTTTGGGCATCAACTGCGCCCTGCTGATCAGCGTGCCCTTGACTGTCCGTTGGTATCTCGTCAACGCCACAGTCAGTCATGAAGCTACGCTCGAGGTCATCTCGGGCACCGTGCTCGTATACGGGCGCCAGGGTAACACTCCCATCGGTGTGACCAGCACCCTGAGCGTCCCAGAGGGCAGCACCATCCGCACCGATTCCTCGTCGCGCGCATTCCTGACGTTCTTCGACAATAGCACTGCAGTCCTCTCCTTCGACACCGAGGCCAGGCTAGCGGCCATGCGCTCCTCTCGATTCGGGTTTGGCCCCAAGCCTGATTCGCTGCTCTTGGACATCGCCACCGGGCAGGTCAATATCGGTGTAGCTTTGCCAGTGGATCGCCCTGTGGAGTTCCTGGCCACCTCTCCCCACATGGCTGCCTCGCTGACGGAAGGAAGCTACTCGCTGGGGGTCACGCCGGACAGCAGCCGCACTATAGCCCATCTCGGTACAGCCGAGGTCACAGCCCAGGGAAGCACAGTGACACTGAAGCAGAAAGAGAGGACGACGGTCAGGGCCGGAGAGCGACCGGAGGAACCGTTGGCAGCGGCTCAGAACCTTCTGGTGAACGGGAGTCTTGAAGAGGAGTTGTCAGTTGGCTGGGAGGCATACAACGAGCAAGGGGGCGACGGAGGCGACGTAGATGGCGAGATATCCCTCGTGCAATTTCCCGAGATAGATTCCCGGGCGGTCAGATTCTTCCGCACCGGGAGTGAAGGCAACCATTGCGAAACCGTGGTCAGGCAGGACTTGAATGAAGAAATCTCCGATCTTGCCACCTCCATCAGGCTATATCTCCGAGTCAGATTGGTGGACCAGAGCTTGTCGGGCGGCGGGTACCTGAGTTCTGAGTACCCGCTCATGGTTCGATTGGAGTATGAGGATGTCTATGGCAGTGCAGGTCACTGGACGCATGGCCTCTACTACCAGAACAGAGATAACAACCCCACCATGTACGGCGAGCGGATTCCCCACAACGTCTGGTACGACTACGAGAGCGACAATCTCCTGGAGACCATCTATCCTCGACCAGCGCGCCTCCAGTCCCTCCTGGTATATGCCTCCGGTTGGGACTATGAAAGTATAGTCACAGACATCAGCTTAGTCGTGGAGTAGAGGGCGCATGGTCGCGACCGTCACTCGGGACTGGATTGCCGAACAGAGGGACTGCACTTATCGCCGCACGCCCAATCTTCGCATTCAAACCCCCGAAGGAGCTCTAGCTTTCGTGGATGAGGTCGGCTTCTGTCACTTCTGGCCAACCAAAGACGCAGAACTCCCGAATCTGTTCCATGCCATCGCCGGGCGCATCCGTCCCGTGCCGATGCAGCACGACGATCCTGATATCAGCAGGTGCTGGCGTTGGAAAGACGCCGCTTTGGACAAGCGCCAGTGGCATTACGGCAAACTGCTGCGACGTCGCGCCACACTGGTCTCCCTCGAGCTGCTTCCGGTCTTCTATGCCTGTAGCGAGAACACTGGCGACCTGGAAGGCTATTTGGACGAGTACCGAGCTGGGATGATGACGGCCGAGGCAAAGTGGATATACGAAGCTCTCCTTGAGCATGGTCCACTTGACACCATTCGGCTGCGCAGGGAAGCGGGGATGAGCGCCACGAGCGCCAAGTCTCGATTTGACCGGGCGCTGGTTGAGCTGCAAGTAGGGCTCAAGGTGATCCCCGTTGGTGTGGCCAGGACTGGCGCCTGGAGGTATGCCTTCACGTATGAGATCCTGCAGCGCCACTTCCCCGAGCTGCCCAAGCAGGCCGCTGGAGTCAAGCGGTCCGAGGCAAGGCGGATGCTGGTTTCCCGCTACCTGGACAACGTGGTCGCTGCAGACCGGAAGATGATCAACCGCATCTTCCATGTGATGAGGTGGACGTCAGCCGAGGTGCAGCGAACGATCGGGTCACTGCTCGATGAGGAGGTGATTCGAGAAGCAGAGGTCGACGGATTGGACCATCCGCAGTTGATTTCGACTCACGCACTGGAGAGGAACCAGTAGGTGTACAGTCCACCAGCCCCGTGCGTTTGCACGCCCTTAGGAATCTCCGCACTGATCTGACATCAGTGTCACCGCGAGTTCCGTCTCCGAATAGCGCTTGTGCATCAGCGCAACTCACCTTCAAGCAAGGACTACGCACGAGGCTAACGGTGGGATGAGATACTGTGTCACAGGAGGGAAGATATGAACTTTTCCGAGTTGATCCAAGAGCGATATAGCGTGCGGGCCTATAAGCCCGACCCGGTGGAAGATGGCAAACTGCAAGAAGTGCTCGAGGCAGCAAGACTGGCTCCGACGGCGGCGAACAGGCAGGCCATCCAGTTCATAGTCATCCATACAGAGGGTCGGGAAGCAGAGCTGGGACGTATCTACAAGGCCGACTGGTTCGTGCAACCGCCCCTCGTCATCTGTGCCTGTGGAATTCCAGCTGAGAACTGGGTGCGCAAGGATGGCAAGAATTACAATGACGTGGACGTGGCCATCGCCATGGACCATCTGATTTTGGCCGCTGCAGACCTAGGGTTGGGCACGTGTTGGATAGGCGCCTTCGATCCACAGGCCGCTCGGGAAGTTCTGGATCTGCCGGATGGCGTGGTGCCCATCGCTTTCACACCGCTGGGCTATCCCGCCGATGAGCCTAGGCCGAAAAAGCGCAAGTCATTCTCTGAGTTGGTGCGGTATGAACGCTGGTAAGACAGAGGCTACCGAGACCGTCAAAGCCGCGGCTTACGGTGGGGCAGGGTGGTCACCACGGACCACACCATTGCGTCAAGAGCTAGGAGACGTGTGGGGGTCTTGCGGTGTGGCTACCGAATGGTCGCCGCTGAAGGCAGTTCTGCTCCACCGGCCCGGTGCGGAGGTGGAGGCAATCTCGGACCCGGACCGAGCCCAGATGCTGGCCCCCGTCGACGCCAGTCGGGCTCGGGAGCAACATGATGCCCTTGCCCAGGCATATGGGGATGCGGGCATCTCTGTGCACTACGTCGAACCGGACACTACACCTACCCCCAACCAGATGTTCGTCGCCGATCTGATGTTCATGACGCCGGAAGGGGCAATCGTCGCACGTCCTGCCTCCAGTGTGCGCGCAGGGGAAGAGCGATCCGTGGCCCGGCGATTGGCAGCTCTGGGGATCCCCATCCTGCGCAGCGTGCGGGGCACAGGCACGTTTGAGGGGGCGGACGCGGCCTGGGTGGATCCACTGACCGTGCTCCTGGCCACGGGCCTGCGCACCAATCCGGAGGGCGCGGCCCAGGTTACAAACCTACTCAATGAAATGGGAGTGGACGTTATCCAGGTGGGTCTTCCCTATGGCGCTATGCATCTGATGGGGCAGCTACGTTTCGCCGACCACAACCTAGCCATCGGGTGGCCCGGACGGGTGCCCTTCGCGGCTGTTGAGGCGCTGCGGGCTCGTGGGTACACCGTGGTTTTCTTGCCCGATGAGGAAGAAGCCGTAAGAGGATTCGCATTGAACTTCGTGACCTTGGGTCCGCGCCGAGTACTGATGGCCGCTGGCAATCCCACCACCCAGGCTTTCTACGAGGAAGCCGGTATCGCCTGTCACGCCGTTGAGGTGGACGAACTCGTCAAGGCGGCT
>CAZNMJ010000056.1:0-4734 GCA_964573815.1 uncultured Anaerolineales bacterium
CCAATGATGATCAGGCTCTCAGGTGGAGCGTCAAGTTGAAGCACGGAGACGTGGTCGAGGTAGCCTGTCTCGACCAACCCGTCTATGGGCGGCACCACCGCCCTCGCCCCCGAGGCGATAACTATCTTGGGAGCGGTTATGGTCTCCTTGCCGACCTTCAACTGGTAGTCGCTCATGAACTCGCCTGTCTCCCTGTACCATCGCAGGTCCGCCACCGCATCGACGCTGGACTCCATCTGCTCTCTATCTTCATCGACGAAGGTGCGCATGCGCTGCATTATCAGGGGGAAATCCACCTTGGTGATGGTCCCTTCAACACCGATGGCCTTGGCTTCGTCCAATTCCCTTATCACATCCGCAGGGTAGAGAAGGATCTTGGAGGGTATGCAACCGGTATTCAAACACGTCCCTCCCACAAGGCCGTGCTCAACCACGGCCACGCGCATCCCCAGCTGGATGGCGTTCGAGGCCACGTTCATGCCGGCTCCTGAGCCGATAACGATCAGATCGTACTTCTTCATGGAATCACCTTCTTCATTAGCCCGCGCCTGCATATTGCCCTGCCGCGAGGCACTGCTGTGCAGGATCCGCGCCCGCGCAACTAAGACAGCGTGAGCGCCCGTCAGTCCTCGTAGAGCACAGCCGTGCCGCTCGCGCTCACCATCAGCATGTTGCCTCCTGAACCAATGCCGATCGTTTCGTAGTCTAGGTCGACCCCCACGACAGCATTGCCGCCGAGCGCCCTTGCTTCTTCCTCCATCTCCTGGATGGCGATGAGCTTGGCCTGCCTCAGCTCCCCTTCGTACTCCGCGGATCTCCCTCCCACTATGTCCCGTATCCCGGCGAAGAGGTCTTTGAAGATATTGGCCCCCAGAATCGCCTCTCCACTCACCAAGCCTAAGTACTTGGTGATCTTCTTTCCCTCAATGTTCGGCGTTGTCGAAACTATCACTTGTCCTACCTCCAGTTATCGCGTCGTCGAGCAAATGGTGTTAAGCAATAGTGCATACCATCGCGCTCACATCATCCACTTGCGGGTACCCAAACTCCCTACGCCACCGGTCCCGACTACCGATTGACTTGATTCCCCAGTTCCTTGAACGCAGCACCCCAGGCCCTTGCGAACCACTCCCGCGCCTCTTCCCATTCGGCTGAGCCCCTCCAGCCAGAGTGGATGAGATGCACTTCCGTGCAGGGAATGGGCCCATCATCGCAGGGCGCGAAGAAGACTACCACGTGAGTCAGAGGATCAGCCTCGTTCATGAAGTGCTGATACTCGGTTGGCCCCTTCCATTCGAAACAAAGGAACTTGTCGCTCTCAATCGCCGTCACCTTACAGCCACTCGTGCTGTTGATCTCTCTATCACCGGGATCCCAGAAGAGCTCGAACTTGCCACCGACGAAAGGCTCGATCTGTGCAAGGGGAGCGAGCCACAGCTGTACCAATTCGTTGACCGTGAACATCTCGAAGGCACGATGAGCATCGCACTCTAGACGCGCTCGCTCGTGTATTACCTTGTCCATCCCACCCTCCGCTTGTGCGTGACTCAATTCGGGCCAGTGTCTGGCACCGTGCGCTTGGTCCCTCAGCTCCGTCGTACTAGTTTGTACCCCTGGTGACGCGTGGCAGCAAACGCCCGGTTTGCTTCATGTAGTTCCGGTACTCGTCGCCGAAGCGCGCTACCATCATCTTCTCTTCCTCGTCTATACGCCTGTATAGTAGTACGATGGCCAGGACGGTACCCACCGCAAAGAGTATGTTCGCGGACACCAGGGTGAGACCGATGAGATACATGAAGATGACCGCGTACATGGGATGCCTGACCCACCGATAGGGCCCGCCGGTGACGAGGACATGCTCCTGCCTGAGCTGAAGGTCGGTGGACCAGTACCTTCCCAGTGTGTGCTGTACCCAGACCAGCAGAACCAGGCTCACCAGACCCAACACCGCCCCACCCCAGCGCAACCACGGGGGAAGCGGAAAGATGAACCATCGCATCCACTCCGCTTTGACAGCGTAGATGATGAAAGCAACTACAAAACCTATGAACAGCGTAGCCCGCAACGCGAGCATGCCGCTACTCTGAGTTTGTATGCTTGCCTGCTCACCAACACGCTTTCACCGGCCAGTCGGCCTCTGGCGTAGTAGTAGAATCTGATGGCGAACAGAGCGGCGCACAAGCCCACTAGATTGATTCTGAACGCTGACTCTCTGTCCACGAGTGTCACCCCACTTGGAGCTCAGGTGGGTCGCCAGACCACTGCTGGCCACAGAACGAGCGCAGCCAAGACCGCGCTGCCCAGAACCCACATGGTAAGCAGGCCCCAGCCAGGGAGCCAGCGCCGCACGATCGCGCCTGCTGCTATCGCCGCCACGAGGCCCCCCCAGACTGTGTAGGGATAGACGAGGTAGACACTCCAGACAGAAAACGCCGCCGTTCCGACAACGGCCGCCAAGATCCAAGGCCAACCCTTGCTCATGGCAAGGTGCATCAGACCCAGGATCGCGAGTCCTCCGATGGTAACCACAAGCCCCTGCACCATGTGTCCCCGTTGAACGGTCACCAGCCACTCAGCTTCCAGCTCCCGCAGGGGGCGACCCCAGGCCCGTTTGAAGTCCGAGTGCATACACACTTCCGCAAAGGCGTCCAGCCCGTATTCTGCCACAACGTAGTTCGCGAAAGACCCTGCGTGCAAGTAACGGAGGCGGCTCAGCTCGGAGGCATTTGGATCCCACAGTCCGCCCATGACAGCCAAATCCTCGAGGGACAGCATCTCATTGCCCCCTCGCCTCCAAGCATAGAGATGGGAATCCACAGGCCGCAGCCAATTAGGGAAGGCCAGCCCCCAGCCAAACTGTTCCTCGGCCAGCACCGCCAGCCCCTCGCTGAGGAAGCTGCTACGACAGTGCACAAGGAGGTGCGTCAGTTCGTGAATCAGCGCGTTGCGACCAGCCTTCAGCCCGTAGAGAGTGATCGATGCAGGGGGGTCAACGTGCGGTATCCCCCACTGCTGATGTACAAGTATCCTTACCTGGCGAGCATCTCCCGGTACCTCCAGAAACTCAACTAGTCGTGCTCGCCGCACCTCGGCCTCAGACAGGTACCGCGTAATCTCGCCCTCGTTCATGTATCCCGCTGGACCGACGACTCGGAAGTGGGTGCTCGCGCCAAGTTCGACGTAGTCGGAAGGCTGACCCGCGCCAGCCGATAGCCTGCCAGTGATCGCGCCACCAATGAGCGGCCACACTCGCATAAGGGGCCAGACAAGAAGCGCGATTGTCGCCGCCAAGAGCAGCCACGGAACCAGACGCTGCCACAGCTTGCTTGCATCCGGAGCTGCGTCGACCTCAGCGTTGGTGGATTCGTCCATGGTGGTCCACCCGGGGCGGGAGTCTGGGACAGCCCAATGGTACTCGGAACTCTATTCGCTATGCCAGTCCCTCTTCGCCACGGCATCTCACTCCTTGAGTTCCGAGAGTATGCCACGACGATTACGCTCCACTATGTCGAACCTGGTGATTCTTGAGCCTCGAGCCAAACCGTGTCCCTGTCCTCGGGCTTGTTGATCTTGAATACGACCACCCGGAAATCCTCATCTGACTGGTTCCAGAGGCTGTGGGTATCCCCCGGGCTACAGATGAAGCCGTCACCGGGCCCGGCCCTGAAGTCCTGCCCGCGGATCTGTATGACCGCCTCGCCCTCAAGAATGTAGAAGACCTCCGTCTGTTCCCTGTGCAGGTGAAGCCGCTGCTTGGTCTTGGGCGGCACGGTGACCACCTGAAGAAGATGGCCCTCCTCTTCGAAGTCATCGGTGGAGAAGATTATCTCTTTCGAGTAGTCCTTCTCGTGGACCGTTTTGCCTGCACCTCTTGGCTTGTACCTCATGTGATCCCCTCATTCTTGTAGGGGCTGGTTTGAACCCCACCTCCACGACAACACTTCCGTCCAGCGTGTTCTCCAAGATCTGCCATGATGCCGCATCGCTGCGGGGAATGCCCGCTCAGTCCCAGTTGGTCCAACAGACATACCACTGCGGCTCTAGTCTCTCAACCACGAGACCAAATGCCGAGCATGACGCACAATCTTCCGGATTGTCGGTTGAAATGAAGACTAGTTGCGGTAGGTAACTGTTGCCACTAATGAAATCAACGACGATTAGTCCGGATTCACTGCCGCGCACAACCGCATGATCATAGAAAGAAGTCGATGGAAGATGGTCGAAGCAGCGCCCACTACACTCTCTCACGGCCGATTCGGCCGATGCTATGAACTCGCCACGATGCAGCCAGAATGTCACGGCTGGCCTGGATGGGAAGTGATAACCGAAGAGAAATCCCACAATCACTATGAGCAAGGGTAAGAGATCGCCGATCGACAGCTGCCTCTGGAACAGCCTCATCGCCACATGGACCAGTGCTCCCAAGAAAACAGCTATCAAGAAAGGTATTGTCGCAAGACCCAGCAGGCACCAGCAGCAGAGTTCGCGCAGCAGCCAGTTGCCGCCAACCATGTTAAAGAGAAGCCAGCTTGCTACCCAGGCGCCGGCCAGCGCCGACAGAACACGGCCTGCCCTGTTCAGCGAAAGACGTTTCATATAACGTCGCGCCTCTCACCGTTGTATGACCCGGAGCTTCTCTGGATTGCCGACCAAATCACCGCTCACCGGCCCCGCCTGGTCTGTTCGCTGAAGAACCCCGGCCGGCTTCCCCTGAGTAGGGGCGGGTTTGAAACC
>CAZNMJ010000056.1:4834-13671 GCA_964573815.1 uncultured Anaerolineales bacterium
TTGGAAACCCGACGCTACGAAGACGCCAAACATGCTGCAGCATCTTGGACCAGCCGGGTGACTCTGTCCACGCCGGACGCTGTACCTTCATGGCCGCGACTCTCTGGCCTTCCGCTTGATGGACCTCAGATGTCCGGACCTGCGGAAACCGCGCAGCAGATGCTGCGTGGAACGGTCGCCGTACCGTGGCTCTGGATTGGAGATCCTGGCCACGGCGCTGAAGTGGCGAGCAGGAGCGATCCCGACGCTCTCAGCCGCGAGCCAGAGTTCACCCAGGCAGATCAGCAAATCGCGGTAATCCACCCTTCTATCCGCGATGGATGCTGCTGCCAACCCCAGGCGGAGCCACTTCACGTCTCCGGTGGCCTCCAGACGTGCCGCGGCTCTTCCTCCTGTGTAGCTGTGCAGGTGCTTCAATACCCTCTGTTTGTTTTCGAAGAGGGCTCGTATCCCGGCACGCTCTTGAGCATCGGCCTCCAGGTAGATGGTGCATAAGTCGTCCAATAGGGCCCCAAGCTGATCGAAGTCGACCGGCGAGTCTCCGCGTTTGATGATCTCCACACACCGCCTATGGACTTCCTCCAAAGCGTCATACCAGTCCATGCCACCGGCTTCAAGGTCCTTCTGCACCTTTGCCATTTCCTGGTCCCATTGCTCCCAGGTCGTGTTCAGAGCGCCAAGGCCCTCGTCTATCTGCAAGAGGCGTTCGTCGGACAAAGCTTGATTCATGATGCCGCCGATGCGG
The DNA here is from genome assembly GCA_964573815.1 of uncultured Anaerolineales bacterium. GTDB lineage: Bacteria > Chloroflexota > Anaerolineae > UBA7937 > B3-Chlor > CAYGAW01. The sequence goes on from CAZNMJ010000056.1 coordinate 5,580, forward strand.
TTCGTGCCTGCTCGTTTCCAGCCGTTTCCTAGGTCTCCGGCGCTTCTCTCTTCTTGAAGACGGCGATCCATGGGCTGCCGAAACGCTTCCGCTCTTCTTTGGTGAGCCTTCTGTAGTCCTTGGACCTGTCCTCACTGTATGGCGTCAAAGGGAGAAGCAGGGAATCAGGCTGTTTCGAGTACAGATCGAGCCTATTCGAGAGATAGGTGGTTACAGTGTAGCGGCGCTTCTCGCCGTACAGTCCGTACCTTTGCACCAAGCGCCGCCAATCCAGGGGATACAACGACTGAAAGACGTCTATGAACTCGAGGACCGTGAACGATCTGTGAGGCACTTTCTTGATGGTCTCGATGAGCTTCTCCTGCTCCAACAGGCTCCTGGCCACGGAACCTGCCTCCCTTTATTCCTCACATCTTGGGCGACTCCTAAAGGCCTCGCCCCTCCAGCACGATGCTTAACGCCAGGTGCCCCGTGCCTGGACGCCGTCGCTGAAAGAAGTCCCCGGTGGACTATCCTCTCACAGGTTCTCTATGGGCACAGGCTCCACCGGGTCGGCGAGGTCGAAGCCGAAGATCCTGGAATAGAAGTAGAGCTCAGCGTCGAGGGCGCGTTTGATGGTCTCGGCCCGGCGAAAACCATGCTGCTCACCTTCGAAAGCGATGTACGCCACTGGCACTCCCTTTGCGCGAAGTGCGTTGACCATCAACTCGGCCTGGCTCGGCGGCACCACCTGATCGTCCAGCCCTTGGAAGAAGATCACAGGGCAGGAGAGCCGCTCAGCGAAGTGGATCGGCGATCGCTCCTGATACAGCTCGCGCCGCTCCGGATAGGGGCCGATCAAGCTATCCAGGTAGCGCGATTCGAACTTGTGAGTCTCCTTCGCCAGAGCCTCCAGATCGCTCACCCCATAGTAGCTGGCCCCCGCGCTGAAGACGTCACGGAACGTGAGAGCACACAAGGTGGTGTAGCCGCCAGCGCTACCTCCCCGGATGGCCAGGCGGTCGCCGTCTACCTCGCCTCCCCTGACGAGATGGAGGGCACCATTGACGCAGTCGTCCACGTCCACGACCCCCCACTGGCCTTTGAGCCGCTCTCGGTAGGCCCGGCCACAGCCAGTGCTGCCTCCATAGTTTACGTCCAGCACTCCCATGCCGCGACTGGTCCAGTACTGGACCTCCAGACGGCGCGTAGTCCAGGTGGAACTGGTGGGGCCGCCGTGGCTCATCACGACCAGGGGCGGCCGTTCGCCCGCTGGGGCGACATACTGGCGGTTATGCGGAGGATAGTACAGAGCATGAGCCGTGAGCCCGTGCTCTGTGGAAAACTCTATGGGCTGGGGACAGGACAAGTACCCCTCTTCCATCACCACGTCGCTGGAACGGTGCAGCACCTCCAATTGGCCCGTGGTGACATCCAGTCCCACGACCGACGGCGGCTCACTCGGGGAGCCAGCCGCGAAAATGGCTCGTCCGGGCAATGCTCGCACCCTCCAGATCTCGGTGTACGGAGTCTCGATGGGCTCCAGGAGTCCGGTCGCCGTGTCGAGACTGGCCAGGTGCCAGACACCCTGGTCGGCGTAGGCGCAGATGATGCGATTGGGCGACTCAAAGCCATACAGAGACAATCCAAAGGCCCATTGTGGATAGCCGAAGTCGGCCTCCATCTCGCACAGTGGCTCGATTCCCCGATCGAGCCAGCGATACAGATTCCACCACCCCGTCCGATCGGAGATGAAGTGCAAGACCCCGTCTGGAGACCATTCGGGCTGAAAGACAGATTCGTCCTCACCTCCACAGACGAGCTCCGCCCGGCCCAGCGACGCATCGGCTTCCAGTTCACCAACCCACAGTTCGGTCCCGTCCCAGGGCATATTCGGGTGGTTCCACGTCAGCCACGCCAGGCGGGAACCGTCGGGGCTGAGGCGTGCCGAGGAATAGAAGTCATTCCCAGAGACTATGACTCGGCCTGCGTCGGGCCTTTCGAGATCGATACTCACCAGGCTATTGATGGCGTCCTGGCCGGGGACCGTGTGATCTTCCCGCACGCAGATCAAACGACGCCGAAGGCGGTCGATCACTCCGTCGGCGTAGCGGAAGTCCTCCTCGGGGGTGATTGGAGTTGGCACGCCCTCTGCCTCTTGTCGGTACAAGCGCTGGTCCACGAAATTGGAGAAGTAGACCGTGCGGTCACCGACCAGGAAATCGCCGCCGCCATACTCGTGGACGCGCGTGCGCACGTTGAAGGGGGCCGGCGTCACGTCACTGATTTTGCCATCAGGGGTCCTTCGCGTGATGACATATCGCCCGCCCTCGTGGGGACGTATCTGAAGCCAGTATACGTCATCGCCATCGAGGGTGACCATGCGCAGACCGGAAGTTGGGTGCCCCGTCCCCAGTGTGCGGGTGGCGATGAGATCGGAGCTGATGGGCGATTTCCAGGAACCGTACGGTGCTACCTTGGCATCGGACATATCTCTTCTCCTTCGTCAGCGCGGTGACCACTGCTGCCAGTCGTGCCACACTGTGGTGCAGCATATCCTTCTGCCGGCGGCATGATCGGACTCCGGATTACAAGAGCCTATCCCCCACCAGTCTAACAGAAAGGCCCGCCCGATATGCAAGGCGAGCCTTGGCCGGTTACAAGTGGTGCCAGGGCACGCCCCCGCACCCTGTAACATATTCTAGTGCCACTGAGGAAACCTGTCAATGGTGAGTCAGCAGCTCTTGAGAGAGGCCAACAATACTCTGCCACTGCGCTGGGGCTGGGGCCCTGGTGTCAGCGCGGCGAGTCCCTTGGGACTTGATGGTTTGAGCCAGGGAATTCCATTCCCTGGCCGTTTTCCCGCACTGAGGGTCTTCCGAGAATTGGATTCCCCGGCGGTTTTGCCGCGCTGAATCTAGGAAGTCCTTCCGGGACTCCGATGAACCGCGGCGCTGCGGCATTCCTGCGCTGCGGATACCTCTTCTTCCACACCCTCAGTCTGTGGTGATCCACAACATCGCTGCCTTAACCACCTATGCTGGCGGGCGAGGAGGCCGCGGCCTTGGAGTGTAGCTCCACACGGGACGGAAATGGGTCGCTCAGCAATCCAATCGTTAGCGAGATAGACCGAGGTCTAGAGGTGGCGAAAGTGTGCGATTGTCACGCTGGCAGCTTCGCTATGGGGGCGGCGCAGGCCTAGGACTTTCCTCCGCCCCACGTTCGAGCATCGCGGAGAAGCGTTGGTACGTGTCGCGCCCCTTATCCTTCGCGCCGCACATGGCAGTGTCAGCCCTCTTCATCAGGGTGTCGATGTCATCACCGTGCTCAGGATAGAGGGCAACCCCGATACTTGCGGTGATGCGGACTTCGCGACCATTTATGGCGAACGGTTGCCGCAGCGTTCGCAGGATTCTTTGGCCAACTCTGTCCGCGTGTTCTGGCGCATCCATCCCCGACAACAGCAGGACGAACTCGTCGTCCCCCGAACGCGCCACACTGTCTCCCGTCCTGACCTCCCCGGTCAGTCGATCACCAACGGCTTGGAGAAGCTGATCACCCGCCTGCAGCCCAAGCGCGTGGTTAATGGCCTTGAAGCGATCCAGGTCAATGGTCATCACGGCCAGGCCCTGGGGCTCCCGATTGGCCTTCGCCAGTGCTTGGGTGAGATGATCGCGGAAGAGGGCCCGGTTGGGGAGGCCGGTCAGATGATCGTGATCAGCCAGCAGCTGCAAGTCGTGCTCCGCCAACTTGCGCTCCGTGATATCCCGGATAATGCCGGTGAGGAAAACACCCTGTCCAGTCTTCCAGCCCGTAAAGGACAATTCCAGGGGGAATGTGCTGCCGTCCTTGCGCCGCCCGATCATCTCCTTGGGTTCGGCGAGAGTGTTGGAGTCCCCTCCTCCCTCGACTGCCTGTACAGCGTCCTTGTACGCGTCCCGCAGATCCACTGGGGCCACCAGCGTGAGTCGCTTGCCGATCATTTCGTTACCGGAGTAGCCGAAAATCGCTTCAGCCCCTGGATTCCAGGAAACGATGTGCCCATCGCTGTCGAAAGTGACGATGGCGTCCGCCGTTGTTTCAGCCACTGAGCGGAACCGTTCCTCACTGGCCTCCAAGGCTTCCAAAGCCCGGGTGCTTGCCAGAGAAACGGCGGCGAGTTCCGCGAAGGCGGATGCCACCCGGGCGTCGTCTTCGGAGAACCCCCCCGGCTTGTTGGCGAAACTGAGCAATCCTACTGTGTTGTCATTGACCGCGAGAGGAGCGAACAGAATATTGTCAACAGTCGGTTGTGTGTCGCCCGTGGGCCGTACCCCAGCAGCTGGGAGCAGCCTGTTGAGATACATCGCTCTGCCCGTCAGGTACACTTCTGCGCGCAACTCCCGCAGGCGCCTGGAGTCTGATAGATGAGCCGTCCAAGAGAACCCAGCTGGCTCCGAGAACAAAACATTGTCCTTGGTCGCATCTTCGTTCATCAGGCCAACGTACCCAGCTCCAGCGCCGATGAGGTTCTTGCATGCATCGAAGATCGCTCGCGCCGCACGGCCGAAGTCCCGATAGCCCAGCACTGCGCGTGAAGCCTTCAGCAGAGCAGAAGACTCCTCGCCCTCACGGTGAGACACCTGGGCATCGTACTCTGGTGCCTCCGGCTCAGTAAGGTCCTTTGTGGTGGCCACAAAGCCCTTAGGCTTTCCCTCAGCATCTCTGATCAACGCCATGTCCAGGGAGCCGTCAAACTGGCTGCCATCCTTTCTCAGCAAGACGAGTTCCAAGTTCCTTACTACGCCTTCCTTGAAGGTCTGCTGTAGGCTCTTTATCAGTTCCTCGTGGTATTCGGCTACGACCAGCTGGAAAGTGCTTCCTCCCAACAACTCCTTTGCATCCTCATATCCGAACAGTTCCAGCGCGCCCTGTGAAACCTGAGTGATGCGTCCCCTCAGGTCGGTCGTCGTCACGGCATCGCTGGAGATCTTCAGGAGGGTCTCGAACGTTAGATGCGGTGCCTCGGCCTCCGGCTCCGCCCGCCTACTATCGGTGATCTCACGGGCAACCACCTGTATTGCAGGCTTGTCCTGGTACATGAACGGAAAGATCGAATGAGCGTCCACCCGCACAACAGATCCGTCGAGGCGCACGAGCTTATCCTCTATCAGGGCCAGCTCTGTGCCGTGCTCGTGCACCTTCTCCAGTCGTGCCTTGACGACTTCGTGACGGTCAGGGTGGATGAAATCCAGTACCGGCCTGCCAACGATCTCGCCAGGATCGGATGCACCCAACAGGTTGGCTCCGGCCCTGTTGGTGAAGATAATCGTCCCTCCATAGTGAACGAACATTGCGTAGGGCGAGGATTCCACGAGGCGGCGGTACCGATCCTCACTCGCGCCCAGCAGCTCATCAGCATCCTCGCGGTCCGTGACGTCTATGCCTACGCCTATGATGTGCTCCGTCGACCCCTCGCCGTCGAAGAGGGGGGCAGCACACCAGTAGAAGAGCTTGGAAGCCCCATCGTGCGTGACGAGATGGCTCACATACGCCGGCGGGCCAACGCCGCGTCGTACGTTTTCCAGGGTAGACTTGACGGCATCCGCCTCTTCCGGGATGGCGAGCACATCCCAGAAGTGCCTGCCCCATACTTCCTCAAAGGACAAGCCGATCGTGTCCTGGCACATCTTGTTGAACCAGCGTAGACGATTCTGCTGGTCAGCGATGATCACCAGTGCACCGACCCTATCTAGCAAAGTGGCCCGGGACATGACAGCGCTCTCTCTCACTGGCGCGTCCCACGCGCGCTCAGGCTCTGTTCGTGAAGCGTCGCTCTGAGCAATCAGTTCAGCCGCGGCGAGCAGTTCATCTCTAAATCGCTCCCCTGGCTGGCTTTGGACATCCATACTCCATTGCTCTCAGGCTGCGCACTGACTGCGGTGACCAAGATCCATAGCAGCCGTCTCGCGCCTTTGCGCTGCAGTCACCACATACCCACCTATCGTGTTCGTTTCCCTGCTTAGTGTGAAAGTACCCCGCTCGAGCAGCTTGCCCAGGCCGGTAGGACACAAATACTCGCCAAAGCGAACAAGGCGAGCTTTCAAGAGGACGTTGTGTCACCAGATAAACTCTGGCGGCCTGTGATCATCGTGGAACGGCCAATCAACAGACGCTTGTCGCGCTGATATTATACCAGATTGCCACCCAGCCGTCAAGGAGTACTTTCGTAGCCTTGACTACGCCCATTAGGTATGAGAGAATATGGCCCTAAGACTCCTCGTCTTGGCGCCGCCAGCGCCCCAGTCGCCTCTTGATCTCTTTCTCGTACCCCTGCTCAGACGGCTCGTAGTAGCGTCGTCCCTGCAGTTCGTCGGGCAGGTACTGTTGCCGGACGAAGTGCTCTGGGTATTGATGCGGGTATCTGTAGTCCTTGCCGTGGCCCAGGGCTTCCCTATCCCGAGAGGAGTCTTTGAGGTGGTCTGGAACCTCGACGATTCCCTGCTCCTCCACGTCGGCCAGGGCCTTGAAGTAGGCCCCCGCAGAGTTGCTCTTGGGGGCAGTGGCCAGGTAGATGGCTGCCTGAGCCAAGTTGTACTGGGCTTCAGGTAGTCCCACCCATTCGAGAGCCTGGGCCGCAGATGTGGCCACGGTCAAGGCTTGGGGGTCAGCGTTGCCAATATCCTCCGAAGCGAGGACTATCATCCTGCGCGCAATGAACCTGGGATCTTCCCCTGCATAGATCATCTTGGCCAGCCAGTATAGGGCCGCGTCGGGGTCGGACCCTCGCACGCTCTTGATGAAGGCGGAGATGGTGTCGTAATGGGCATCGCCGTCTTTGTCATATAGCAGCGCGCGCCGCTGGATCGAGTCCTCGGCTATCTCCAGGGTGACCCGAATCACGCCCTCCTCGTCAGGCTCAGTCGTCTCGGCGGCCAGTTCCAAGGCGTTGAGGGCAATCCGCGCATCCCCTCCAGCAACGCGAACCATGTGAGCCAGAGCGTCGTCATCGAGCTCGACATCTCTGCCTCCTAGACCCCTCTCGGCGTCGCCCAGCGCCCGTTTCACAATGACGCTTACCGCCTCCTCGGTCAAAGGCTCCAGCCGGAAGATCCTGGAGCGAGAGACCAAGGCCCCGATGACCTCGAAGTAGGGGTTCTCTGTGGTGATCCCTATCAGAGTAATGAGGCCATCTTCCACGTGGGGCAGCAAAGCGTCCTGCTGGGTCTTGGTGAAGTGGTGGATCTCGTCGACGAGGAGGATGGTGCGCACGCCGCTCATTACACGGCGGTTCTTGGCCGCCGCTATCAACTGGCGCAGCTCCTTCACCCCGGCGGTGACAGCGCTCATGGCCTCGAAGGCGCTCTCTGTGGTGTTGGCGATCACCGATGCCAGAGAGGTCTTGCCTGTGCCAGGAGGCCCCCACAGAATGATGGAGCCCAGCCGGTCGGCCTCGATGGCGCGGCGCAGCAGCTTGCCTGGCCCGATGATGTGCTCCTGGCCCACCATCTCGTCCAGGGTGCGAGGCCGCATCCTGACCGCCAACGGCGCCTCTTTCCTCAGTTGGTCGCTTACAGAGTACTCGAAGAGGTCCATGTCGCGTCCACGCCTCAATTGTACATACTGGAGGGGCTATTAGCAAGGGCCAAGAGACGCGAGGAAGCGCTACGCATTCCAGCACCAGTCCGGTGGGCAATCCTTTTGCCATTGCCCGACATGTGCGAGTCTGATACAATCCCACATACCATGAGCCGTGGGACGTCGCACTTGATGAGTCGCAGCACGACCCCCATCACTAAAGAGGCGATGACAATAGCATGCATCCCCCTATAGGCTTGGCAGAGTTGCTCATCTTTGGCGCTTGCGGCGTACTGGTAGTCGTCGTCGCCATGGTGATTCTCGCCCTCGTCCTGGTGCTGTACCGTAGGGAGTAGTGCGGGACTTCCATTTCCGCGGGATTCGTCAGACCCCACCCAGGTGCGTAGTTGCGCTGTACCGTCTCACAACGGTCGCCCGATGTGAAGTTCTCGTAGGGGCGGCTTTGAAATCCGCCCTTGCGCAGGTGAGACCGGCCTCCGATGGTAGTGAGGGCTTGAGCCCTTTGGAGATGCTGAAGCGCATACTACGAATTGTG
>CAZNMJ010000056.1:13771-16322 GCA_964573815.1 uncultured Anaerolineales bacterium
CTACGCAGGTGAACCAGGCGTGCAGCCGGTTGTCGAACATGTTTTCCGCATGTCTCCCCAAGGTAGCATCGGGTTCGCAAGGTAGGGCATGGGCGGCGCAGCGCTCAGGGTTGCACAACAGCCTTTACGACTTGCAGCCCTTCCACGTCGGACAGAGCGTCATTCATCTCCTCCAAACGGTACACGCGCGTGATAAAACCCTCGTAGGGGAACTCGTCGCCGTGCTTCGCCAGGACCTTGATGCCCCGGTAGAAATGACTGAAATCGCTACCCCAGCAGCCTCGTATCTCCAGATGCTTGAGGTTGATGTCCCAGTGAGGGTTGATATCCACAGAGCCAGCGTCGGTGTACTGGCCCACCACCACGTACCGTCCGTTGTCGCGGGTCATGCGCATCCCCTCGGGAATGGCAGCCGGGTTGCCTGTGGCCTCTATGGTGACGTCGGCACCACGGCCGCCAGTCAACTCCTGGACCCGCGCTATCCGCTCCTCGGGCCCGTACTGGTCAATGTCGACCGTGTGGTCAGCTCCGACGGCGCGGGCCAAGTCCAGCCTCCCCTGTGGCGCACCCAGGACGATCACCTGAGTGGCTCCTGAGAGTTGCGCCAGAATTGCCGTGTTCAATCCGACCGGTCCACACCCCTGTATGGCCACGGTGTCGCCCAGTCGCACCTCTGCTCGTTCCAGGGCGTGGATGGCAGTGGGAAGCCCGCAGCCTGCGGCGATGTACCTTTCTGGTGTCACGCCCTGCGGTAGCTTGATCACCTTGACCCCTGGTTTCAGATAGATGGCCTCGCTCCAGCCACCCAACAGGCCCTCCTCTGCCGAGTACGTGATGCCGTAGACCCTACGGCTGGGACACCTGGTCGTCGCCTTGGCCACGAGGCAGAACCAACAGTGGCCACAGGTCTCGTGGACATCCAGAAAGGTGACCACATCTCCCTCGTGCAGGACTTCGCCCTCGACATCCGTCACCTCCCCAGAGATGCGGACTATGCGCCCCACGCTGACGTGTCCGGGGATGATAGGATATGGAACCCCTGCCAGGCGTCCGTGGTACAGGTGGACGTCCGTGCCGCACACATCGCCATAGATAGTGCGCAACAAGATAGCCCCCGGCTCCATCTCAGGCTCAGGGAGCTCGCGCATCTCCAGTGGCTTCTCAGGTGCCACCATCACCGCTGCCTTATACATGCCAGCCTCCTATTCCACGAGACGCTTGCCCATCAGATTCAGCTTGAACTTCCGAATCGTCTCCGGTGACAGCACTTCTCCGCTGGGACTGCGAAAATGCAGGGCGTCGAAGGGACACTGCACGATGCAGGCCCCGCACTGGACGCACCGCTCTTGCCGCGGCATCGATGCCTTGTGCCGTTCTCTGTCCACCTCATAACAGTTCCTGGGGCAGACTTGCTCGCAGTAGCCCACGCCCCTGCAAGTCTCCTCGTCGAGGATGACCTTGAGCAGTCTATCTTCATGCAGGCCACTCTTGAACACAGGCGTACTACCCAGGAAATCGAGACCCAGACTGAAGACCATGATGCCAGACACCAGGCCCCATCGCAAGAGGAATCCCCAACCCCAACCTTCCAAGATAGAGGCATACACCAGGCCCGCAAGCACCAAGATCACCCACAGAACGGCGAACCCGACGAGGACGAGATTGCTCCCAGTGGAGGTCAGCCAACGCTCGTAAAGGGGAAACGATAGGTAGATCAGCAGTGACAACGCCCAAAGTAGTAGGATGCTGGGCACTGTGGCTTCGCGCCAAAGGGGAATCAAAACCACGGCCAGGATAATGGACAGTAGCAGGGCCCAGGCGAGGGCCATCTCGATGCGCTGCGTCCACGGGAACTTGGCCTCGCGCATCGCCGGGTTCTTCTCACGGCCGTTCTTCAGGAATCGCAGGGCATCCTCCGCATAGACAGGTCCCCATATCATCTTCCATCCGGTCTTCTTCTCCACCTCCCTGGCCTCGACGCCTGTGGCCGCGAGTTGGGGCAATATGACCTCCCGATGATCCACCCTCTCCTCGATCCCACTCGTCTTGAGCGCAGAGAAAACGTCATGATTGGTCAGGAGCCCTCCCGTGGCCGCACACCACACGTTGATCCCCCTGCTGTTGGCAACGAGCAGATAGGCGTCCAACCCCCTCAATGCCCTTCGCACCCTTGCCACGGTCAAACGATAGTTGCAGGTCAGCAACACAGGTGAGTTCCTGTCAGGGCGGCCTATCTCCATCAGACCCGTCTTGCACGGCCAAGGGAAGAACCTGAACATGGTGCCGAGCACAGTCACCAAGGCATGCTTGAGCAGATTCATCTGTCTTCCTCGGAGGTGTTCACGGCCACCAATTCGACGAAGGTCTCCAACCTGTTCAGTCGGAGGGACTCCACGGCCAATCCCGCTTCCTCTACCTTCGCCGACAGGTCCGCGACGGCATGCGTCGTAGTCTGAGTGACCAGGTAGGCGACAACGGCCAATGGAAACCGCACCAAGCCGCTCACTACCCTCTTCCAGAGGCTGCCAGGCCTCACTTCATCGGCGACCAG
>CAZNMJ010000057.1:0-3490 GCA_964573815.1 uncultured Anaerolineales bacterium
GCGGCACGATCTCACAATACTTTCATTTGCGCCGCCGTGCCCGCTCCTTCGCCTCTCGCAGACGAGCCAGAGCGTCGTCAGGGGATGCTGGAGCAGTAGGGCGTTTTTCCGCCGCAGGCTCAGGAGGATGCAACTCGTCAGACGGCTCAGCCGATGAAAGCGTAGGGAGCTGGACCTCAGGGCGCCTCCTCCCCCTCTTCATCGCCTCCCTGCTTCTATCTCGCGCCTGGAACAGACGCCCCAGCACCGGTTCCCGTTGTGCCAAGCCCACCCGCGGCAGCCGCATCCGCACCCAAGCGACTGCTCTCTGCAAGTCGACCAGGCCCAGCATCACGCGCCTCAGCCCCACGTCCAAGGGGAAGAGCAGGGCAGCCACCAAGAGCAGTGCCGGCCACACCTCCCGCGCCCGTTCCACTGGCGCCAGCGGCCGGGCAAAGGCCCTCGCCGGGTCGATCAGACGAGCGCTCCCCGTCACGCCAGCGAGTTCCAAGAGAACTCCCGAGTCTGCCTCCAAGACGCCGTATTCGGGCGAATAGGGCACCACAAGCCCCGATGTCTGTCCCGTGACCGGCCTTCCATCCTCCGCCCTCTGCATCACGTGTATCAGGTATGTGCCTGGGTGGGGAAGCTCAACGCTGCCCCGGTACTGCCCGGCGGCCACCTGCCGCAGTTCCACCTCCTGCCTTTCAAGATCGGGACCGATGAGCGTGACCATTGTGTCCAGAAAGCTGCGGGGCCGACCCTCGTCATCCAGCGATTCGACGCTGAACACCGCCTCCGAACCCTCCAGTTCCACTTGAGTGCTCAGCCCCTCATCCTGCGGCGCGGGTAGGACCCAGCCCACAAGTTGGGCGGCGAAGCGGCCAAATCCGTCCCAATCCAGCCACTCGACAGCCCAGCGCCCTGTGGCGTCGCAGGTCCAGGCCACAGCTCGGCCCAACCCGTATTGCCAGGTAGCCAGCACCGGATCGCCCCGCGCGGACAGCAGAACCACGCGAGCCGTGGCTTTAGCTGTCGTGCCGTTGTAGCCCAGCAAGGGCGGCAGACTGGCTGTGTCCAGCCCGTCCAAGATGGGGCTGAAGGCGGTGGGCAGAGGCCGAAACCGTTCCTCGATGATATAGGATCCAACGGCGGTGATCGTCTCCTTGAGAAAGATGTCGGGCACGTCTTGAATGCTGACCGCTGGATAGTAGCGGCCCCCACCTCGCTCGGCCAGTTCCCGCAAGTACTCGGCTGAACCCCGTCCGGCGGCCACGACGGACAGGGTTATGTCCTGCTCTTCTAGCCGTCGCGCCAACTCGTCATAGCCGCCGTGACTGGACCAGCCATCCGTCATCAGAATGATGTGCTTGATCCGGGCATCGGTCTTCGCCAGTGAGTCCTCGGCCTGGGTGAGGCCGGCGAAGATGTTGGTCTGCCCCTCGGCCCGGATGGAACCGATAGCCTGTTCGATGGCTGCCGGGTCGAGCAATTGTTGGGTCTCCACGGCCCAGCGGGCCGCTTGGTCGAACGCCACGACGCCCAGGTAGTCCAGGGGACCCAGGACGTCGCTGGCGCGCATGATCGCCGCTTTGGCGATATCCACCTTGGGGAGGCCGCTCTCGACGCGTTCATACGAACCGGGTTGCGCATACGGATTGTCACAGTGACAACGTCCCATGCTGCCCGATTTGTCCACGGCCACCACCAGGGCCAAGTTGGGCTCCTGAGTTCGGCTGCGCACATCCATGTCCACCGGCAGTGTCTCCTCCAGCGGAGTGCGCAGGTATCCTCCCGCGCCGTATCCCTGCTCCCCGCCAACCATCACCAGCCCCCTGCCCAGATCGCGCACATGCGCTTGCAGCGCCTCCATGGCGCCATCGGGCAGCGACTTGGCGGCCACATTCACCAGGACGACGGCCTCGTAGTTGCTCAGTTCCTCCAGCGTAGCCGGCATCGCATGAGGCGCTCTGATCTCGACCACGATGTGAGCGGCTGTCAGAGCCGCGTCCAGGTTGGCCGCTTCCCCGGCTACGCCCTCCACCAGGAGTACTCGCGGCGGGCCACGGACTACGGTGAAGGCTGCCGACACGTTGTTCTGGAGGCGCGTGTCGTAATCGGGCATGATCTGGGCACGGAAGCGGCGGAATCCTGGCTCACCGGCTTCGACCTGGGTCGCAAAGCGGTTACTTCCCTCCTCCAGCCGCACATCCTCAGAATAGATCAATTGGCCGTCGCCGAAGATTTGCAGGCGTGCACCCGAGCGTATCGTGCTGCGGACTACAGCTGTCAGCTCGATCGACTGGCCTTCGCGGGCATCCGTCGGGGCCTCCAGCCGCTCCAGCAACACTTCGGCCACTCCGTGCGGTGCACTGAGAGGCACGTACACGAGTCCGACGTCGCGCGCCGCGGCCAGCTCGGCCAATTCGATGGCCTTTCCCACGTTCTCCTGCCCATCGGAGAGAAGCACAATTCGCTTCTGCGAGTCTTCGGGGAAGAGGGCCAGGGCCAATTGTAGAGCCTGGGCGATGTTAGTGCGCTTGGTGACGGGTACTGAAGCCAGCTGCTCGAGCGCCCTCTCCTCGGAAGCGAGCCGTTCCACCAATGCATTCTCACCGAACACGACGATGGCCGCCCTGTCGCCCTCGCGCATCACCCCCACCGCCTGACGGATGAAGTCGGCAGCGCGTTCCTGCTCCTCCTGAGGGACGCTGTCCGAGACGTCCAGTACGAAGACGACGGTCAGTTCGTCCACCCTGCGAACAATCTGCATCCCCGCCAGTGCGAGCACCAGTAGAAGCAAGATCAGAACGCGCAGGGTCACGCTACCCCAGTAGCGGGCTTTGCTCGAGCGCCGCCATCCCAGCAGCGCCAGCCCGACCACCAAGGGCAGGGCCAGAAGGAGATACAGGGCCTCGGGGTAGATGAAGGAAAGGCTCATTGCGTCGGCTCGACTACTACCCTTTCAAGAGCGCCGTCTCCGTGCGGTTGTCGTGGATCAGCATCTTTCTTCCCCCTCTTTTGATCCTCGATACCCCATTCGTTCCTTATAGCACAGTGTCAGCCGCGGGTTCCCTTCTCTTAGATCAGACGTGCTGACTTCTGACTTCGTATCCAGCCAATCACGCGTGCCACGCCGCTGCGCTGATAGACGAGCCACTCGATCAGCAAAACAGCCAGGCCCGCCATCCCCACCAGTCGCCACAACTCACGGCGGCCCAAGAGGGGATGGGCCTCAGAGGCCTCGGCCGAACCCTCCCCGCTAATCGCGAGGCTTTCCTGAGGAGCAATGTTCGACTCCTGGGGCGAGAAGAGGTTTACCGCCACAGCCACGCTGCGTTGCGCCGTTGTCCCATCCTGCCAAGATATTCGGTAGATGCCGAGGTCGCCGGTGTCGGCAAAGGTGACCTGCCCCGCATCTGGGGTCAGTCGCATCCGCTCCCCGTTGGGTTTTTCCACCACCACCTCGCTGACTCCCGGCGCTATCTGCAGCGTGAGTGCCTGGCCCGGC
>CAZNMJ010000057.1:3590-7996 GCA_964573815.1 uncultured Anaerolineales bacterium
GCCTTCAACACCTGCACATCCCTCAAGTCCACATGGCGTAACAGAGGCTCGTCGGGGCTCGCGGCCAACGGAAGGGGCTCGTTGAGCACACCTGTCACGGTGAACAGTGCCGTGGAGCGCAGAGGGGCGACGAACAAGAGGTTCTCGGCGGGAAGAGTACCTGTGAGTGGAACTTGGGCGTCGAATATTGTGAGGTTGGAAGACTGGCCCTCCTCATACTCATCAGGCTTGACAATGGTGACCTCCAGACCGGGCAAGAGAGCGAGGCCGGTTTCCAGAAAGAGGTTTCCCTCCGAGACCAGCGTCACGACGGTCGGCTCCTCGCTGCGGCGGACGGCCCAAGCCCTGTCGTCGAGCGCGAGGGCGTCCTGCCCCTCCAGCCGGGCCTCCACAACCCGTACATCGCCCGGCACATCCTCGATCACGAGTGCTTTCTGATCAGTAGCATTGATTTCGAGGTCGTGGACGTCGAATAGTTCATTATCGGCGTAGATGCTGAGGCGACGCTGGGCGGGTCGGTGCCCGTAATTGACCGCCTGGATAAAGAGAGAGACCTGACCTCCGGCAGATGACCGGAGGGAGAGGGCGCTGAGGGCCACATTGTCATCACTTACGCCGATGGGAATGTAGTGCACGATGGCGGGCACGCTGACGGCGGCTCGGCCGGTCTCGGCGAAGCCCGAGGGCAGGGTGACGTTGCCGTCAGAGAGAATGACTAGCTCGGTATCGGGCTGGCGGGCGGCGATGGCGGCGGCCAGGTTGATGGCGGCGGTCAGATCGCTGGCACCGCTGGCCCCGTGGATGCCATCAATCGCCTGGCGCAGCTGACGGCGATCGCTGGTAGCTGACGCCACCACCTGGGTATGCCCGCCTGCGGTGATGACTGTGGCGCGGGCGGAGTCGGGCAGGCCGGCAACGACCTCCTTGGCCCGTGCTTTGGCTGTGGCCAGCCGGCTAGGAGGCACGTCGTTGGCGGTCATGCTGGCCGAATTATCCAAGATGAATATGACGTGGCGTCCTGTGACCCCCTCAGCCCACAGGAAGGGGCGAGCCAAGGCCAGAATGAGTGCCACCAGGAACAGGATCTGTAGGAAAAGCAGCAAGTTGCGTCGCAGTCGTTGCCAAGGCGCGTTGGCCTCCACATCCTGGACCATCTTGCGCCAGAGATAGAGGCTGGAGACAATCCGCTCCTCCCGTCGTAGTTTGAGGAGGTACATGGCGATGATGACGGGGAGGAGCGCAGTGAGCGCAAAGGCGATAGGGGTCAAGAAACTCATGATCAGTTACCAAAGACAACCAGCAAATCCTCTGGCCCATACACATGACGGGCCGTGAAGGCGATCCATCGGCCGTCGGTAGAGACGAGGGCCTCGGGGGACCGGCGGCCGCTGAAGAACCATTGAGTGCTCAGGTATGGCTTGACACAAACCTGCGGCGCGCAACCCTGGCCCGTGAGCGCCGCCTCGTTTGCCGAGTAGAGCGTCGTGTCGCCGGTCTGGACGTCGTAGGCCCAGGTCGTTTTGTCACCGCAGTCCCACTTGAACCCCTGCGGACCGCAACTGTACCGGCGGTAGACGAGCATGTGTTCAGCGGCCCAGCCCACAGGGACGTAGACCTCTTTCTGCAACTCGGCGTGAATCTGACAACTGCGTACTGCCCCATTGAGAAATCCTGGCTGGTTGACCAGGCGCATCTCAACCCCCGGTGCTGCCTGAACGGCCGGACGGTAGCGAAACACGACAGGGAACACCAGGACGCTGGCCGCACACGCGGCGAGCAGGTAGAAGCACGCGCGTCGTAAGACCTGCCGCCGATCGCGAGCCACGAGCAGACCCAGGGTGATCAAGCTCAAGGCAAGCCCGGCGGCGCTGAAGAACAGGTAACGTACAGTGAGGCTCAGGAGCAGCGAAGCGAAAAAGACCGGCGCGTACAGGCCGAGCAGCAACGTGTTGAGGGCGCCTTCAGGGTTCGGAACTATGCTCGTGACGAGGCGAAGGATCGCCATGGGAACCCACACCAGGAAAGGAAACGTGAAAAGACAGGCCAGGGCAGTGCCCCACCGGATGGCGATTGCTGACCGTTTTCTCATCGAACCCTCCTTGCCCTCAAGAGCCTTGTCACTTCAGCACTCCTCGTCGCCGCAGCAGCGCGAATAGCAGCTCCTCCAGCGGCAGCGAGGTCTCGACGAAGGCGTAGTTAATGCCCCGCTGGCCGCAGAAGGTGCGCACTTCCCGCTGCCAGGCGGCCAGGCTCTCGTCGTAACGGCGCAGCGTAGGGTAGTCCGCCGTGACCTCGCAGGCTTCGCCGGTCTCCACATCTATGAGTTGGAGATCACCCTCCAGAGGGGGCGTGACCTCGTCGGGAGCTAGGATGTGCAACACCGTCACTTCGAAGCGGCGTGCCACAAGCGCCCGCAGTCCTTCCTGCCAGCCGGGATCGAACAGATCCGAGAGGAGAAGCAGAGGGCCGACGCGCGACGCGCTGGCGGCGTAGTGGCGCAGCGAGGCAGCCAGGTCAGTGGTGGTGCCGGGTTGAACGCCGCTCAGGAAGTCAAGGAGAGCAATGGCCTGCTGCCTGCCCCGGTGAGGCAGGAACACCTGACCGAGGGCGTGATCAAAGCCAGTCCCCGTGACCCGGTCGAGCCCGACCAGAGCGATGTAGCCCAGGGCGCCGGCAGCGCGCAGGGCGTAGCGCAGTTTGGGGGGCTCGCCCCAGTCCATCGAACCGCTAGTATCCACCAGCAGGTGCACCGTCAGATCCTCTTCCTCGACGAAGAGCTTGAGGAAGAAGCGTTCCAGGCGCGCGTAAATGTTCCAGTCTATTTGCCGAAAGTCGTCGCCCGGAACGTAGTTGCGGTAGTCGGCGAATTCGACCGATTGCCCTCGCTTGGGGCTGCGCCGTTCGCCCTTGATCTGGCCAGCCCTGGCCCGGCGGCAGATCAGGGACAGACGCTCCAGCCTGCGCAGGAAGGTCTCATCGAAGAGAGATGAGACTGTCATTCCACCTCCCCATCCTCCACCACGTATTCCAGGATCTCTTTGATCACCTCATCGCTGCTGATCCCCTCGGCCTGCCCCTCAAAGTTGAGGATCAAGCGATGCCGGAGAGCAGGCAGGGCCGCAGTGCGCAGGTCGTCAAAGGCGACGTTGTAGCGGCCATCCAGCAGGGCAATGATCTTGCCGGCCAGGATCATAGCCTGCACGCCTCGAGGGCTGGCCCCATAGCGCACGTAGCGGCGCACAATCTCCGGTGCGCCGGGGTCGTCGGGGTGGGTGGCCTTGACGAGTCGGGCGGCATACTCAGTCACGTGGCTGGCGATGGGGACACCCCGCGCCAGTTTCTGCATACGCACAATCATCGCGCCGCCGGCAACGCTATCAGCCTGCGGCTCCTGGGCCCCCGTGGTGCGGTTGGCAATCTCCACTAGTTCGCCAGTGGTCGGAAAAGGTACGTCGACCTTGAAGAAGAACCGGTCCAGTTGTGCTTCGGGCAGAGGGTACGTGCCCTCCATCTCCAGTGGGTTCTGGGTGGCCAGGACGAAGAAGGGCTCCTGCAACGGATAAGTGGTCTTAGAGACGGTGACGGAGTGCTCCTGCATCGCCTCCAGCAGAGCAGACTGGGTCTTGGGTGTGGCCCGGTTGATCTCGTCGGCCAACAGCAGGTTTGCGAAGACTGGCCCTGCCTCGAAACGGAACTCGCGATGCCCTTCATCGTCTTCGACGATGATGTTGGTGCCGACGATATCGGCCGGCATCAGATCGGGCGTAAACTGGATGCGGGAGAAAGCACAGTCGATGGCTTCCGCCAGAGTCCGCACCAGCATCGTCTTGCCCAAGCCAGGCACTCCCTCCAGCAGGGCGTTGCCCCCTGCCAGGAGAGTGATGAGGGTGTGGCGGATCAGATCCCGCTGTCCAACGATGACCTTGCCGACCTCTCGTTGGATGGCGGTCGTGGTGTCACGGAACTGTTCGTCAGTGATGGGAGGCTCATTCATCTAATCTCTCCTACGGCTCCAGGCGCGAGAAGTATTCCCGGACGTAGTCCTTCAAGCTAGTGGGGATGTACTCCCGTTCCATCGCCTGACCGGCGGCATCCCGGTAGGCGGCATACACTTCGCTGTACGGCACCAAGGCCGGGCTCTCGGTGCCCGGCAACTGGTGGGGATCGATACGAATAGCCGTTTCGCCGCCGGGACCCTCGCGCCCAGGGATAAACTCCAGCTCCCCCTCGCCCCCTGGACG
Source organism: uncultured Anaerolineales bacterium (assembly GCA_964573815.1). Taxonomy (GTDB): domain Bacteria; phylum Chloroflexota; class Anaerolineae; order UBA7937; family B3-Chlor; genus CAYGAW01. The sequence goes on from CAZNMJ010000057.1 coordinate 7,832, forward strand.
GCCCCACGGTGAGTAGACTTGTTCTAACTCGCCTACCTCCACCGGCTGGTTGGGGCGGGTGGGATCACCCATACGGCCGGGCCAATGACCAGGTGGCATGGTGGGCACTGTCGTCCCGCCCTGTCCTTGGCCTTGCCCTTGGCCCTGTCCTTGGCCCTGTCCTTG
>CAZNMJ010000057.1:8096-16169 GCA_964573815.1 uncultured Anaerolineales bacterium
CCTTGGCCCTGTCCTTGGCCCTGTCCTTGCCTCTGCCCCTGACCCTGCTCCTGGGCCACGGCCTGTCCCTGCTGGCCCGCCTGGGCCACCCGTTGGCTTCTCTGCTGAAGTTGGGCGAGCACACGGTTCAGGGCCTCCTGTGTGGCCAGGTCGTTGGCCGCTTGCGAAAGCGCGTTTGTTGCGGCCTGGGCTGCCTGTGTAGCCGCACCCGTGTTCCCTTGCCGCGCCGCGTCGGCCAGGGAGGCCAGCGCCTGCGCCAGGGAGACGTCGGTGGGAGCCACTTGCGAGGCCATCTGCTCCAGCGCCTGGGCAAGAGCCTCTCGCTGCCCAGCGTTCAACTCTCCCAACCGGTCAGCCAACTCTTGCAGAATCTCCGCCATCTCGGCCGCGCCCTGGGGTTCTTGCACACCGGACAGCGCGGCCAGGTTGGCCGCCAATTGGTCCAGCGCCGCCTCCCGTGCGCGAGCCTGGGGATCTAATTGCCGCCGCAGCGCCTCTTCGACAGCCGATAGGTCGGCCAGTGCCTGCCCGGCGTCGCCCTGGTTCGCCCTCAGTTTCTCGGCCAGTTCCTCCAGTTGCCGCAGCAGTTCCTCCCGCTCCTCCGGGCTCAGCCTCTCCTGTGTTTCGATCTCCTCCCGCAGAGATTCAACCTTCTCAGCCTGCTCCCGGAGTACCTGGCGCACCGCAGCCCGTTCAGCCAGGATGGCGTCCATCGGATTGGGCAGAACGGCCAGCAGGGCGGTCGCCAGCAAAAGGACGGCGGCCAGCGTCAGCGGGCGGTGCGCGATCTGCAAGGGCAAAGCGCGGCGTGGGTCTATGGTCTGCACCAGGGAGAGAGCGTCTTTGCGCTGTAGGCCGATGAGCGAGGGCTCGCAGCCGTGCAGCCCCGAGGTTGCCTGCTCCCAGGTGGTAGCCAGTCGCTCCTTGAGCCCCAGCTCAGCGTCGCAGCGGCGCGCCACAAGGAAGAGCGGCTGCCGCCGAAAGAGGATATAGCCCATCATGACCACTAACCATACCGCCAGCGGAACCAGCGACCAAGGAAGCCGCTGTTCCAGCGGCGTCACCCGAGCTATAAGTTGCACCAGGACAGCACCCACCCAACCGAGCCACAATGTGCTCGTGGCCAGGAGCAAGGCATCCCGTTGGCGCAGCCGGCGCCCGAAGCTTCGCAGATAGGGCTTGAGATTCGCGGCGGTTGTGGCCTCATTGGCCATTGATCATCGCCCTCCCTTCACCCAGCGTTTCCTTTTCGCCTTCGCTCTGCCAGACAACTTCGACCCGGTACTCGCCCGCGCTCAAGCTCGAGATCTCGGCCCGCACCTCGTAGCCGCACAGGCAGTCGCACTCCTCGCCCACGCGAGTCTCGACTATGCGCAGAGTGTTCCCCTCCGTCTCCAACGTGGCCTCAATCTGGCCACAGCAGTTGCCGCGAAGGTTCTGGTTCACCACTATGGCGCCGTCCCTGCTGGCCACCTCTACTCCCTCCCAGGCCAGCAATTCCTCATCCGGTATGTCCCGGCACTCGCCCGCGGCGAAGTCCAGGGAGGGGGTGGGGGGTGCTGGAGTGGTATTCAACGGTCGGGTGGGCGTGGGAGTAGGCGGCCCAGCTGGAGGCGGAGGGTGCGGCGGGACCACTCTTGGGACCACCACCACTGCTCGCTGCTCCACCGCAATCCCGCGCGTAGCGTCGAGCGCGGACTGATGGGGTGCAGCCGTCCAAGCCGCCAGTCCGTCCTCCCTGCAAAAAGCGTAGGCCGCGCCCCCGTACAAGAGCAAAATCAGAGCCAGCAGCAATGCCCCCCTCCAGCCGATCCTCCAACGGCGAACGGGCTTCACCAGTTGAGTGCTGAGCAGGTAACAGAGCAAGGTCAATCCAGCGTAGAGGAGCACCGTATACTGCCAGATGGGGCGGAGGCTCACCTGTTGGAAGCCCGGTGCTTCCGGACCAAAGCTCATAAAGGGAAGCATGAAGGGCAAAAGTAGCAGGGACTGGGGACCATTCCACATCGGTCCGCTCGGCTCAGTCAGGCCCTCAGTCAGGCCCAGCGCGGAGCCCATGGCGACGAAGGGGTTAGGGTAGAGGATGGCCCGGGGCGGCGCGTGCTCACGGATGACGCCCCAGAAAATGTAGACCAGCGGGGTGGCAACGATCAGCGCGATGACGATGGCATAGGAGATCACCGTGGCGCGCCCGGTGCGCCCCAGCAATGCGGAGAGGAACAGCCCCACTGCGCCGAAGGTCACCGCTGTGGTCAGCAGCACGATCAGCACACCCACCATGTCTTCTGGGGCGACTCCGCCGAAGACGAACACCAGGCTGGCCATGGGCACGGCGGCGAAGATCAGCAGCAGGACATACACTAGAGCCGAGACAAACTTGCCCCAGAGCATGGAATGAGGACGCAGAGGAGTAGCCAGCAACATGTCATATGTCAGCCGCTCCCGCTCGCCGCTGATGATGCCCGAGGTCACCGCTGGGGTGATGAAGCAGACCAAAAGCAGTTCAAAAAGAGCCAGGGCGGTGAAGATCGCCTGTCCAATGTAGGCGCTGAGGAGAGGGGGGCCGCCATAGCGGACGGTGCTAACCATAGTTGCGTACAGGCAGTAGGTCATCAGTCCCAGGAGCAGCAGAAAGGCGGTGAGGATGATGAAGGCTCGCGCTCCCCGCATCCGAGAGCGCAGTTCTTTGATGACCAAAGGATTCCATCCGAGACGAAACTGTGCAGACTTCATGTTAGGCCACCTCCCCTTTGGTCACTTGCAGGAACACGTCCTCCAGGTCGCCCACCGCCCGAGTGAAATAGGTTACGGCCACGCCTGAATTCACTAGGTGGGAAAGCAATCCGGCCACCGCCTCTTCATCGCCGGTGAAGTTCACCTCCAACTGGCCGTTGGCTTCGGTCACGTCTTCTACCCCGGGGTATCCCCCCAGCGCAGCCATTGCCTCCTGCCGGTCGGAGATGCTCTTGATGCGGATGAGCCGCCCCTGTCCCGCCTGGCGATAGATGTCCTCGACGCGCCCGCTGAACAGCAGCCTTCCGCGCTCGATAATCCCCACCTGGTCGCAGATCTCTCCCAGTTCACTCAAGATGTGCGAACTGACGATTAGTGTCTTGCCCATGGCCTGCAATTCCTTGAACAGTTCTCGCATCTCCACCCGCGCTCGCGGATCCAGCCCGGAGGCCGGCTCATCGAGGAGCAGGATCTGCGGGTCGTGTACCAGGGCATGGGCCAAGCAAAGCCGTTGCCGCATCCCACGCGAGAGCGTCTGCACGAAGATGTCCCGCTTCTCCGCCAGATCCACCAGGGCCAGGAGTTCATCGGTGATCTGCCGCCGTCGGCCGCCCGGGATGTCGTAACAGCGGGCGAAGAAGTCTAGGTACTCCCAGACCTTCATGTCCTCATAGACGCCGAAGAAATCGGGCATGTAGCCGAGGAGGCGATGCACGGCACGGGGGTCTTTGCCCACCGCGATACCAGCGACGTAGGCCTCACCCGCTGTGGGCTCCAGCAGGCCAGCCAGCAGCCGCAGTGTTGTCGTCTTGCCCGCACCATTGGGCCCGATGAACCCGAAGAGCGCGCCATCCTCGACGATCAGATTGAGGTTGTCCACGGCCGTCAGCCGCCCGAACTTCCTGGTCAATCCTCTGGTTTCGATAGCACTCACTCGTTCCTCTGTCCTTCCAGTTCAACGTCCACCTGCAGACACCCTTCTCTGCCGCTGCTGCTGGACTCCAACTTGACCCGGATTGCCCCTGTGGTCGGTTCCACGAAGCGGCCGGGATCTTCAACCTCATTCCTGCCCATTGACACGTCGTCCATCAGCACCCAATCGTCCCTTTGCCAATCGTACAAAGATGTTCCCGGCGCCTCCCGCCACCCGACATCGCTCCTCACAATGAGCTTCATCTCCTCCACCGACACGCCTGACAGCCCCGTGGGTGGCCGCAGCTCCACCGTCACCCAGCCCCGGCCCACGTAGAAACTCATGGCCATCCGATCACAGGAGCCAAATTCCCCGGAGCCTTCCACCAAGTGCTTGCTGTACATGCTCGCCGGCACGCTCACCTGCCCCTGACCAAAGGAGACCGGCAACGGGGCAAGGAGCAAAGTTGTCTCTTGAACAGTCAGCGCGTAGCCCTCCACGGCCACGTCCGGAGGGCTTTCGTCCAGCCAGCCGAAGAAGGTGGCGTAAGGTGAGGTCACGGCGCGGAACATCCCGGCTTGGTACGGGTTGAAGACCCCCTCCAGAACCATCCGCCTGAGCTCTGCTTGGCGGTCGAAGGGGCCGGAGGGTTGCTGAGGCTCAAAGATCTGCCACACCATGCTCTCGAAGAAGCGCACGTCCTGCCTGGAAAGGTTGAGATCTACCTCTTCGCTCTCCCCTGGTTCTATGTCGCCCAGCCTGGCGTAGTTGACGCTCATGACGAGGACGCAGTCATCCAGCCGCCTGCCGGTCCTGTTGGTGACCGTGCCCACCAGGTGACCTTCTCTTAGCTCCAGGTCGGCCTCGATGGTCAATGGTTCAGCGGTGACCAACTCGGCCGTGAACGTCTGCATGGACCACTGGTTGACAGACAATCCCCGCACCCGGCTTGGTTCGCCCTGTAAAACCGACATGTTACCACCGACGTTGCTTCCCCCCCACGGGTCGTGCTCTGGCGTGAGGGGGCTGACCAGCGCCCCGCCGCCAACGTCGATGTCGTAAGCTCGCCGACTGGGAGAGAACAGCCCAACGTAGGAACGCACCACGGCCGCCGGGCTGCCCGGCACCGACTGGATGATGGAAATCTTGTTGAGCATGATTTCGCTGCCCCGCAAGCCATAGCCGATGCCCAGGGCCCCAGCCGAGAAGGCGATGGTCAGGCCTGGGATGGTCACCCAGGCCCAGTCCAGCCGTTTCAGGCGGCGCAGGACGAGATAGTTGACCGGTCCGACCAATAGGACATAGGCTATCAGCAGGATCGCCAACCACTTCATGGAGGGCAGATCCATGGCCGGCAGGTTCTGTAGGGCATAGCTCATCTGCTGTGCGCCCATCTCACGGGGGGAGACGTCGGGCGGCAGGTACTCCGGATAGGCTGCGCCGGGTTGAAGCAGATTTCTCCAGAAGGCCAGGTTTCCGGCCCAGGCGTCGAAGGGTGACAGAGTCAGGTCCAGGGCAACGTAGTCCACGAATCCGTCACCCAGGGCGCGCTCGACCACCAGGGGGACGTCGGCCTCCAGCACCAACGCGTTGACCCCCTTCGCATCGACCAGGGCGACCGCGAAAGGTCCCGGCACCCTGATTTGCTCCTCGTCGCCGGCGAAGGCTTCCAATGCAGTCAGGCTGGTCATCTCCACTGGGGTCTCAAGGCTGCCGGGCAGGAGTTCGGCCGGGAGGCCGCTCACCGTCCGCTGTGCACCTGGCCCACCGCCCACCACCAGCCGTCCTCCCAAGCTCACCCACTGGACGAGAGCTGTGCGCTGGGCGGAGGTGAGCGTTGACGTATCCACGTCGTTGATGACCAGACAGTCGAAGGAGCGTAGCCCCTCCACTCGTTCGGGCAGCTGGTCGGGGGAAAAAGAGACAACCTCGGTGTCCCCCCGCTGATCCAGGTCCAATCCGGCCAGGAGAGAGAGGGAGTCGGGGTTGGCAGCTACCACGCCGATGAGATAGTGGATATTGGATAGCGGCAGCACCTGTACCGCCTGGCTGATCAGCACTTCCTCGGTCGTCACCAGGTTGACGGTCAACGCACGCGAGTAAGAGTTGGGCAATACGTAGAGGGTCAATCGTTTCCTGGAGGTTTGGGGCAAGGGGGCAAGCACACCATAGGTGCTATTGCCGCCGTAACCCCTTATCGTCACCTGAACCTCACCGCTCAGGTCGGGGCCGCTGTTCTCCAGTGTGATGCGCAGAGGCAACCATTCGCCGTACTTGAAGCGGCCCTCGAAATGGGCTTCGACCTGCATGGTAAGGCCGGTGGGGGGAGCGGACGCGGGGGGGAAGGGAGTCAGGTCAGCGTCGGGGCTCTCACATTTCAGGACAAACTCGGCCACTGGCGTAGTATGCCCCTCCACTACCTGCACCGTTTGTTTCTCAGGGGTGATCTGCCAATCCTCCCCTAAGACCTCAAGGCCTCCCACCTGGATGGTATAAGCACCGGCTGGAACGGAGTCGATGGTGAAGGTGGCCTTGCGGTTCTCAGACGCTAGGGCGTAGGGCGCGTAGACGGTGCCGTCCTCGGCTGTGGCTGTGGCCCACAGGCTGGACGCGTACTGTTCGGCCATCCGGCCACTAGCAATGGGGCACTCCACAACCACGTGCACTGAGATTGTCCCCGAGGCTGACTGCGCCAGAACTGGCAGTGGCGCAAACATTGATACCAGGACGACCAACACAATGCCCCACCGGAATGGGTCAGCGATGCCCACGAAGGCACGCCGCACATCCTCTTTCTTCCTTCTACTTTCCGGGCAAGGCAGAATGGTTACGCTCTCCATGGGCCGGAATTCCTTCAACACCATAGCCCCTCCCAGCACAAGACACAGATGATGAATGGCCGTCAACATATGGACGACTTGGCGGACCAACAGGTTCCATCACACGCCCTGATCTCGTAGAGCGTTTTTGCCCTCAAGAGCCGTATTTCCCAGCCGACACGAAGCGAGTCTGCGCGCCCCGTTTCTCGCCGGAACCGTCCATTCTCCCACCTGCGGATTCTGTTACGCCTCGACTCTGCAGCGCGGCATGGAAAGGACATCCTGCCCTCGACCGCCCTCAACACGGCCATGGTGACAGCCCGCCGTGTAGGGCGACGAGCACTGCGACTTTTCCGGACCCGCTGACCGCGGTTGCTTCCTCAGTGCCAGCCGCGTTCGACGTGGCGTGCCACGCGGCGAAGAACAGCAATGACATCGCTGGCCAGAACGCCGCCGGAACCAGGCCGCGCATCGCATGCGCCGCTAGGGCTGAGAGGCCCCACCGAGGACGCCCCGGGCTCACTCCGGCGTGCGGGCCGCAGGGACGTGCCAAAGGATTACAGGACCGCGACCGGTACCAACAATCCCAGAACGGAGCCATCAGAGAGAACTAAGGAAACGAAGCGTCGGGTGGACGAACCGAGAATCAGAGGAATCAGCAGGGACAGCACGAGCGCCCCATGCTCACCACAGACACCGTGGAGGCGCAAATCGCTGCCGCCTTGATCGCCGGTCAGAGGTTGCTTGTCGACTTCCGTTTTTCATCGATCGTTCCCCCCGAATTGTGCATTCTACCTCCCTGTCACTTTGAGATGTGAGGAGACTGCTACCATCATCTCTTCATGTTAGTGTCCTGAAACACCAAGGACGAAGCAGCAGGAGAAGAAAACGATGAACAACGACGTCCAGGTATATGATAATATAGTCAGCCACAAATGTCCAATATCACTCTGAGAACGGATCGCTCCTCCACGCAACCTGGCGCTTTGGGGTGACGGGGTCTTGTTGCCCCAGTCGGCGCAACTTAGCAGAGTAGTTCAACTGCTATGACTGATCCCTACACCGAAGAATTGGCAAGACTCGATACATCATAGTTCCTGGATGAGTGTACAGCAGGCAAACCCAAAATCAGGAACAGTATCTCGTTCTGAAGAGCGAAGTGGCGATTGCCCTGAGGGAAGCCGGACAGAAGAATCTCGTTCCTAGTAGACGAGAGTATGTCTGCGCTCCGCATCAGACTGACTAACCTGTGTTCTCAAGATGGAGCGGTACTACTTCGAAGCCCCGCAATTGTGGACTTTTGCCTTCGCCACACGATCAGAAGAACACTAGCCACCTCGCCAACGCTCCAACAAGCTTTGGGCTCCAACGTGACACTGCTCAGGTCCCCCCTGATGCTATCAATGAACCTGCCCGCCCGGTACGAGCTGTGCTATAATCGACGGCAAGCATCCGCGCACAAAGAGGTCCAGTTGCTGCAGATTGGCCTTGGCCTGGTATTGAGCACCATCATCGCCATCCTCGCCCACCGCCGCGAGGCCCTCACGAGAGGCGGTGCGCTGGGAGCCATCCTCGTCGGAACCATCACCTTCGGCTTCGGCGGCTGGA
>CAZNMJ010000058.1:0-15899 GCA_964573815.1 uncultured Anaerolineales bacterium
CCAGGCAGGATATATACTGGTCGGCGTGGTGAGCTTCCTGCCGGTCTTCGGCGTCGGCATCTACGCCATCCACAGCGTACTGGTGTACCTGATGGCCTATCTATTCACCAATGCCGGAGCTTTCATCGCGGTCATTGCCTTCTCCCACGTCACCAACTCCGACGAAATAGCTGACTACGCTGGCCTGGTGAGGAGAGCTCCGGCGCTGGCTGCGGTGATGGTCGTCTTCTTCATGTCGCTGGCTGGCTTGCCACCCACGGCGGGGTTCATCGGGAAGTTGCTGGTCTTTGGTTCCGCGGTCAAGGCAACGTACTACTACCTGGCGGTCGTTGGGGTGCTCAATAGCGTCGTCTCGGTGGTCTACTACTTCAACGTGGTCCGCCAGATGTTCTTCCTGCCTCCGGCTGAGGAGGGGCGTCTCTCACTGCCGCGGTTTCCCATGGCGGCGGCAATCATCTGCGTGGTCCTGGTTCTGCTGATTGGCCTCTATCCCCAACCGCTCATCGATCTCGTCAGCCAATCGGTGACAATTCTGGGCATGGCCCCGTAGAGACTTCCATTCCTCTCCTTGTTCAAGTCAATGCCACCGTTCATGGAACCGCATTGTTGTTTTCCGAACCGCTTGTTCGTACTGCGCGCTTGAGGGCATCTCCAAAGGGCTGAGGCCCTCACACTCACGGACTGGCGTGTATAGCGCGCGTCCGGAGCCTCGGATTCAGCATGCTTCCCCGGGTGCCGGAAGTTCGCGCGAGTGGCGCAAGTTACCAACTTGCGCTACGCAAGAAGCGCGGGAGTCCATCCCCCGCTATGAAGTGAGGCCTTAGACAGGCAAACCGCATGGTGGCTCTACTAGATTGAAGCCTTCCACCTCGAAGTGCCCTGCGCGACACCCTCAGTCTCCCGATTGCCTGCCAGTCATGCTCTCTATAGGAACCTTGATGACCCTGCTGCTGATACACTGAGCTTCACACCGTAAGCCCGTCATACGCTACTTCATACCCATGCCGCGCGGCGAAGTCCGCCAATTCCGGATGGACAGGGTTACCTTGGTGGGCTATATGCGTCGCGAAGGCTCGCCCCTTGTCGGTCAGCAAACCCTCCTCGCGCATGCGTGCCACGTGCTCGATGAATTGCAGGGCGCTCAAATGATCACTGCCGGGCTCATCGGGGCCGTACGTGTGATCGAGGATCACCACGTCGAATCGTTGCTTGCATCGATGAAAGGCTTGCCAGGTTTCCTCTGGCAGCGTCGCCGTATCGGTGCCGTAGAAGATGTTGCGTCCGTCCCCCTCAACCGAGTAGAGCAACGGGTCCACCACGGGGTCATGATTCGCCGGGAACGCCGTCACCTGGTAGGGACCGACGGTGAAGGACTGTAGCGCCTCGATCTGATGAATCTCCAAGTTCAGGCGCTCACCGACCTTGGGGTCGAGCAGGCCAAGGGGGGCGCAATCCCTCTCGAGGAGCTGCGCGGCCACATGCACTGTGGCAGTCGAGGCGTAGAAGTGCAGACGGGGAGCACCGACCACGCCGTACTCTGGGCTGCGAGACAGAAAGTGAGAGGGGTCCAGATGGTCTGCATGTGCGTGCGTCTGCAAGCAGTAGCGCACCCTGGTGAGGGAGCGACCATGCATCAAGGCGGCGGTCATGATATCGGGGCCAAGGTCGATCAAGAGGTCGTCGTTGATCAACGCGGCGGATCGCTTCCGCAGACTTGGACCGCCGAGCGCCCTTGCCCGATCGCAGTTATCGCACTGGCAGAAGGCTTCGGGATATGCATTCGCGGCGGCGGTTCCGAGGAACGTGATCATCATCTTTGCCAGCTTTCATGAGGCGTACAAGCATGCTTGGCGTTGGACTCGCTCAATCCTCCCTCCGAATACCCAGGTGTCAAGGCGATATCCAAATATGCGCTAGCCGGCCAACGAAAAAGCTCACCTGCTGGGCGGGTTTGCAGCGTGTCTTCCTGCACAATATGACGCGCAGAAGCGAGACCGATTGCGAATTCGTGCCGCGATTGGCCCAGTCAGGTGCAGCGGAGGTTAGGCCGCTCTACTCTGATTTGCTCTCTCACTCACAGGTTCATTGCCATCGCTGTTTCCCTGTAAGCACCGAAAACCACCAAGAGTATCCCTATCGCCAGAAGCACTATCTCTTGTGTTGATAGTCGAATATCACGAAAATCCATCACTTTAACGAACTTATCGCTCCACCTCCACCAGCTCTCGCGTTGATAAACTCCAAGTGTTACCGTTGCAGCAATGACCAAGATATAGCCAAGCATTTCCACTTCACCGATGGAAAGTCCAAGGGCCAGTCCTTCGCGTACAGAATAACGCGATAGGTCATCCACCGCAAATGAGTTGGTTCCAAGTACCAAGCCGCTGGTAATCCCCAGGAATATCGGTAGAACGTATCCCAGGGGGAAATCTTTGACCTTCATGAGGTTGAGCAAGACGCAGAGAGCAGTCACGATGCCTATGTTCATAAGCAGAGTCCGCCCAAGTTCAGGCCAAAACGATTCTGGAGCGGCTACAAAATCAGCGATGGCACCCACGTAGCTTCCACGCATGAACCCTTCTGGCAGCAGATGATAGCCAACCAAGAATGAGGCATTCGCCAGGAGTGTATAGAGTCCGTAGAGCCATAGGATGCGCGTGCACACACCATTCTGCGGTTCAGACTGAGGTGAGTTCATGTTTACCTCTCCTATCTCATTGCAGCGTCGCTCAATGTCGAGCGGCCCAACTACTGATTAGACCGAACTACCCCCGTCTAATCTGCCAAAATCCTAGGGAACATTATGGCCAGAAGCGGAAGATGCGCCAACCAGCCTATGCTATCCTCAGCCTATACGTAGTCGGGCAGCATCAGCTCCTTGGGACAACGGTTCGGATACACCTGCTGGTGCACCCAGTCTGGCACCGGGTAGCGGTTCAGGTGGTGCTTCAGCAGCGTCAGCGGCACGATGAGCGGCACCAAACCCTGCCGCTAATCCTCGATGCGGCCCAGGAGTTCCTGCTTGCCCTAGCCCGACAAGTGGTCGTTCAGAAAGCCCATCAGGTGCTGGAGCACGTTGACGTGCTTGCCGCGTTTCCCGAGCACCTTCAGCCCGTCCATCAGCAGCGCGCCGTAGGCGGCCGACAACTCGTGCCACGGCACGTTGCCGGCGCGGCCCACTAGCCGGCCCTCCTCCTCAAGCGGCACGAGCCGGAAGCGGTTCATCACTTCGCGGGCGAACACACCCGTACCATTCCTCTTTGGGATTCCATGTTCAGTGTATACTTTCGCACGGAGCAAGCGTGAACTTGGCGAACCCTTCTTGTTTTCAGTGCCGGGTTGTTGGTGGTGCGCGTTAGCAGTGTTTGTCCACAATGTGCTTTGGCGAATCTCGAAACCCCCACTAAGCCCACCGCCTGAGGAGCACCATGGCTAGCATCCTTCGCCGGGTCCCGGAGGTTCGCCCCTGTAGCGCAAGTTGCCAACTTGCGCTACGTAAGAACCGCGGAAATTCGTTCCCGCGCTATGAGGTCAGGTCTCGGAAGGTCGAACACCATGGCGGCTACACCATTCTGAAGCCTTCCACATGAGAGTGCCCCGCCCCGCCCTCAGTATCCCGATTGCTTGCCAGTCATGCTCTCTATCTCGACCTTGATGATCGCCACTCTGCTGACGGCCTCGTTGCTGTATTCATACGACCTGTCTGAATAGTGGCCCACGATGATGTTCAGCGCCCTTCTCTTCGCCTCTGGGTCGTCAACCAGAAAGGCCTTGCCAAAGCCAATGACACTGCGGTATCTCACCGTCCAGTCACAGGCCTCCTCTGCCTCAACCAACTCGTGGCCAATGTCCACCTCAAAACATACGTTCCTGTTTTGCTTAATGATCTCGATCTTCTTGCCCTCTGGGGCGGAATGGAAGTACAGGCAGCCATCTTCATAGCCGAAGTTCAATGGGACCACGTAAGGGACATCCTTCACAGAAAAAGCGACCCTGCAAACGGTCGCCTCTCTCAGTATCGACTCCATAGCGTCTCTATCCTTGATCTCCCTGTCTTTCCTCCTCATTCCGATTCGACCTTGTGTGCGACCACCACCAGCCTCCGAGCAGTCTGATCGTACGGTCCACCCTCCACATCGCCGTACACCTCCAGGTTTCCGAAGCCACACTCCTCCAGCAAGCTGGTCAGCTCCGCCGCCGAGTAGAGACGATGAGAGATATGGAAATCTCGCCTTTCTCCATCCTTCAGCAGAATCCAGCGGTTCTCAACCCAGCTCCAGTTCCTGGTCACTTTGGTCTCCTGCAACAGTATCCTGCCATCCTCCTCTTGCCACCGTGGCCCTTCTAGGATCCGTGCAAGCACCTCTTTTCCCATCATGTCCAGAAGAAAGGCTCCACCGCCCTTGAGCGACTCGTAGACGTTCGACACCACCCGGCGATCATCCTCCGGATCTTCGAAGTAGCCGAAGGAGGTGAAGTAGTTCACAACAGCATCGAAGGCCTCGGGTCTACAGAAAGCCCGCATGTCATCCTCGACGAATTCGACGTCCAGCCCCTGCTGCTGGGCCTGCTTCCGTGCTCTCTCGAGATATGCGGCGGTCCGGTCGACCCCCATCACCTGGAATCCACGCCGGGCGAACTCGAGGGCGTGCCTCCCTGGGCCACAGCAAAGATCCAGCACCCTCGCGCCCGGGGCCAACTTGAGGAGCGCAAGCATCGCTTCCACCTGCGCAGGAGCATCCTGCCATCTTTGCTCAGTGAAGAGGACAGGATGTGCCATCTCCCAGAAAGCGTCCTCTTCATGCCACGGCTTCGTCGTTCCCATACACTCGCCTGCCCCTGACATCTTCCCATCTGGCGGCTTGGAATCTCGGAGTGAGGTTGCTGACACCTCGCACACGCCTGCGGCCCTGCCCCTGCGCTGCCAACAACACGCGATCATCATCGTCAACCGATCAGGGCGCCACCGTCAACGACGATCGTAGTCCCAGTCATGTAGCCTGCTTCACCTGAGGCGAGAAACACCGCCACTCTGGCTACATCTTCCGGCTCCCCCCATCTCTCCAGAGGGATTTCCCCAACGATTGCCTCCTGCGCCTTCTCGTCCAGTTCGGAGATCCAGCCTGTGTCTATGTATCCAGGTGCTATGGCGTTGACCAAGATAGATGGCGCGAGTTGCCTGGCCAGACCGCGAGTTACCACCTCCCCCGCCGCCTTGGTCATGATGTAGTCCAGGCTACCCCTGGTCTCCCTGACGACTATGTTGATGATCCTTCCGCCATTCCGCCTACGCATGTGATCGGCAACCGCGCGCGAACAGACCAGCATTCCCTTAATGTTGACATCCACCATCCGCTGCCAGTTCTCGTAGTCCGGATCGGTGAACTCGAAAGGTGCCATGATGCCCGCATTGTTGACGAGCACATCGACCTTGCCCAACTTCGAGACGGCTTGTGAGACCATGCTCTCCACGTCAGCAGGATTGGCCACGTCTGCCTTGGCAGCGAAGGCCTCTCCTCCAACTCTGGTGATCTGGGCCACCGTGTCCAGCGCTTCCGTCTCCGAGCTGAGATAGTTCACCACCACACTGGCGCCTTCTTGTGCGAAGGCCAGGGCGATGGCGCGACCTATGCCACGACTGGCGCCCGTCACTACGGCAGCTCTATTCGCTAGTCTCATCTCGCCCTCACTCCAATCGCCAAGCAGCACTCCTGTCGATATCCCGACGCCACACCCATACCATAAGCGTCCGTCATGAACCATTCCGAAGCAGCGAATGAACATGTCTGCAGGAACTCGATGCCATGACCAGGACCGGCCGAGCCAAGCCCGTCAGCGCCGGCCGCCATGATGTTCCGCAGACGGTGTTGGCACCATGTCCACATCCCCTTGGTCAGTCAGCGGAGATAAGTCGCAGTTGGCGAGCGAGAGGAGAGACGCACTACGGCCCGTAGGTCTCCGCGAGATACTCGATAAGAATCTGTGCTTCTTCGTCGGTCAGCTCGGCTCCCTTGGCTCTCATGCGCTCCACTGTAGTCTCCCACTCCTCGGCGGTCTTGCTCGCGGCTTCCACTAGATCAAGCCCATGACAGCGCGTACAACGCTGCTCCAGCAGTTCGGCCCCGCCGAGGGTCGGTGGAGGACCGGAAGCAGGAGGCTCCTCAGGGGTTGCGATTGGGGCAGAGGGCTGCGGGGCCTGTTCTTCCCCTGCGCAGGCCACTGCAAGACTGGCAGCTACCAGGAATAGCAACAGGATCAAAAGCAATGTTCGCGGTTTGTACATCATCATCTCCTTCTACCACACTATCCAGAAGTACCACAGGGCACTGGCCGTGAAAGCACCCAATAGGGACAGGCCAGCGATGGTACCTAGGATGGGTGTTCGTCTCAAATAAGTGCGAAATGGTCTCGCGATGATCACTTAGGCAACCATGACCACGATTGCCAGCGTCCCCAAGACAGTATGGAGCGGCACACGCAGCGCATAGGTATAGGTGCTGAAGGTGAAATGTGTCACGCACAGGAAGGCCACCAGCACGGTGAGGAGCAACGTGGCATCGCCGCCCCAGCGATGCCAGGGGCGGAGGTAACGGACTGGCAAGGCAAGGCCCTTCAAGTGGCCACGCAGACGAAGCCCAACAATCGCTTGCGCAACAGCGAGCGCCAGCGCGATGGTGGCGAGAATCGACTTCATCATCTCCAGCGACATCACCAGTGTCCCTTTCTATAGAGACAGATACTTACTTCCATACTAGTCGACGCGCCCGCGCCTGTCAACCGCACTGTGCAGGTAAGCCAGAATCCCACGTGGTCTCTCCCGCCCTCCAAGAAGCGGCTCAAGATGGTCTACCTAGCAGCTTTCGTCCCGTTTGCGCCGTGTGAGCACTGCTTGTCTGACCGCCTCGTGGTCGCTCCACGGGTACTCCGTCGTACCGAAGCACATGGACATCTCGTGACCCTTACCGGTCACCAACACCAAGTCCCCCTCTTCTGCCGTATCTATGGCGAACTGGATGGCCTCGCCGCGATCGCCGATCCTCCAGTAGTCGACACCATCCCTCTTACCCGCCCTCTCACACCCCGCGGCGATCTGCGCCATGATCTCACCCAGGTCTTCGGTCCGGGGGTCCTCAGCCGTGATCACCACTCTATCTGCCAGCCGCCCAGCGATCTCTCCCATCACCGGCCGCTTCTCGCGGTCCCGCAGGCCCGCACAACCGAAGACAACGGTGGTGCGGCCTTCCGTGATCTTTCGCGCTGCCTCAAGGGCGCTCTGAAGGGAATTTGGCGTATGGGCGAAATCGATAACCACGTCAAACGGCTGTCCCAGGTTCACCCTCTCCATGCGGCCTATCACCTGGTTGACAGCCCTGATCCCCTCTTGAATGTGGACAACGGGGATCTCCTGGGATTGTGCCACCGCAACAGTGGCTAGCGCATTGTAGACATTGAACTGACCAACCAGCTGCATCTCCACGAGAAAGGCGCCTTGCGGCGTCACCGCGGTGAACGAGATTCCGGAGCCCGACGCAACCACGTCTTTGGCGGTGAAGTGAGCATGGCCGAGCAGGCCGTAGGTCAGTTCGACATCGGCTGGGATGTCGTGAAGGTAGGAGAATGAGGCGTCATCCGCGTTCAGGATCGACACCTTGGACGTCTCTGGCTTGCGAGCCGAAGTCGCTAAGCTGCGGAAGAGGCGAGCCTTGGCGTCCCGATACTCCTCGAAGGTGCCGTGGTAGTCGAGGTGCTCGTGAGTCATGTTGGTCACGACCGCCACGTCGAAGTCGCAGGCGGTGACCCGGTGCTGGGCCAGACCGTGGGAAGTAGCCTCCAGCACGGCGTATTGAGCACCTGCCTCTACCATCTGTGCCAAGTATCCCTGCACTTCCAGTGCATCTGGCGTCGTGGTATGAAGGCCGGTGTCATACTGAGCGTCGCCGATCACGGCATTCACGCTGCTTATCAGCCCCGCCGTGTGCCCGGCCGCCTTCAATACAGACCAGATGAGATTCACGGTGGTCGTCTTGCCGTCGGTGCCGGTGACGCCGATGAGGCGCAGTTTCCTGGAGGGAAAACCGTGGTAGGCAGCGGCCAGGTGAGCCAGGGCTTCCCTGGAATTGGGAACGAGGACGCACGGCACCGGCCACCTTTCCCCTGAGGGAGATGCCGCGTACCGGCTATCTTCCAAGACCACCGCAACCGCTCCCGAATCTATGGCGTCCGGTATGTACTGGTGACCATCGAATTCCAGCCCTTTGAAGGCTACGAAGAGGTCGCCTCGCGTGACCTCCCTTGAGTCGAACCCCAGGCCCTCGATCGCGACGTCTTCCACATCCGCCTCGATCTCCCAGGGAAGAGCGGAGAGTAGCTTCTTGAGTTGTATCTTCATCATCCTGGCCCATCGCCTGTGCTGTGCCGAGCTTGGCAGTCACGCAGCCTTGTGCATTGTAGCACAGCGTCCCTTCTGGTGTCCATCGCAAAGCACACGGGCCGATCAATTGGCCACCTGACGGCCGAGTCAGTGTGCCTGTTCTTGCCCTCCCAAGAGCGCCAGACGGGTTATTCACCAAGACCCAGTCCAAGTGAGCTGCCCCACAATAGGAGCGATTACTTGGCCTACGAGCTCGAGGGCCCATGGTTGATCTGGTTCTGCCAGGAGCATGATGCAGCGTTGGAAGCTGGCGATCGCTGGATCGAGGATCCAAGGCAGGTGGCTCTACGCTTGGCTGGGTACCCCAACCCTGACGGCGCCAGACCAGACATAGTGGGGGTCTACTGGCCCGAACCAGACAAAGCAATCGTCGTGGTCCTCGCCACAGGACCACATGACGATTCCGTGGAGGCAATGAAGGTGAGGGTTGACCTGGTTCAGCGGGGAGACGTGCGGGAAGTGGAGTGCGCTGGTGGTCAATGGCGCTGTTGGTCAGGACGCGATCACTGGTTCTGGGCACCTTCCCCTTGCTCGTGAGTAGCGCTCGCGGAAGCTGTGGGGCACAACCAAAGCCCCGCGGATCTGGTCTGCTGGTTGACGCAATTCCAGGCAAACCCGTCGCTGACAGAGCCACCCCCCAGGCGCCCGATACGAAACCACACGCAGCGAAGGCGCTGGGCGGTTCCACTCCATTCGGCGACTAATGTGAAGACTGCCAGACCAGACTGACCTGGGGTCCTCAGGGCTGAGTTCTCAACCGGGTCACTCACCCAAGACGAGGGGCAGATGGTACGTGATGGGCATATCGAACCAGCCCAGCGTGAGTTGCTGACTGTCCTCGGCCCCTTCGGAGTCGCGGAGGATGAGCGTGATTTCATCGTAGCCTGAGTAGTTGGAAGGATTAGGGTAGAAGTAGAGTACGTCGTTGGCGTTGCCTTCTCCCACAACCGTACAGTTGTCGGTGCCGACCACGTGCCAATCCAGATCAGGTCCGCTCTGCTCACGGTCATTCTCGTAGCGGGTGAAGTCAACTTCGATGATACTGCCAATCTGTCCGTAGCGATCAGGCACGTGAGGGTCTATCCACGGCCTCCTGTTGCTGGTCATCCACCAGGCTTCCCAGGCATACTTCTTCACGAACTCGTAGGAGAGCCAGGCGTAGCCGTCACATCCCCAAGAGGTGCCCCAGGAGTTGACTATCTTGAAGGCCCCTCCACCGAAATAGTCGTCATATCCAACCACCGCCACTGCGTGCAGTCCGTGGAAACTGGTCGGGTCTGCCGGAGGCCCGATCGGCACATTGCAGGCATAGGCATACGGTCCGGCCGAGTAGAACTCGTCATACACGGGGAAACCGATCAGGAAGGGATCATCGTCCGCCAACCATTGTTTCAGCGGCGTGAGGTTGTTGTTCAGTTCCGGATCTTCTGGAGGACCGGTCTTGATGAAGAACGCTCCGTAGCCAATTCCGCGGTATTCAAGGGCATCGCTCTTTTGGGTGGCGTCGGGTTGGATCACGCAGTTGTATGGATCCCAGGGGAACACGCTCATCGGAACGTCACCTGAAGTGACTATGAGCTCCAGGGCATCGCCGATCTTCGCACCATCGTCGCAGCCAGGGTCACCGGGATTGAGCGGAGGGTCACCGGTTATCTGGTTGTACACGAAGCTGGGGCTGAAGATGTGGTCGTAGTTGGGATCCCCGTTCTGCAACGCCCAGCCATGCTCCAGCCATTCCTGGTAGGTCTTGTAGTAGTAACTAGTGGCCCAGGCAACACACGTTTCCGTGTCCCCTTGATGCCCCACGGGTGGTATCCCCGCCGCTGATGGCTGCCCTGCCAGCATTGAAGAGGACTCCGTCAAGTCAACCGCCGTCGGCAACTCGGTGATAGACGCTATCCGGGCTGGCACAGGCACTATGGGATGCCGAGTCGGGTCCGACGGCACAAAGCCCATCCCATGCTCTACACGCGGTGTCTCGGTAGCGAGTTCCCGCGCAGGCTCGCTCTTGGGCGATGCTGCTGGCTGAGCACCCATGGAGAAGATGGGCCCCATGGCCAAGGCCAGAATGGTGGACAGCACCAAGGCAACTGCTCTCAGTCTGACGGCCGCAGCCGCGTGGTGCTTCGGGTGAGTGTCTCGCTCGCTCATGTTTACTTACCAGTGACTCAATTCCTACTATCAAGTATAACAGAATAGGAGAGGTTGACAAATGGTGCCTCCAACTCAGAAGGGAGTCTCCGCGACTGGGCGCCGAGGGTGCGCAGGCGACTTGGCAGTGGTAGGGGATGGCCAATGGGCGACGGGGGACAGAGAGGGTTCTCGTCAGTCCTCTGCACCGAGGGTTTGACTAGGGACTTTCGGTGGCATAGAATCGCAGCTTGAAGGAGGGCATCGATATCATGCAACAATTGTCCAAAGCCCTTCAACGATGGAACGAAATCGTCTGGGAGACCAGGGAAAAGCTCGTCCGGATCTGGGTTCGCCTGGACAAGATGAGTAACGGTTGGCTAGGGGTCGGTGAGCGATCCTACAAGGGATTCATAGAACATCAGGGTACGGCCAACGCTGCTGCCATCGCCTACTATGTTCTCTTCTCGCTGTTCCCGTTGACATTGCTGCTCATCTCGCTGGGGAGCTTCGTACTCAACTCCCAGGAAGCGCAAGAGAGAGCCTTGGCCGTGGTAGCGGGCTACTTCCCTGCGGCCGTGGAGCTAGTGCGCACCAATATCCAACGTGTCTTGCAGCTCAGAGGTACAGCCAGCGTGGTCGGTATAGTGGGACTGGTCTGGTCTGCTTCCGGTGTCTTCGGCGGCCTCAGTCGGGCCATCAACAGGGCCTGGGATGTGGAGACGCCTCGACCCGCCTGGGCGGAGCGGGCTCTAGCGGCGGGATTGGTTCTGCTCAGTGCATTTCTCTTCTTCGTCTCCCTCTATGCTTCCCCTGCCATTGAGCTGGTGTCCCGCTTGTCGGCTCTCGTGCTGAGCGGCTCCCCCGTCTCTCCCAGCCTGGTTACGAACCTCTCGAGCAATGTGCTGCCCTTCTTGCTGACGGCGCTCTCATTCTCGTTCTTATACACGGTCCTACCCAGTACCCATGTTCGCTGGACCGAGGTACTGCCAGGCGCCCTGCTGGCCGGGCTGGCATGGCAAGTCGCACAGATAGGCTTCACCATCTATCTGGGCACCTTCGCTTCCTACAACCTGGTGTACGGATCGGTGGCAGCGGTAATCGCACTGCTGCTCTGGTCCTACATCAGCGGGGTCATCATCCTGCTGGGGGCAGAGTTCACGGTGCAGTATGCCAGGCGGCGACGGGGGGAATAGCTGGAGCGATCTGGGTGTGGGATGGGCCTCACTGAGAGGTGACAGGGAACTTCACAAGAGATCTACCAGGGCAGAAGGTAGATCTTGTTCATCGCTATCATGAACAGACAGCCCAGGACCACCACGTCCAGGTAGAACAATAAGGCAAGTATCATCCACTGCTGGATGGTTACTCCCTCTTCCATTACCGTCCTCCTCTCCGCAACTCCTGCTCACCCAGTGTCCGGAGCAAGTCGTTCTCGCGCAGCTTACCACGCATTATAACACAATGGCAGCCCACTAGCAACGCCCCTGTGGACAGTGTGGAAAAACGATGTGAGATCCGTCGCTGGGCACATCCTGGGTAGGCCGCAGGCCGTGTCGAAGTAGCGATCCAGCGGTCGGCGGAGCTGGAATGAGGCCGTATGCGTGTCTGAAAGCCTTTATTAACACCCTCCTATCCTCGGGCATCGTTGGCCTGTCTATGCCCGTACGTCCAGCCGAAGCAGTTGGGTTTCTGGTGGTCAATATTGAGTCTCACCTGTGATATAATACCTTCGGAGCCACTACGATACCACCGCCACGTGCTGAACGGTATGCCCAACTTCGCCGAGCAATGGTGTCACCAGCCGGCTAAGGGGGAACTATGTCAGGCAGGGACATGGACAACCAAGACATAGCCCAGGTGTTCTTCGATATCGCTGACATGCTCGACATTAAGGGTGAAGAGTGGTACCGTGTCCGCGCCTACCGGCGGGCAGCCGAAGCCATGGCCCACTATCCTGAGGACCTGACTGTGCTATGGGAGGAAGGCCGGCTGCGGGAGATACCTGGCGTCGGAGAGGCGATCGCCGGAAAAGTTGACGAAATACTCCGCACCGGACGGCTGGAATTCTACGAGCGGTTGAAGAGTGAGATACCAGATGGGGTGGTCTCGCTGCTGGGCATCCCTGGGGTGGGTCCCAAGACGGTCCATCGACTGTACACGGAGTTGGGCCTGGTGAGCATCCCCGACGTTGAGACCGCAGCCCGGGAGCACAAGCTGCGCCACCTCAAGGGCCTGGGCGCGAAGTCAGAAGAGCGTATTCTGCAAGGGATCGAGATGATGCACCGCATCTCTGGACGCCATCTATTGGCCACCGCCTTGCCGGTGGCAGAAGAGATAGTCTCTGCGCTGGGTGAGTGCCGACCGGCCAAGGGCGTGACACCTGCCGGGAGCCTGCGGCGCTGTCTGCCCACGGTGGGCGATATAGACATCCTGGCCGCCTCCAGCGATCCAGAGAAGGTCGTCGAGTATTTCGTCTCCCTGCCCCAGGTGCTCAGCGTTCGCTCCCAGGGGGACACGAAAGCCACCGTCGTCCTCCATAGCGGGCTTCAGGTCGACCTGATGGTCCTGGACGAGACCCACTACGGCTCGCTGCTCCAGCACTTCACAGGTTCGAAGGACCACAACGCGGCCTTGAGAGGTCTGGCCCGCAAACAGGACCTGAGCCTGAGCGAATACGGCTTCCAGCATGAGGATGGCAGCCTGACATCGTGCGCCACCGAGGAAGAGGTTTACGGCACGCTGGGCCTGGACTGGATCCCGCCGGAACTGCGGGAAGCAGGAGGAGAGCTGGAAGCGGCGGGCGGGGGGCGGCTACCTCATCTGGTCGCAGACGGACAAATCAAGGGCGATTTTCACACCCACTCCATCTACAGCGATGGGGTCAGCACTATCGAAGAGATGGCTCTGGCGGCCATCGCTCGTGGCTACGAGTACATCGCCATCACCGATCACAGTCAGGGGCTGGGGGTGGCCGGAGGCCTCACTCCTGAGGACTTCGCGCGGCAGCGGCAGGAGATTGCCA
Organism: uncultured Anaerolineales bacterium; assembly: GCA_964573815.1. Taxonomy (GTDB): domain Bacteria; phylum Chloroflexota; class Anaerolineae; order UBA7937; family B3-Chlor; genus CAYGAW01. The sequence continues at coordinate 13,587 of CAZNMJ010000058.1, forward strand.
GGCTGAACGAGAGGCTGGCGTCCTTCCGCATACTGTCGGGGGTCGAACTGGAGATCAGGACAGACGGTGATCTGGACCTCCCCGATGAAGTCCTGGCCCAGTTCGACGTCGTCGTGGCTGCAATCCACTTGGGCCTGCGCCAGGATGAGGAAAAGATGACCAGCCGGATGATAGCCGCCATGCGTAACCCGCACGTTCATATCATCGCCCACCCCACAGGCAGGCTGCTGGGCCAAAGAGAAAGTGTTGCCATCGACTTCGAGGCCGTCGTGGAGGAGGCGGCCACGACTGGGACGATGCTGGAGATCAACGCCCAGCCCAACCGATTGGACCTTGATGGGGAACTGGCCCGACGGGCGATCAACGAAGGAGTGATGCTGGCCCTCGGAAGCGATGCCCATCATGCCGAGGGGTTGGGCGTGATGAGATTCGGGGTGGCCACTGCTCGCCGGGGGTGGGCTGAACCGGCCAACATCGCCAACACGCTCTCGTGTGAGGAATTGCTGGATAGACTTGAGAAAGGCAAGCGCTGACGGCGTGTGCCGTGACAGGATCACGCGCCATGTCGACTTCTCAACCGCAGAGCCGCATATCCAGCCAGTCCTGCTAGACCGCCGCCAAAGAGGAGCATGGTGGCCGGCTCGGGCACGAAGGCGGCCAACTCGCAGTCCTCCGCAAAGCGGAAATGCCCTTCCGCCTCACCTGACTGGCCACTGATGTGGAGCGTCCACCGGCCATAGTCGGCCGGCTTCCACTCGGGGTAGATCCACCAGTAGTAATCAACATCTTGGACGGTCGCCTCTTCCTCAACGCGCCAAGGATTCTCACACAAGAAGATCAGTTGCAGCTCCAGCCTGCCGCGCTCATCGGCGGCCAGGAAACCGGAGGTGCCAAACGGACCCGCGGGACCCGGCCCGGTCAGTATCAGAAGTGGCCTCTCGAAATCCCCCAAACCGGTGCTCGTGACCCAGGCTGTGTAACCAGGACACTGCCCGAGACCCTGCAAGGGGCAGCACTCAATGCAGTCCGGCTTGATGGTGAGGGTCACCTGAGCCACGGCGGCGCCGACAGCTAGCATCAGCAGTGTGGAAGCCAGACAAACACTCCTCAGGTAAAGATTCTTCACCCCGTATCCTCCTTGATCCTTATGCTTGTGCTTCCGAGCCTCCAGATCAACGATCGAAGACGGAGCCATCCGTGCCGATAGATACTCAATGATAGCTACAGGCTCAGACCATCATGCGACCCTACTCGCCATGGTTGATTTCGAATGCTTGGCGAACAACCTCCCAACAAAGATCTGCCGACCGCGCGGCTTATCCGTGATGTTCATGAACATGATCAGGCGGGGCCATGTCTCCAAAGGCGTTGATCACGACTTCGCTTAGCGCAGGGTGAATGACCTGTGAGTCTGCCAGAGGGATGTAGTCCTGCTCGCCCGCATTCATGAGATACACTATCTGCTGCACCAGGATCGCCGCGTGGGACCCCACTATGTGGCATCCCAGAATGCGCCCCGTACCTTGCTCCACCACCACCTTCACCAGACCATCCTCCTCGCCTATGGCGTAGCCCTTGGTGACCTCCATGTAGTTGGCCCTGCCGACGAGGATCTCATACCCAGCCGCCTTGGCCTGCTCCTCCGTCAGGCCTACCCCGCCCACCTGCGGGTAGCCGTAGACCGCATGGGGCACAGCGTGATAGTCCACCGGGTGTCTGTGTTCGGTGAAAGCATTCATCCACACCACTTGCGCCTCGTAGTTGGCCGTGTGTCTGAACATATGCCTGCCCAGCGCATCTCCCAGAGCCCAGATGTCGGGCTTGGTGGTTTCCAGGTATTCGTTCACCTTGATCCAGCCATGCTTGTCGGTCTCGACGCCTGTCTTTTCCGGCTTCAGCAGGTCGGAAACGGACCGCACCCCAGCCGCCAGCATGACCTCGCTGGCCGTGAAGTCGCGGGTCTGGTGGTCCTCGCGATTCAGCGCCGTGACGACCTTCTGATCGCCCCTCTTTGCCACCTTGACGACTTCATGGTTGGTGTGGATCTCCGCATACTTGGAGAAGCGCCTCTCCACTATCTCGGATATCTCAGGGTCCTCCCCCAACAACAGGCGGGGCATCATCTCCAGAAGGGTCACTTTGGTTCCCAGGGCCGAGAAGAAGTGCCCATACTCGCAGGCAATGTACCCTCCGCCAATGATGATCAGGCTCTCAGGTGGAGCGTCAAGTTGAAGCACGGAGACGTGGGCGATGTAGCCCGTCTCGACCAACCCCTCTATGGGCGGTACCAGCGCCCTCGCCCCCGAGGCGATC
>CAZNMJ010000059.1:0-15880 GCA_964573815.1 uncultured Anaerolineales bacterium
TAGCACGCTGGATGCGGACCGTCAAGGATCTTTGGCCTTGGTATGCGCGGTTGAACGTGGTAGAATCTAAGGAGACTCTGCTTGAGCCGTGCGGGAGAGATATGATGATGGGGGTTGCGAAGAATCGAGTCGCCGTTGCGGTAGGGGCGATTGTAGCCTGCGTGCTTCTGCTCTCAGTGCTGTGGGGCTCAGGCTTGTTCACCGCTGGAGAGCGCGCTGGACAGGGCGAGGAGGCTCCGTCTCCGACCCCGGCTCCTGCCGCATCGCCAACTCGTGCGCTGATATCGGATGTTTACGTTGAGGATAGGCAGAGCATGGTTGAGTACGACATACGGTCGCGAGGGGTGAGTGATTCTGAGGTCGTGCGGGCGATGCGGACGGTGCCCCGCCATGAGTTCGTCCTTGACGAGTATCTTGATATGGCGTACAGCGACCGCCCCTTGCCCATCGACTGTGGACAGACTATCTCACAGCCGTACATCGTGGCCTTGATGACGGAACTCTTGGATTTGGAGACAGGTGACAAGGTGCTGGAGATCGGCACCGGGTCAGGCTACCAGGCAGCGATCCTGGCTGAGATAACGGACAAGGTTTACACGGTGGAGATCATACCCGAATTGGCTGACTCTGCGCGCGACCGACTGCTTCGGCTTGGGTACGACTCCATCCGGACCTTGAACGTCGATGGCTATTATGGTTGGGAGGAGTACGCACCTTATGATGCCATCATCGTCACCGCTGCTCCCGACCACGTACCACAGCCTCTCATCAACCAGCTGAAGGATGGCGGTCGCCTGGTCATCCCGGTGGGGCCGGTGGGATGGTTGCAGACGCTTTGGCTGGTAACCAAGCAGGGGGGAGAGGTCGAGTTCCACAACAAGGGAGGCGTGACGTTCGTCCCGCTAACGGGAGAACACTGATCATCAGCTAGATAACGCCACCTGCCAAGAGAAGAGCGGAGTGGTGCGGGGCGGCGCTGGTGGTTCAGGCGGCGCACCTCAGTCGCAGCCCAAGGCCAGAGACGGAGTTCCATTGGATTCCTGAGTACGAAAGAGTAGCAACCGATAGATGAAGGCCCGGGGGTAACGGCCCCTTGACTCTGGCTCTTGAATCTTGGAGGTGACACAACCAGCATGCCTGACAAGTACAAGTACTACTCTCCCGTTAAGGTCAGATATGTGGAGACCGATGCCCAGGGCCACGTCTTCTTCGGGCACTACTACACCTACTTCGATATAGCAATGATGGATTACATGCAGGCTATCGGGTATAGCTACCAGGATCTCCTCGCTGACGGGATGGATCTGCTCTACGTGGAGTCACTATGTCGCCACCACGCCCCGGCGTACTATGACGAGGTGCTTAATGTGCACACTCGCATCGCCAACATAGGCGATAGCAGCCTCACATGGGAGTTCTCGATCCACAAGGATGCCTCGGATCAACTGGTCGCCACGGGTCACATCGTAGCTGTGAATGTGGACAAGGACGCCCGTCGGCCGATGAGGGTCCCCGACGCGCTGCGCCGCGCAGTTAAAGAATACGAGACGTGAGGCTTTCCCCTCCACACCATCGAGCTCGCTTGCTCCCCTTGCTTGCCCCTCTGACGGTTGCTATAATGTGAAGTACCTCGCTGTTACTCTACGGATGGGACCATGTCTGTGATGCGCGTTGGGGTGATTCTAGGAGGTATTTCCTCAGAGAGAGAGGCTTCGTTGGCCAGTGGGCGACAGGTATGCGTGCACCTCAACCCTCAGAAGTACACCGTCATTCCCGTTTTCATGGACCTGGAGGGGCGGTTGTGGCACATTCCCCAAAAACTGCTGATTCAGAACACGACAGCAGATATCATCAGTCGTTTGGAAGGTGAGGCAGAAAGGGTATCATACGAGAATCTCCGCTCTCTAATCGACTTCGCATTCATCGCCCTCCACGGCAAGTACGGCGATGACGGCTGTATCCAAGGGGTATTGGAGCTACTGGGCGTACCCTATACGGGTTCGGGGGTGCTGGCTTCGGCAGTGTGTATGGACAAGTACATGGCCCACACGGTACTGAAGGAGGCAGGGGTCGAGGTAGCGAATGAGCTGCTCGTAGAGGACCTGGATTGGGAGGAGGATCCTGATGCTGTTCGAAGAGACATTCTGGAGACTGTCGGGCTGCCGTGTGTCATCAAGCCCGATCGCGAGGGGTCCAGCATCGGGGTCTCGGTGGTGAGTCGGGACAGCGAGATTGATGCAGCGCTGGAAGAAGCCTTCTCCTGGGACAACCTGGCATTGGTGGAGGAGTACCTTTCCGGTCTTGAGTTCTCCTGCATTGTGCTTGGAAACGAAGAGTTGCAGCCAATGGTGCCCACGGAGACGGCCACGGAGAACGAATATCTGACCTACGAAGATAAGTACATGCCCGGGCAGTCGCAGAAGATCACTCCGGCACGCGTAGGCGAGGACGTACTGGCCCAGATACAGCAAGAGGTCGTGAAGGCCTACCGAGCCTTGGGGATGAAGAACTACGGGCGCATTGACGGCTTCTTAGTGGATGGTGATCGAGTGCTAATCACCGACCCCAACTCCTCCTCGGGCATGGCTCCTTCTTCGTTCCTCTTTCATCAGGCAGCGGACATCGGCCTCAATCCCATGATGCTCTTCGACCGTATGATAGAGCTGGCATTGGAGGCGCATACTGCCAAGAAGGGACCCCTCTAGATGCAGGCTGAGAGGCGACGGGCAAATGACTGACAAGAGTGCGAGCAAGAAGTTGCGCGTGGGTGTAGTCCTGGGGGGGATATCTTCTGAGAGGGAGATATCCTTGGAGAGCGGCCGCAATATCTACTTCAACTTGAATCCGCAGAAGTATGAAGGTGTTCCCATCTTCCTCGACGGGGAGGGGAGGTTGTGGCAGATTCCCTTGCAGCTCCTGGTCCAGAACACGACGGTTGACATAACCGACCGTCTGGAGGAGGAGGCTACAAGAATCGCTTACGATGAGCTAGCATCCGTTGCGGATTTTGTGTACATTGGGCTCCATGGGAAGTATGGGGAGGACGGCTGTCTGCAAGGACTGCTGGAGTTGCTAGGCATCCCTTACACCGGATCAGGAGTAATGGCCTCGGCGATAGGGATGGACAAATACTTGCAGCGCAAACTCCTCGCTGCGGCAGGGATAAAGGTCCCCAAGTATCTGGCAGTCACCGAGCGAGAATGGGCAGAGAATGAAGAGGAGATACTAGGACGGGTGGAGGATTCGCTGGGGTATCCCTGCGTCGTCAAGCCTACACGCGAGGGTTGCAGCACGGGCCTGGGCGTCGTGCGAAAGCCAGGGCAGATGGGAGCGGCTCTTGAGAACGCCTTTCAGTGGGACACCACCGCTCTGGTGGAGGAGCTTCTAGTTGGCACGGAGATCACCTGCGGAGTGATCGGGAACCGAGAGTTGACTGCCCTGCCACCCACGGAGACCATGCGGAAGGGGGACTACCTGACGGTGGAGGAGAAGTTCCTACCCGGGGAGGGGGAGAACATCACTCCTGCCAGGCTGCCCGAGGATCTGCTCATGAAGATCCAAGAGGTGATGGTACAGGCATACAGAACGCTGGGGCTAAAGGTTTATGCGCGCATGGATGGTTTCGTGGTTGACGGCGAAGTAATCGTCACTGAGCCCAATACGTTGCCCGGAATGACTCCCTCGACGTGCATCTTTCACGAGGCCGCTGAGGTAGGGATCGGCCCCATGGAGTTTGTGGACAGAATCATCGAGCTGTCCCTGGAGGCCCATGCGCGCAAGAAGGGGCCGTTGGCCTAGCTGGGGGCGTACCTACCGCTTGAACGCTTCCCTCTGGAACTTCAGCAACTCCGCGATCCCCTTCTGGGCCAGTGTGAGAAGCTCGTCTATTACCTCTCGGGAGAAAACACCCTGTTCGGCGGTGCCTTGAATCTCTACGTACTGGTCGGGGCCGCTCATGACTACATTGAAATCCACCTGGGCCTGGGAGTCCTCGTCGTAGTTCAGATCCAGTAGCACTTCCTCCTGGACGACGCCCACGCTGATCGCGGAGATAGGCGCGCCAAGCACCCTCGGCGGCAGGAGACCACCTTTGATGAGCTTCCGCAGGGCAATGGCGAGAGCGACGTAGCCCGCAGTGATGGAGGCGGTCCGCGTCCCACCGTCAGCCTGGATCACATCGCAGTCGACAGTGACGGTTCGCTCTCCCAGCAGGTGCAAGTCGACGCCCGCCCTCAGCGAGCGGCCAATGAGACGACGAATCTCCTGAGTGCGATCTCGGGGGCCCCTCGTCTCCCTAGGAGTACGTTGATGCGTGGAGCGGGGCAGCATACCATACTCAGCGGTCACCCATCCTTGAGCTTGATCTCGCAGCCAGAAGGGGACCCTTTCCTCGATGGAGGCGGTGCAGATAACCCGGGTGCGGCCCATCTTGATCAATGCCGAACCCTCGGGGTGGTCGAGGTATCCCGGGGTGATGACCACGGGTCGTATCTCGTCGTTTGCCCGTTCGTCGAATCGCATGCCTCGTTCCCTCCGTCCTTTCCAGCTGCATTGTATCCCAGTTGGCGCGCTCCGACAATTGTGCCTTATACACCGTACGCTAGGCCTGGCGGGGCTCTGCCAGCTTGAAGGACATGACCAAGCTCGCCGTGATCCCTAAGGCTGCGGCACCGTACAGAATGGGATAGGAGGTGGCCTGCAGCAGCAATCCTCCGAGAAGCGGAACGATGATTATCAGGGTGCCCCCCACGGTGTTGTACAGCCCCACATAGACCGGCCTTTCATCCGGGGGCGACATCTCCAGCACAAGATTCATGAAACCCTGCATGTAGCCGCTGAAATTCGCGCCGATGAGGACGAATACGAGGGCATAGACGTAGGCTGCAATGACACCCGGAGGAGGCCAGTAGTGTATGAGCAGGGCCAGCACTGGAACGCTCAGTGCCAAGGCCACTGTCAGCTGGGTTACGATCTTGCTGCCCGATTTCTCGTTCAGGTACCCCATCGCGACGCTAGCTACTACTCCGCCCAGCACCTGCGCCGAGACGAATAGGCCCACGTACTCATCGCTTATCCGGAGGACGTCGGTCGCATAGACAACGTAGAACGGCAGCGCCAGCGACCCAAGCCCCGCGAGCAAACGCACAATATTGATCAACCTGAACTGCTCATCACCCCGAAGCAGCGCGACTAATCTGGGCAGGTAGGCGTGCCAGGACCGTCGCTCCGCCTGGGCTTCGTGCACCGGCTCCTTGAGGAAACTGAAGGATCCCAGAGACATGAACAGGAACACGACGCACATGAAGAATAGAAGGCCGTAGTTGTCGGGGAAAGCTGGTCCGCTTGGGCCAAGAATGTGCCGCACCGCCACGCCTGCCACCATAGCGAGAATTCCACCGGTGATCTGAGCTGTGCTGAACAGGCGTCCTCGCCTGGTCGGAGGAATACTCGTGCTCATGATGTCAAACCAGGCAACGCTGGACAAACCGTCCATGGTCGAGAATATGGTCTCGGCCAGGAAGAAAGCGGCCAGCAACAACCATGGATATGCTTCGCCGGTCAGGAAAATGACCAAGGCCACTAGCAGATACATAGGCCGCCCCATCAGCGCGAGCGCGACGACGAAAGGCTTCTTCCTCGCTCTGCTGGCCACGTGATTGGCGGCCAAGAGCTGGGGCAGCAGCCACGCACCGTTGGCGATCGTTATCACCAGACCGATGAGGGGCGCAAAGTCCGTGAGTCGATTGATGAAGGAGGGTATGACACTCGTGTAGTTGACGAAGGCCATACCAATGACGAAACACACCCAGTCGCCGGCGATGGAGGCGAAGTTGCGTCGATAATTGGGGTAGTCCTCGCTCACCGAGTCCCTCTCCATTGATATCTCTGCAGATCGATGCGACCCGTATCGTCGAAGATGATGTCCTCGTTCTCCAACATCGCTCGTTGTTGAGCTGCACGGAGGCCTCCCGGCGAGGGGCTGATTCTCCCCCTGGAGTTGATCACTCGATGCCAGGGGATGCCCTTGCCGCCAGGCATGGAGTGCAAGGCCCAGCCCACAGTACGGGCAGCACGGGGGTTTCCGAGATAAGCGGCGATCTGGCCATAGGTCGCCACATGCCCTGCAGGGATCATACGGACTATGCGATAGACGTCTTCAAAGAAGTTGGTGCTCATGGTAGGCCATTGCAGTGCTGTGCGGTCTACACACGCGTGTGGGATTTCTCATGGCTTGGCTTCAAGAGCGAGGCCATATTTCGTGTGTACCCTGCCTCTGCCGAGATGAAGGGTCTTGTCTATCAACAACTTCTCCAGGAAGCCCCCGTCGTGGGAGACTACCAGAATAGTGCCTGCATAGTCCATCAGGGACTTTGCCAGTCTATCCCTCGACACGGCGTCCAGGTTGTTTGTGGGCTCATCAAGTAGCAGAAGGTTCGCGTGGCTCAAGGCAAACTGGACCAGGAACAGTCGCACCCTTTCGCCAGCTGATAGCGACTGTATGTTGGTTGATACCTCGTCCACAGTGAACAGATAGTGATGCAATTCCCTTCGCAAGCTGGTTAAGTCCATGGCGACGGTGTGGCGGAAGTAGTCCAGGACCGTCATGTCTGGCAGCCCTTCTTGCTCCTGAGGCAGGTATCCTACCACAACGCCCATAGCCAGCTTCACCTCTCCCTCATCTGGTTCAGCCAGTCCGGTAATGATCTTCAGCAGTGTCGTCTTGCCTGAAGCGTTGGGTCCAACAATGGCCACACGATCCCCTCGTCTCACCACCGAGGAGAAATCCTCGAACAGACTTCTCCGATAGGCCTTCGATACCCCAGCGATTATGACTACGTTTTGACCGCAATGGGCTGGTTCAAGGTCGATTCTCAGTTCGGCATGTTTGGGCCGTTCAATGTCCGGTAGCGTTGCCAATCTCTTCTTCAGTGTCGCGGCCTGTTCCTGATGCTTCTGGGCCGCTCGAGCGCTCTTGTGTTTGGCGGCCATCTTGTCTCTGTCCTTTCTTCTCTTCGGTCCGCGTTGACTCCGCGCTGCTAGTCTCAACTGCTTCTGAATGGCGGCCCTCAGGCGGCGCCTTTCCTTTTCGATTCGGAGCCTTTCTCTCTCGTCGAGTTCCTCTTGCCCTGCCTCCGCCTCAAGGTAGCTCGAATAGTTGCCGGTGTAGGCGTAGATCTTGTGATCCCTGTCAGAGAGTTCGAGAACTCTGTCGGCGATCTGATCAACGAACTCGGCGCGATGCCCAACTACAAGAACCGTACTCGGATACTCCCTAATCTGTCCGATCAGCCATTCTCTGCCTTCACAGTCAAGGTTGTTGTCGGGCTCGTCAAGTAAAAGTAGGTCCGGTCGACTGGTCAGTGCCTGAAGGATGAAAAGCCTGGCCCTCTGCCCTCCGCTCAACTCACGCAGGGGCTTGTTTTCCTCCGATGGTGCAAGACCTACGAATGAAGATAGAGCCACTCTCACTCTGTGAACCGAGGCATAGATTTGCGCCTCGTCATGCTGTGACACAAACTCCTCGAAGTCGTCCTTGAGTCCTGGCTCGGTCACGTGCTGGTGATAGAACTCCAGCTTCGCCACTTTCTCTGCGACGCCGCTCGCTTCAAGAAGCTGGTCCAATGCTCCCGTCGCCTCGTCCACGACGGGGATGATCTGAGGCACATATTCAACCGTGTAGCGAGGATTGGAGGCGATGACCTGTCCTCCAGAGGCACGCAGTTCTCTGGCCAGTATTCTGAGGAGGGTCGACTTGCCGACTCCATTCTTGCCAACCAGGCAGCTTCTCTTGGTGTTGTCTATCGTGAAGGAGACACCGTCCAGGATAGTCCTGTCTCCATAGGAGAAGCTCAGGTTCAGTACCTTGATTGACACTCCGCCCGGACGCCCCTCCGGCTGATAGGTCTGCATCTTCGAAACCACTAGCTCCGCGGCGGTCACGGATCGCCGCCTCCTAGCCATCAAGAACTCTGCCGTAGCCCGCACCGTCAGATGGAAACGCGCTTTCTCGCAGGGTGGCCAATCCTTGTCAAGCAAGGTGCTTCGCGCTCGGTGTCCCGAGCCGAAGCACGCTACGTAACGGTCGACGGCCTTGGCGATTATAACATCTTCACAGGGGATGAGCGAGGTTGGCGCGCTCTTGCACAGCGCGTTGAGCCGGCCGACAACATCGGCTACAATAAGCCGGTTATCCTGGGAATCGTTATCATGAAGCGTCGTCTTGCGCATCCGCGTGCTGTAGTCCAGGCTCTTTTTGTGACCTTTCTGTGGTCCACATCTTGGGTGCTCATCAAGATTGGCCTGGAAGACATACCGGCGCTGACCTTCGCCGGCTTGCGATACTCCCTCGCCTTCCTTTGTCTACTTCCTGTTGCGCTGCGTTCGCACCGCCGCAGTGGTATTCGCGGCTTGTCTCGGCGCAAGTGGGGAGAGTTGATCGCTCTTGGCCTGCTGTTCTATGCCATCACTCAGGGAGCGATATTCGTCAGCCTGGCCTATCTGCCCGCGATGACCGTGAGCCTCCTCTGGAATTTCACCACAGTCGTTGTGGCGCTGCTCGGCATCGTTTTTCTCGCGGAACGACCGACAACCCTCCAATGGAGCGGTGTCGGGGTCAACCTGAGTGGCATCTTGCTCTACTTCTATCCCGTGTGGATACCCCTAGGCCAAGCTGTCGGGCTGCTAGCGGCGACCGTGGGAGTGCTCGCCAACGCTGCATCGTCGATCCTCGGTCGGCACATCAATCGTGAAGGGGACATTCACCCCTCTGTCGTGACTACGGTGAGCATGGGAGTTGGAGCCGTTGCACTGCTGGGCGCGGGGATCACAACTCAGGGCTTGCCGAGCCTCAGCCTAGCCAACTGGCTGATCATCGGCTGGCTGGCAGTGGTGAACACCGCCTTCGCATTCACCCTCTGGAACTATACCCTGCGGGTTCTATCGGCGATGCAGTCCAGCATCATCAACGGTACGATGCTCGCTCAGATCGCAGTCCTCGCCTGGCTATTCCTCGGAGAGCACCTTACGGGGCAACAGGTAATAGGTCTGATCCTGGCTGGGCTGGGGACTCTGATGGTGCAGCTTCGCCGGCAGTAGGGTGGCCCGTTTGCGTTGTCAAGGAGTCTCGGAAGTAGGTGCCAAGCTGGTGAGTGACGCGCGCCCGTCTGGCCACGTCGCTTGTCGGGGGGTCTGGAGCATCTTGCGGAAAAAAGGGCAGGGTTGGCATATTCCGGACCTCTGTGGTATGATTGAATCGAAGAAGAGCAGCGTTCCTTTTGTGACAAACGAGAAAAGAGGTGTGAGACTAATGCGAGAGGAAGTCGAAAAGGCCTTGGCAGATGTCCGGAAGTTCCTGCAAGCGGACGGAGGAGATATCGAATTGGTCGATGTCACCGACGATGGTGTGGTGAAGGTGAAGCTCACAGGGGCCTGTGGGACCTGTCCGTTCTCCGCCATGACCCTGCAGATGAATGTCCAAAAGAACCTCATGGAGCAGGTGCCAGGTGTGACGAAGGTCGAAAACGTCGCCGTGCCCACTTCATAGGTGCTGACACGCGATGCACGTGGTGAAGAATAGTCCAGTCGCAGCCTGCGGGCTACAGCCCGCAGGCTTTTGCTAGGATTCACGGTGAGGCGCTGGCGGAACAGCCTGGGCAGCCTATTCGTCCAGTTCTGAGGTGGAGGAGAGTTCTCAATCTGGCTTCGTTTGTGGGCTGGAGAGTGTGGCCCACAGAACTCGGCCAATGGCGCGTGGCGATGTGGCAGCAGGAGGTGAGGATGCATAGAGAGAAGAACACAAGGGTCGTAGTCACCGGTATGGGCGCCATCACGCCGCTGGGGTTGAGTGTCCAGGAGACGTGGGATGGGCTGGTGGAAGGACGGTCAGGCATCGGACCCATTACTACGTTTGATCCCTCCGCCTTCCCGGTGCGCATCATGGGGGAGGTGAAGGGATTCGATCCTGAGGAGTACATGGATCCCAAGGAAGCCAAGCGCATGGCTCGCTTCAGCGAGCTCGCGGTGGCCGCCGCGAAGGAGGCGGTAGAAGATGCTGGCCTGATCATAGACGAGAACAACGCTGAGGACGTAGGTGTTGTGCTGGGCACCAGCATAGGCGGTGGTCTGGTGGAGTCGGAGAAGACGTACCGTATCTTGCAGGAGAAGGGCATACGGCGAGTGCCTCCGCTCTTCGTGCCCTCCATGATGCCCAATGCAGCTGCCCATCACGTGGGTTGCGCTTTCGGCATCAAGGGCTACACCTCAACAGTGATCGCAGCCTGCGCTTCGGGAACCCAGGGCATCGGTGAAGGCGCCAGGGCCATCCGCGACGGATCGGCCAACGTGGTCATAGCCGGAGGGACCGAGTCCACGGTGTGTGAGCTTGCCCTGGCGGGAATATGCGCCATGCGTGCCGTTTCCACGCGGAACGACGAACCAGAGAAGGCCTCTCGACCCTTCGATGCGGAGCGCGATGGCTTCGTCTGCGGTGAGGGCTGTGGGATCCTTGTGCTGGAGGGCTTGAATCACGCTCTGGAGCGAGGCGCTCGAATATACGCGGAAGTGCTGGGATACGGAGTAACGACGGATGCATACCACGTAAGCGCTCCAGACCCGGAGGGAAAGGGGTCTGCCTTGGCCATGCGCCGGGCCATAGCCGACGCGGGTCTGGAACCGAAGGACATACAGTACATTAACGCCCATGCCACGGCGACCCCCATAGGCGATCCGGCTGAGGTGGTGGCGATCAAGAGCCTCTTCGGGCAGCATGCCTACGAAATCCCGGTCAACGCCACCAAGTCCATGATCGGCCACCTGCTTGGAGCGGCCGGTGCGGTGGAGACGGTAGTGACGATCAAGACCATCCAGGAAGGGGTGCTGCATCCTACGATCAACCAGGAGACACCCGATCCGGACTGCGATTTGGACTCCGTGCCCAACGTGGCCCGGAAGGCGGATATCGACATCGCGCTGACAAACTCCTTCGGGTTCGGGGGCCAGAATGCCTGCTTGGTGATCGGTAGATACGAGTAGTTGCTCAAGCACTTGGCTTGCTTCTCGGTACAAACAGCGCTCGGAACGGTTCGAGCGCTGTTTTTCCATATTCGCTCTCGAGACTAGGCGCGCGGAAAAACGAGCAAATAGGAGGAAGGGGGCGGTATCGGCATTCCTCGCTCTCTGTCGTGATTTGACAAACGGGTCGCACTGCATTATACTTGGGATAGAAAATATAAGGATGGCAATAATCGTGCTCCGTATAATATGGTGACGAACCATACCGATCATGCTCATGGAGGAGACTGAAGAATGAACATTACACAGTGCGATGTGTCAGACACAGCATATGAGACGGGTTCTCTTCCTGAGATCTACCAGCTCTTGGACACTGTGGCGAAGAAGCTCACTCAACTGCAACGGGAGGGCATCAAAACCGTCGCCCTCACACCGCCTCAGTATTCAATCTTGGGCCTGCTTTGGGAAAGAGATGGACGTCCGCTAAGTGAACTCGCGTCTGCTTGTTGCTGTTCACCTTCAACGGTAACCGGCATTGTCGACACCCTGGAGAAGAAGGGTTTGGTCACTCGTGAGCTGAATCCCGAAGACAGGAGAAGTTTCCTGGTGCAGCTCACGGAGCAAGGTGAAGCTCTGAAAAAGGCAACACCTGACCCGGATAGGGTCTTCGCTGGTTGCTGTCCCAGCATTGAGGCCGAGGAACTCAAGCAGCTTGGCACACTGTTGAGAAAACTGAACGATGCACTAGATGCGTGAGGAGGTAATGCGATGGAGAAGTCTGAGCAAGAGAGGATCAAGGAGGCTGTGAGAGAGTACTACGCGCAGGCCGCATGTGCGGACGCTCAATGCTGCGCACCGGAGCCCTGCTGTGGGACCTCTCAGAGCGTGGCCGAGAGGTTAGGGTATTCTGTGCAGGAGCTCTCGTGCCTGCCACCAGACGTGGCGTCCAGTTCCATGGGCTGCGGCAATCCACTGGCCTTCTCTGAGATTCAAGAAGGCGAGGTGGTTCTCGACCTGGGTTCAGGAAGTGGGTTGGATGTTTTGCTCGCCGCCCAGAGGGTTGGTGAGACAGGCAAGGTCATCGGCCTAGACATGACGCCTGAGATGATCGAACGGGCAGGGACGAACGCTGAACGGGCAGGAGTGGGGCACCTCGCGGAGTTCCGTCTCGGGGAGATGGAGTATATGCCGGTCGATGATGAGAGCGTGGACCTGATCATCTCGAACTGCGTCGTCAACCTCTCTCCGGACAAGGCGAAGGTTTTCCAGGAGGCGTACCGCGTCCTCAAGCCCGGCGGACGGATGCTCATATCGGACATCGTGGCCTCCAACCTTCCTGAGGCTTTGAGAGACGACGTATCCGCTTGGGCTGGATGTTTAGCAGGGGCCTTGGAGGAGTCTGAGTACGTCAGTGTTATCAGGAATGCAGGATTTGAGGATGTGGCCGTGGTGGACAGGGTGGACGCCGCTGAAGTCGCCATCGATGTGGAGTCCGTTGACGGCCTAACGGAATTGATCCCTGAGGAGGTCACCGAGGCTGTCAAGGCGCGAGAGGGAACGACGGCGGTTCTGGCCTCCCCGGACGGGCAGGTGCTCGGAGTCATTCCGACGGACGATTCCTCGGACCATCCGAAGGTCCATAGCGTGAAGGTGAGGGCTGTCAAGGGGAAGGACTAGAGAACTCGCCGACTGAACCCAGTACAGAGATCAGTGCTAGTACGCCAGGTTCTGGCTCGGGCCTGGCTCTGAGAAACGCAATGTGTGCACGAGGAGGCGAACGTGTTGAGGTGGAGCCACGTCCTGGCGCACCAAGAGCGCTACGAGGATCTACTTGCCGAGGCGGAGAGGGAACGGTTGGCGACAGAGCCGCAAGCAGCGTCTGAGAAACGCACCCCCGTCGATGATCGGCTACTCGCTTGGCTCGGGCGGCGTCTGATTACCCTCGGATACCGTCTCCAGGCCCAGCAGGCGAACCCGTCGTGGCTGTGCGTGGATCTCCGAGTTGAGCAGGCTGAGAACGCCGTGGACTGCGGCCGGTGCTGAGGTGATGGATTGCTCCGCCGCGGAGTAGCACTCTCAGCTGGGATGGACAGAGTTCCTCAATCCGAGGGATGGTGGTCTAGGAAGCAAAGAGGTCAATCTTCCTTTTCGACCACTGGTAGGGCGGTCGCTGCCGGGACCAAGGTTTTCTGTCCTACGTCCGGTAGGAGGAACTGGGCCGTGACGATGGGCACCCTGCGGACCTTTCCGCGGCGCCGCCGACCGTCAACACCCGCGCTCGCCCCAGTATGGACTGCGCGATGCTGCGTGTTTTCAATGACGCAGCGGAGTGTGTCACTAATCGTTGTCCTGCGACAATGGCCGCAACGGTACGATGAAGATTCCAATGATGTACGCCACCAGGACAGGCATGATGCCCGTGGCGAGACCGAGGAAGACCACTCCTAGTCTCACCAGTGTGGGATCAATATCGTAGGACTCTCCTATCCCGCCACAGATGCCGGCCACCATTCTGTCTTCTCGCGAGCGGTACAGCTTCTTCATGGGTAGCTCCTCTGTTGTCTTCTGGTCGAGAGGCTATCTCACTATCGGTGATGCCTGAAGATCGAATGGATTCGTTCTCATTGCCAGAGAGAAGAGGTATGGGTAATTATCACTCAGGTGGTTCATGTAGGCCAGCCATTCGGTACTGAGTCGCCTGTAGGCCCTCTGCATATCGCCTGCGAGATGTGCGTAGTCGCTGTCAGGCAGCTCGCTGACATCCTCTCTGTGAGCCAATTCCTCCGTCAAATGGAAGACCGCCCAGAGTAGGTTGGTGAAGTACTCGTGTTCCAGGAGATTGGGGTTTTCCAGCAACCGCAGTAGGAAGTCTCTCTCGCCGACAAGGAAGGCTTTGAGGTCCTCCAGGGCGCTTTTCTCAGCTTCGACAGCATAGTCATGGTCCTCAAGGAGTCTCCTGACACCCGAGAAGTCTTTGTCAGACGAGTCTGCCGTCCAGACCAGGTGACTTCTGATGGCTTCGGATTTGGGGTCAAGGGCGGAGAGGTCCTTGAGCAGTCTGGTCCCCACTTCGCTGAAGAAAGCTCCTATGACCATGTTCAGCTTCTCCAGGATGGCTCGCTTTTCACGTAGGCTGAGAAGCTGATGAATGATCAGCGTGACCATGAGGACTTCGATGAAGACGAAGGCGATGTCCCCTATCATGTAGATGAAGATGTGGTGGGCATCTCGGAAGATGAGGTAGTGGACGAAATAGACCATGGCGGAGAGGGCAATCAGGGCCAGGCCCAGCGTAATCTGCCAGTTAAGTCTTCTCATGATACGTTGTCACTCCTTTCCTCTGCTCTGTCTTGCCGGTGGACGAGCGGGATGCTGTCTGCCGGTAGCCAGTCAGTTCCGTGGCCCAGCAGTTCGCCATGCTCGAATTCCCAGTCTGAGACCTTGAAGGACCTCACGCGCCAAGCCTTGTCCTCATCAACCTGTGCCCGCAACTTGCTGTGACCGCCGAGCTCGTCTACCACCTCAAAGGAGCTAACCGCCCACACCCAATCCTCATCGATCATTTCCGGATGGTCGAATCTGATGCGGCTGGGGAATCCGTACGTTGGGTCGAAGTCGATCACTGCAAACTCGGCCGAGTCGCTACGGGCCACTCTCCGAGCTTGGGAGAACAGACCGGCAACGGTGTAGTCTTGCGAGTCGAATGGCCTAAGTTCACACTCTCCAAACTCGGTGGGCGCAGGGATACAGGATGCTGACTGGTCAACCACTTTCCCGTCCTCCACCGTGATAGCATGCGACTGAGCGTGCCAGACACTTATCACAACCAACACTTCGATGCGATAGCTCTCAATACCTTGATCCAGCCATTTCTCTTTCGCCTCGTCGATTTGTACCAGTACTTGATTCTGCAGTATCTGGTGCTGGAGACCGCACGCCTTCGCAGATGGGGCCAGACAGAGCAGAGCTGCAATGTACAGTGCTCGATTCCCTAGCATGGTGTCCTCTCTTGCCACATATTGACCATTCACTCACAGTAATCGCATACCACTGACGATCGGAGATCGAGTCTAGCAGGCTCCGCATGTCCAAGAGGTCGGTCGTGGTGGCATAGGGTCGCATCGCCACGATGAAATACGCTCCTGTTGATGCGTCAGACACGGTCAGCTGAGCTGTGGTTTGCCTCGCTGCGTCGGATGTAGATGGTCTTCTGGACCAAAGCGCAGACGAGTCCGTCCTCGTCTTTCAAGTCTACTTGGTAGACACGATCGACGGATGGCTGCCGGGCGAGTTCGGCCTTGATGCTTTCGGTCTCCTGATCATCGAGTTCGATAGTGGCGTACAGCACTGAACGACCGGGCCGCCGGAATCCAATGCTCGCTGCTTTGTCCCAGACCATGTAGTCCGGACCCAGCACGTGGATGAGCATGAGCATCGGAAACGGGTCCACAGCGGCGTAGATGCTCCCGCCAAAGATGGTGCCCACGTAGTTGCGGGTTCTCCAACTCAGAGGTAGCCTGATATGAACCTCGCGCCAGTCTCCCGCGATATAGGTGATGCGCGCTCCCGTTCCACGGTACGCAGGGTAGAAGTTAAAACCCCAGCGCATCAGTCGTGTCTTGAGTGATTCAGGCATCCGTCTCGCTCTCGGCGGTTCTTTGCCATTGTTGTCTTCCGCAGGTCCGACGAACTACCAATCAAGCTTCGGCTTTGAAGGCCTCGACCAGCTTGTCCAGGAAGTCAGCCCAGCCTCCCACGCCCTCCACGGTCAAGTCCGCTTCCTCTCTCAATCCCGGTGGCATTTCGGTTGAAATCACTGCGACGGCCAGCGCTCTGTTGTTTGTCGCACGAGCCCACCGCCGGATGCCCG
>CAZNMJ010000060.1:0-15493 GCA_964573815.1 uncultured Anaerolineales bacterium
CGTGATCCGCTGCAAATCACCTGGAATCTGGAGTCTGCGGAGAAGGGGGGGTATCCAGACTTCTACCTCAAGGAAGTACACGAGCAGCCGGAAGCCATCGCCAACACTCTGCGGGGTCGCCTTGATGGCAGGCGAGTCAGCCTATCGGAGTGGGCGCACCTCGATTTGAGCAGCGTGAACCGCGTCAATATCGTGGCCTGCGGCACATCATCGTATGCGGGCCTGGTGGGCAAGCTACTGATGGAGAGGTGGACTAAGCTGCCGGTGGAGGTGTCGATAGCCTCCGAATTCCGATATGGTGCCCCCATCATAGATGAGAGGACTCTCGTCGTTCTGATCACTCAGTCGGGGGAGACGGCGGACACTCTGGCAGGCTTCCGGCTGGCCCGGGACAAGGGGGCCATCACCGTCGCTCTGACCAATGTGATGGGGAGTTCCATCACCAGAGGTGTCGATGCGACCATCTACTTCCAGGCCGGACCGGAGATATGCGTGGTGGCGACCAAGACGTACACGACCGAACTGGTGTTGTTGTGTTTGATGGCCCTGGATCTGGGCCGGAGACGGAGCCTCCTCACCGAGGCCCAGGTAGCTGACGTCGTGGAGGATTTGCGCGAGTTGCCGGCCAAGGTGGAGTTGATCCTGCAAGAAAAGGAGGCCATCGAAGAAGTTGCCAAGCGGCACGTCCAGCGGCAAACCTTCTTCTTCATCGGACGAAATCTGGGCTATCCCACAGCCATGGAGGGGGCACTAAAGCTGAAAGAGATCAGCTATGTCCATGCCGAGGGGTATCCCGCTGGAGAACTCAAGCATGGGCCAATCGCCGTGTTGGATGACAACTCGGTGGTGTTCGCCATAGTGCCCCAGAGTGATACGTACGAGAAAATGGTCAGCAACATTCAGGAGGTACGGGCGCGCCGGGCCAACGTTCTAGCGGTAGCCACGGCAGGGGACGACGAGATTGGGGAGCTTGCGGAAGAGGTGTTCTACATCCCGCCTACGCTGGAGGTCTTGACTCCCGTGCTGGCGATTGTCCCCCTGCAGCTGTTCGCTTATCATGTGGCTGTGGAACGGGGCTGCGATGTGGATCAACCGCGCAACTTGGCTAAGTCTGTTACAGTGGAGTAGCCCGGGCTGACTACCGGCCGGCCGTGCCGCTTGACTGAACCTTCGACAGCGCATCCTCGGTAGTAATGTACAGAGATTGCCCGCGCCGTCACAGGCGTGCGTGGGGAGTGGCAGACCATCCTCTGGCTACCACGCATGGGGCGGGAACTGCGGAGAGCTCGCTTCGGGTGCAAGGGAGACCGAATCGGCGGACCACTGCCCCGAGATAAGCACTCCTGAGGACAGGAGGATCGATGGGAGAGAAACTTGAACAACTCCGCCATCAACTAGGCATCGTGGCCGATTTGAACGCGGCCACCGGCGTCCTGAGTTGGGACCAGCAGACCTACATGCCGCCTGGAGGGGCGGCAGGGCGGGCCATGCAACTGGCGACACTGAGCCGTCTGGCCCACGAGAGATTCGTCAGCGACGACATAGGCGAGGCTCTCGCAGCAGCGGAATCGGAGGTTGCCAAGCTGGACCCCGATTCTGACGAGGCACGCCTTGTGAAGAAGACTCGGCGCGACTACGACAAGGCACGCAAGGTGCCCGCCGAATGGGTGGGCGAGTTTCGACGCATCACTGCTCTGGCTCACCAGGCCTGGGAGAAAGCGCGAGCGGAGGCCGATTTTCCACAGTTCCAGCCGCACTTGGAGAAGGTGGTGGAGCTGCGACGCCAGTATGTCGACTTCTTCGCGCCCTACGAGCACATCTACGACCCCCTGTTGGACGATTTCGAGCCGGGGATGAAGACAGCGGAAGTCAAGGCCGTCTTCGATGAGTTGCGTCCGCAGCAGGTCGAGCTGGTGCGGGCCATAAGCGAGCGCGGTGCACCTGTGGACGACTCGGTGGTGCGTCAGGCTTTCGACGAGGAGAAGCAGCGGGATTTTGGACTGGAGGTTGTCAAAGCCATCGGCTACGACTTCGAGCGAGGGCGCCAGGACAAGTCGGTGCATCCTTTCACCTCAGGTTTCGGGACCGGTGACGTTCGTATCACCACACGCTTCGACCCGAAGTTCCTCAACACTGCTCTCTTCGGCTCGATGCATGAGTCTGGACACGCGATGTACGAGCAGGGCGTGAATCCAGACTTTGACCGGACTCCTCTCGCTGATGCTGCCTCATTGGCTATGCACGAGTCGCAGTCGCGACTGTGGGAGAACTTGGTCGGTCGGAGCCGCTCGTTCTGGGTGGCGTTCTACGCGCGGCTGCAAGAGGTCTTTCCAAGTCAGCTGGGCGATGTGGATCTGGATACCTTCTACCGCGCCATCAACAAGGTGGAACCCTCCTTCATCCGGGTCGAGGCCGACGAAGCCACCTACAACTTGCACATCATGCTTCGTTTCGAGTTGGAGATATCGCTGATGGATGGCACCCTCGCCATAGGGGATCTTCCTGACGCGTGGAATGCCAGGTTCGAGGAGTTCCTGGGATTGACCCCCAGAGACGATGCAGAAGGTGTACTGCAGGACATCCATTGGTCGGGCGGCATGATCGGCTATTTCCCGACCTATGCCCTGGGCAACCTGGTTGCCTCACAGCTGTGGGCGAAGATCGAAGGCGACATCCCAGACGTCCAGCGGCGGATTGAGCGTGGAGAGTTCGGCGAACTGCTGAGCTGGCTGCGGGAGCACGTGCACAAGCATGGTGGAAAATTCGAGCCCGTGGAGTTGCTGACGGCTGTTACCGGAAGCGGGCTTACTGTAGAGCCGTACCTGCGCTACCTGCGCGACAAGTTTGGAGAGATCTACAAGCTATAGCTGCTGGCACACTCGTGCCGCCAGCGCGACGTGCTTGTTTTGGCATCGGCTTTAGCGGGTGCCCTCTGTCGTTCCACGGCCCATGAGACCAGGAATCGCAGACGGTCGAGCAGGCCGATGATCCTTTTCAGCCAGATCACGGTCCGGCGGTGAGACTACTGTAACCAGCTTGGCACAACCTACGGCCCGAACCGGGTGCGTGGTCTTTCTCCGCGTAGCAATCAGAGGCAGTGCTAGCCTATGAGAGTAGTGATGGTCGGCCCCTTTGGGCTGCGGCCGCAAGGCACGATGTCCAGGCGGGCATTGCCGCTGGCGAAAGACCTGGCGTCTCGCGGCCATCAGATCGAGGTGCTTCTACCTCCCTGGGCCTGTCCTGAAGACAGCGGGCAGGTATGGGAAGAGGATGGGGTGAGTATCCACAACATCGTCCTGCCTCCTTCCATCCCGCTGCTGAAAGAGGTCATCATCACCTGGCGCCTGCTGCGTCGCATCCGCAAGAGACGGCCCGACGTCGTCCATTGCTTCAAGCCCAAGGCCTATTCAGGCCTAAACGCAGCGATCCTATGGGGCCTGGCCAAGTCGCGTCTGTCGAAGGTACGCGTGGTTCTCGACACCGATGACTGGGAAGGATCGGGTGGGTGGAACGATCTGGCGGCCTACTCGGTGGCTCAGAAGCGATTCTTCGCCTGGCAAGAGAGATGGGGCATGACCCATTGTCATGCACTGACTGTGGCTAGCAGGACCTTGGAGGCGCTCGCCCGAGAAATGGGGATCGATGATCAGATCATCCACTACTTGCCTAACGGTGTGGAGCCCGAGTCTGACGCGCCAGACGGGGCTCTGGGCGACAGGGTTCGACGTGAGTGGCAACTCGGCGATAAGCCCGTGATCCTGCTCTTCACCAGATTCTTCGAGTTCGAACCACGGCGTTTGGTCGAGATATTGGATCAGGTCTGGGCTGAGGTGCCATCGGCGCATCTGCTAGTCGTCGGGCGTGGCCTCTTTTGCGAAGAAGACCGGTTCCTGACCCTTATCCAAGAGGCTGGCCTCGCATCGCACGTCACCTACGTCGGCTGGCGCCAACAGCAGGAGCTTCCAGGATACTTCGCGGCCTCTGATGTGGCCATCTGCCCCTTCGAGGATACGCTGCTGAACCGTGCTCGTTGCCCGGCCAAGGTGGCGGATCTGATGGCGGCGGGGCTGCCGATGGTGGCTGACGACGTAGGGCAGGTAGGCGAGTATATCCAGCATCTGGTTTCGGGATACCTAGTGCCGCCAGGCGAGGTGCGAACCTTCGCCACAGGCGTAGTCCGGCTACTGCATGACGAGCTACTCAGGGAGGAACTGGGTAGGCAAGCGAGGGAGAGCGTGATGCGGCACTTCGGATGGCCAAGGGTGGCGCCAACGGTGGAGAGGGCCTACGCAGGGTGAGGACAGCCTTGTCCAGCAAGAAGCTGTGGCGCTGGTTGCCTGTTGCCATCTGGATGGCGGTGATCTTCTACCTGTCCGCTCAGCCGGATTTGCCGCATCATCCTGAGGAGGCCCTAGACGTCGTCGTCAAGAAACTGGGGCACATGGTTGAGTACGGCATCTTGGCGGGGCTGGCGTGGTGGGCTTGGCCGAGTGACCGGCACGAGTCGTCGGTCCGCGCGATCTGGGGTGTCCTAGTCTTCACGGCGCTCTACGCTATCTCCGACGAGATGCACCAGCATCTGGTGCCCGGCCGGACCGCACGTGTCCTCGATCTCGTGTTCGATCTGCTGGGAGCTGGACTGGCTCTGATAGTCATCTCCGGACTGAAACGCTACAGAGGGTCGCTGTCCATCCGTTGACAAAACTCTGCTTCCTGCTTATCATCCAATCGTGAAGAGCATCGTACAGAGCGCTGGATCATGGAGGACGTTCCGTCCGAGCTATGATCAGATCTTGCGTGGCGCCATCCCGGTAGTCGTAGTTCTGCTGCTTGGGTTGGCTGTCGCCCGTCTGCCGGTGACCTGGGCGGCCGCGCTGATTGTGGGCTCAGCCGTCCTGATCCTCATCTTCGTGCGACCGGTTGTGGGTCTCTATCTTCTGATCTTCGCTATCCCCTTCGGGTCCCTCAAGGAGATCAGCTTCGGCGTCATCAACATCGGAGGCGCTGAGGCACTGGCAGGCATCACCGTGGTGGCCTGGGTGGCGCGGATGATCGCCGAGAGGGAGGTCAAGACGGTTCACCCTCCCCTCCTCGTTCCGCTGCTGCTAGTCGTCGGCGTGGCCTCCTTCTCCATGCTGGGGTCTCTGTCTCTGCAGTGGAGCCTAAAAGGGCTGCTGCTGTGGCTAGAACTCCTGGCTATTTATCTTCTCGCTGTGAATGTCGTCGAAGAGAAGGACGTGAAGATCATCGTTATCCTCGTCCTGTTGGCCGGATGTCTGGAGGCCCTGCTGGGCATCTACCAGTTCTTCGGTCGCAAAGGCCCTGAGGGATTCCTTCTCTTTGATCGGTTCATCCGGGCCTATGGCACCTTTGAGCAGCCGAATCCATATGGCGGATACCTGGCCCTCATTCTACCCTTGGCCCTGGCTCTCGTTCTAGCTCGCTGGCGATGGCGAGACTTGTGGTCCTTGGTGACCTGGGGGCTGGCCGGGCTGAGCCTGGCCCTCATGTCAGCCGCGCTGCTGATGACGTGGTCTCGGGGAGCGTGGCTGGGCTTCATCTCCGGTGCGGCCGTGGTGATCGGGGCAGGATTGTGGCACAGGGCGTTTGGCGATGTCACTGCCGGGGTGCTGGCAGGATTGGCCAGCGCGGGGTTGGGCACCCTGTGGTTGCTCAGGACGGGGCGAGACTGGCTTCTAGGCCCTGTGCTGGGAGTGCTGGCGGGCCTTGGCGCCGGGGTGGGCGTTGCCGTGGCGATTCGTCGCCGTTGGGCCTGGGTGCTCCTGGCCTGGGTACTGCTTTTTGGCAGCGTCTTCCTGCTGCTGGGTGGCGAGCGATTGCTGCCTGCGTCCATAAGTGCGCGGTTCACCGACTTCCTCCCCTACCTGCGGCCGACTGACGTGCGAGGAATCCACCTCACCGATGAGAATTTCGCTGTGGTGGAAAGACTGGCTCACTGGGAGGCCGCGCTGGGCATGGTCAGGGACCATCCTCTGCTTGGGGTGGGCATCGGCAACTACGTGCCTGTATATCCGGCCTACGCTCTGCCCGGGTGGGCCGACCCCTTAGGTCATGCCCACAACTACTATCTTCACATCGCCGCGGAGGCTGGTTTGCTGGGCCTGGCTGCGTATGTTCTCTTTATGCTTGCTGCTTTCTGGCATAGCTGGCGCTCGGTCGAGGCGATGCGCGGTGTTTGGCAGGGCGTGGCCCTCGGCATCCTGGGCGTGCTTGCAGCTTTTGCCGTCCACAGCGTGTTCGACAACCTGTATGTGCACGGGATGAACATGCACCTGGCGATGATGTTGGGACTGGTGTATGTGTTGACTCATAGATGCGGGGGGTCTGTTGTCGAAGCTGCTTGAGCCTCTCCTTGCCAGTTCAGCAGTGTCCAGATTGGCGCTCGTCGTCTACTCTCGTCCGCGATGGAGGAGAGCGTACTTGACGTTTCTGGACAAGCAGCAGGAGATTGTGCGTTTCCTCAAATTCGCCACGGTGGGCGCCATCGGGACCGTAGTGGACTTCACCGTGCTGAACATATTGATCCTGGTTTTCGGGTTGAGCAAGTTCTGGGCCAACACTTTCTCATTCTCCGCCGCAGTGCTGAGCAACTTCATCTGGAACCGGCTATGGACATTCCCCGAATCACGCCAAGAGCCGCTCGTTCCTCAGTTGATCCAGTTCAGCTTGGTGAGCATCGGCGGATATGTCATCAACCAGACCATCTTCCTGGGCCTTGATGCGTTGGTGCTCCACGAATGGGGGACCCTGGGCTACAACGTTGCCAAGGCCATCGCCATCGTGGTGGTGCTGTTCTGGAATTTCGGTGTGAATCGGATTTGGACTTACCGAAACATCAAGTGATCGGAGCGCCTGCGTGGTGACAGCGCCCGGGGAAACAAAGACTTGCGCATCGGGATAGACTACACCGCGGCAGCACATCAGCGGGCCGGCATCGGCCGTTACGCCCGCGGGTTGGTTGGAGCGCTGGCCGAACTGGACGCGGATGTCCAATTCGTCCTCTTGGTCGCAGGGCGCGGGGCTCCACATGCCCCAGGTGAAAGCCAGCAGCTTGACGCCACAGTGGGTGACAACTTCCACATCCGAGACCTTCCACTGTCGGAAAGGATGTGGACGATCATCTGGCATCGCCTGCGGCTACCGTTGCCGGTCGATCTCTTCACGGGGCCAGTAGATGTGTTTCACTCGCCCGACTATGTCTTGCCGCACGTCCGCCGCGGCAAAGCAGTGGTCACGATTCACGATCTTTCTTTTCTGAGATATCCAGAGGGCGCGGAACCAAAGCTGCGACGCTATCTTGCCAAGGCTGTGCCCAGGGCGGTCAGGCGGGCCGAACTGGTTCTGGCTGATTCAGAGAATACGAGGAACGACATCATCGAGCTGTTGGGGACCTCCCCTGAGAAGGTGGAGGTACTCTATCCCGGTGTGGATGGGAGTTTCAGACCAGTCCAGGATGAGGGACTTCTATCCAGGGCCCGAGCAGTTTATGGTCTGGATTTCCCCTTCATCCTTACAGTGGGTACGCTGGAACCCCGCAAGAATCACGTCCTGCTTCTGGACGCCTACGCAGTCCTGAGAGAGATATCAGATGTGCCGCACAAGCTGGCGATAGCGGGCGGCAGGGGTTGGCTGTACGAGGGTGTGTTCCGCAGGGTGGAGGAGTTGTCGCTGGAGAGAGACGTGATCTTCCTGGGATTCGTGCCCGACGAGGATCTGCCGGCTGTGTACAGCCTGGCCGATATCTTCGTTTTCCCGTCGCTATATGAGGGATTCGGCCTCCCTACTCTGGAGGCGATGGCCTGCGGCACGCCGGTGGTCGCTTCCCGCAGTTCGTCCTTGCCGGAGGTGGTTGGGGATGCGGGGCTGATGGTCCCCCCGGATAACCCCACGGCGCTGGCCGGCACGATCCGCAAGGTACTGAACGACCAAGACCTACGACAGGATCTAATAGAACGGGGAGTGTCGCAGGCGCAGAAGTTCACCTGGCGGCGAACCGGGAGACGGCTGCTGGCGCTCTACCGAAGTCTGCTCGGTTAGGGCGCAGCTACGGGACCCACAGAGGAGCCCATTCGTTGCCAGGATGCTCGGTCAGTCTTTGCAGGTTAGTGCCGTCAGGCGCTATGACGTAGATGTCGGCGTTTTCGTCTCGCAACGAGGTGAAGACGATTTTCTGGCCATCGGGTGACCAGGAGGGGAGCACGTCCTGGCCAGGATCGTTGGTCACGTTCTCGAGAGCGCCGTCACTGATTCGGACGAGGTATATCTCGGCGTTGCCGTCCCTCTGCGAGGAGAAAGCGATGCTCTGTCCATTGGGAGCCCAGGCGATGTCCGAGTCGGTGGCGTCGCTCTGTGATAGGTTATACTGATCGGTGCCATCGGCGTTCATGACATACAGCTCGGTGTTGCCGTCGCGCTCCGATTCGAAGGCGATGAGGCTGCCGTCGGCTGACCACGCAGGCTTAGTGTCGTCGGCCGGATGTATGGTCAGCCTGGTCTGGTTGCTGCCATCGCTGTTCATGAGATAGACATCGTCGTTTCCGTCGCGCTCGGACACGAACGCAATCTGGCTTCCGTCCGGTGACCATGCGGGATGGCCGTCAGCCGCCGGACTGGTGGTGAGTCTGGTCTGCTGGGAGCCGTCGGCTTGCATAACGTAGATCTCCCAGTTGCCATCCCGATTGGTGGTGAAGGCCACCTTTTCTCCGTCAGGCGACCAGGATGGGAAGCCATCGCCTGCTGGGTGATCGCTCAAGTTGCGAGGGTAGGCACCGCTAGCGTGCATGGTATAGATCTCAGAGTTGCCGTCACGGTCCGACACGAAGAGAATCAAACGCCCGTCGGGGGACCAAGCGAAGAGTACATCGTCATAGGCCGACTTGGTGAGATTAATGAGACGAGTGCCGTCAGCATTCACCATGAAGATGTCATCGTTATCTGCATGGTTTCCCATGAAGATGATCGTGTCTTCTGGCGCCGGTGGCGGGGTTGGGATCTGCGGTTGCCCGCCCGCGCAGGCTGATACGACCAACAAGAGAATCACTGAGAAAACGGACAGGTTCTTGAGCACAATCTACCTCCTGTACGGACGTCGGCCCGAAGCAAGCTCTTGGCGCGACACAGCATGTGGTGAGGCTGCACGCTTCTGTCCCCGCCGGCCGACTCTAGCGGGAGCTGATCTCGATTGGGTAGACGGGTCTCATTATATCACATAGAGCTTGAAGTGCAAGACTCTGACTAATTCAGAAGGAGGTACGGAAAGTGAAACTCGCGAAAGCCATGAGTCGCCTGGGCACCGAGACAGCCTTCGAGGTGCTAGCCAAAGCACGGGCCTTGGAAGCCCAAGGGAGGGAGATCATCCATCTGGAGATCGGAGAACCCGATTTAGACACCCCTTCCAATATCATAGAGGCGGCAGGTACTGCCCTGATGGAGGGCTATACGCACTACTGCCCTTCAGCTGGCATCCCAGAACTGCGGCAAGCCATCGCTGAGTACACCTCGGAGACGCGCGGGGTCGATGTGTCGCCTGAACAGGTGGTGGTTACTCCCGGGGCCAAGCCCATCATGTTTTTCGCCATCCTCGCCCTGGTCGAGGATGGTGACGAGGTACTGTATCCCAATCCCGGGTTCCCCATCTATGAGTCGATGATCAACTTCGTGGGAGCCAAGGCGGTGCCCCTTGTTCTGGAGGAGGGTCGGGATTTCCGCTTTGACGTCGCCCAGCTAGAGGAGAAGATCTCTCCCCGCACCAAGATGATCATCATCAACACCCCTCAGAATCCCACTGGCGCTGTCTTGACCAGGAACGATCTAGAGGCCATAGCTGAGGTGGCCAAGGACCACGATCTGATGGTTCTGAGCGATGAGGTGTATGAGTGTATTCTGTATGAGGGAGAGCACGTGAGCTTCCTTTCACTACCAGGAGTGCGGGACCGCACGATCCTGCTCAACGGTTTCTCCAAGACATACGCCATGACCGGTTGGCGGCTGGGTTTTGGTGTGATGCCTGAGGAGTTGGCGGTCCACATCACGCGACTGATGACCAACAGCAATTCCTGCACCGCGACCTTCACCCAGTGGGCTGGGATAGAGGCATTGCGCGGCCCTCAGGACTCAGTACGTGAGATGGTGGAAGAATTCGAGCGCCGTCGGGATGTGATAGTGCCCGGGCTCAATGCCATCGAGGGGATCCGGTGCAACAATCCCAAGGGCGCTTTCTATGTTTTTCCCAACATAGAAGGCACAGGCATGAACGAGAGGGACTTTGCGGACTACATGATGGAGGAAGCAGGCGTCGCCATGCTGGCGGGCACCTCTTTCGGAGAATACGGTCGGGGCTTTGTCCGCATCTCCTACGCCAACTCGGTGGAGAACATCCGGAAGGCTTTGGTCCACATCGAGGAGGCTCTGAGCAGGCGGTAGCCCACGACGGTCAGTGGGCCACCGGGCTGACGGCGGCGATCTCTTCCCTGCTGACCTCGAAGGTGGTGAACCACAGTTCGCCCGTCTCGCGGGTGAAGTTCCGGACCACCCCGCGAGGATAGTACTGCTGGAGCGTCGCTAGATGGTGCAGATGTGAGGGAAGAAGGATGTAGGCTACGTTCTTGCCGTGGCTGTCCCGCAGAGGTATGTACTGCGAGGGCTCGAGCACGTCCGTTCCCGCCACTTGGCGAGCGATGAAGCGAATGGTGCCGTGTCGGACGTAGAGTTTGGGCTCACCCAGTAGATAAACCTCGTAGTCGTCACCCAGGGAGTCCAAGTATCGGGCTATGGCGGTGGCGGGCTCTCTCATAGCCCAGCCTTGGACGGTGTGCAGGTACTGGTTGAAGTAGGTGTCGTAGTTCAGGTAGGCAACCCCAGCGAAGGCCACGGCCAGTAGCACGCCCAGGGCAGCTCTTGAGCCTCTGACTTCCGCATACCTCTTGGCGAACAGTCCCATTGTCCGTACTATGGCCACTGAAGCGAAGATGGACAGAACGGGCAGTATGCCGACGAGCCGCGGGACGAATGGGGCAGGCAGGGTGAGGATTCCACCGGCGATCAGCGTGGCCCAGAACCACAGCAGAAGGAAGAAGTGGCGTGGACGGTCAATATGGACGGTAGAATATCCCAGTCCCAGCACGAAGAGTATCGAGGTGAAAAAATCGAGCATGGGTCCACGATATCCGTATTGGCCGCTCATGTCTCCACCGTAGTTGAAGAGCGGTAGTACGCGGGCCGCTTGGCCCAGAAGCGTGAAAACCGCGTTGGAGCGGGGATATGGAGCGTCTACCCAGCCCTGTTCGGCCAACACAAAGACGTGATTGGTGCGAGACATGAAGTGCCAAGGGTGCCGCACGAAGTACGCAGCCATCGGCGCAAAAATGACTATGGCAGTGCATGACAGGATGACTACCCCTCGCCAACGGGTACGCACCAAACCCCGTCGAGCTATGGCAGCGTAGACGAGGAAGCCGGCGACGATGAGAGGTACGAGCCGCGAGGCGTAGTATAGGTATAGTCCTGCTCCCATGAACAGGCCGCTCAATGCAAAGTCCCACCATCTCCTCGTGCGCAGCCCTCGAAAGAGAAAGTAGAAGGTAGTCACTTCAAACAGAGTCGTCTGGGTGTAGTTTATTCCCAGGCGGCTGAGGGCGATGAATGGGTGTGAGACGGCCAGCAGGAACGCGGCGACAAGGGCCATCTTCTTGTCGAAAAGTAGTCGGACCAGGAAATAGAAAGGTATCAGCGTCAGAGTGCCCACGATCACTGAGCTCATACGCAAGCCATATATCGTCTCGCCGAAGATCCGCATGCTTACGGCGTGCCAAGCGAAGCTCATCATGGGCAAGTGATACCAGCCTACAGAGATCAGGCTCGGCACCTCCCCGTGCAGAAGCTTGAGCGCCTGCAAACCTGACTCCCCTTCGTCGCCGTGAAACCCAGGCGGGATGAGAGCGACGCGATAGCCCTGCAGGGCGAACCCGAGAGCTATGATCAAGATCAGGAGAACGATCTCTCTCGGTGTGTAGGGCTCCGATTTGCTTGCAGAACCCTCTTCCTCCCTGCCCACCCCCGAGACAAAGAGCACAACTGCAATGGCGTACAGCGGAATGACCCCGCCGACCGAGGAAAAGGTCCTCAGGATGAGCGTGCTGCCGACGAGGAGGAGCAAGAGGATAATGACGGTCAGTCTGTCGCTTCGGTGGGGGCTCCTGTGCCGCTCGCACAGGGAGGACAGGACGTAGAGACCAACGATGCCCACCAGGGTGCCTGCCGCCAGCTTCGTGGACCAAGTGAGGCTGCCTTGAGCCAGCGTGCCCAAAGCGAGCGCCGCAACCACCAAGGAGGGTCTATCCAGGCGGCCCAGAGACTCCTCCGCGCTGGTCAGGAGAACCCGCACCTTGCTCAGCACTGTGGTCAACCTTGTGAGTATAGCTCCGGCTTCAAGACCCCGACGAAGGGCAGGTTGCGGTAGATCTCACCGTAGTCGAGCCCGTAGCCGACAACGAACTTGTCGGGTATCTCGAAGCCTACATAGTCAAGAGGGATTCCTAGCTCTCTGCGCGCAGGCTTGTTGAGAAGCGTGCAGATCTTGATGCTGGCCGGGCCGCGCGTGCGCAGGTTCTGGATGATGTAGTTCAAGGTCCGACCCGTGTCTATGATGTCCTCCACGATCAGCACGTGCCGGCCTTGGATGTTTGTTTCGAGGTCCATGAGAATGCGAACCACGCCGCTCGATTCTGTGGCATCGCCATAGCTGGAGACAGCCATGAAGTCTATCTCCACCGGCAGGTCTATCTGGCGTATCAAGTCGGCCAGGAACATCAGCCCGCCCTTCAAGATGCAAGCCAGGAGCGGGTTCTTACCCTCGTAGTCTGCAGTGATCTCGCGAGCCAACTCTGCAGTCTTCTCCCTTATCTGCTCTCTGGTGATGAGTATTTCACCTACGTCCTGCTCCATCAGAGTACTCCCTTTGAGTCGGCTGGACTGGCAGCATCGTGCGCTAGTGCGTAGATCCGATTCCAGCGAGTCCTAGCTGGCGACCGTGGACTGCTTCTCGTGCGGCTGCGATGCCGCCAACTGTTTGTGGAGGATTATGACACAGCTTCGAGCCTTGGTCAAGAAGTGTCAGCGTGAAGGTACATCAAGGGGCTGTGCCTGAACTCACTTCTTGATGCGGTCCACTGGCTGTGGTAGAATGCCAATCACCGTTGTGGGCTAGGAGCGAGGCATCACCAACCGGAAAGGAGGAACGGTCATGGACACACTCTTGCAGGAACTCTTGGAACTCGTAGTAGCAGCCGTTGACTTCGTACCGAGGCTGGCAGCCGCCCTGGTAGTGTTCGTGCTGTCGCTCATACTCGCTAGGCTGGCTGGGCGCGCGGTCGTGCACGCTGCGCGAAATGTGGATGAAGAGGTGAGGAAGCTACTCGCCAGACTCACCAGCGTGGGAATCATCATCGTGGGGACCATTGTGGCACTGGATCAAGTGAATTTCGACGTCACGGCCTTCGTTGCCGGCCTGGGCATCGTCGGTTTCACCCTCGGTTTCGCCTTCCAAGACATCGCCAAGAACTTCATGGCTGGGATACTACTGCTGGTGCAGCAGCCTCTGGAGATAGGCGACGCTATCGAGGTAGCAGGCTACCAGGGCAGCGTAACGGACGTCGACATCCGCGCCACGACTATCAGGGCCTGGGACGGGCAGCAGGTTGTAATTCCCAATGCGGACGTGTACACCAGCGCGATCATCAACTATTCGAGATATTCAGACAGACGCATCATCCTTGGAGTCGGGGTAGGGTATGAGGAGGACTTGTCCAGGGCAGAAGAGGTGTTCTTGGCCGCGATTCAGGGCGTCCAAGAGGTCTTGGAAGATCCTGCGCCGGCTATCTACTGGAAGAACCTGGGAAGCAGTGCCGTGGATATGGAGGCCTACTTCTGGATCGATCAGACCGAATGGAGCCTGGCCAAGGTCACGTCGAAGGCTGTGTTAGCTATGAAAGAGGCAGCGGAACGAGAGGGGATAAACCTGCCGTATCCGATCCAGACGGTTCGGGTCCATCAGATGACAGATGCGGAGCCTCTTTGAGGCGGTGCCAGGGCCTTGGTGAACCTGAGGTGGAGCACGCGCTCCGTCTGCTTGGTGACTTTGACCCGCTCATCGATGCGGTAGCCGGCCACCCAGACGATATGGGTCGGCGTCACCAGTAGCGGCAGGCGGTCCCGAATGTGCTGCGGGATCTTGGCATCGATCATGAAATTGTTCAACGCCTTGCTCTTGCCGCCCATACCCTGAGGCTGGAAAGAGTCTCCGGTACGACGCCCTCGCACCACGAACCTTCGTCCAGTTTGATCTAGATCCAAATGGGCTTGCCAGGGATCATCGTTGTCTTCTACCGAGTGCCCCAACTCGACACGTTCGATGATCTCTGCTGCCAGCTGCCACGCGGTCTCAGGCAGAATGATAGTGCCGGGCACCTCGAAGGTCAACTCCGTAGCCGGCTCCATAAGCGGTAGATCAGGGAGGGGCATCTCCTCTCCGATGAGAAAGGTGTCATACCCCTTGAAGAGAAACAGCCCCTGGGGGAGCGTGATTCTAGAGCCGGTGGGTTTCTCCTCGATGCCCAACCGGGCTTGCTCCACGTGGATCCAGTTGATGTTGCGAAGCGAGCTGCGCAGGCGATGGATCGCCCCCCTCAAGAGCTGCCTCTGGAGACTGGGATGCAGTTCCAACCACGGTCGTAGGGGAAAAGCGATCGTGCCCTCGCATTCTTGCGCCAGGGCCTCCCATGCCTGAAGCCCTTGGAGGCGCAGGTAATCGTAGTCATCCGTGATCACGTGAGCCGACCGACGCAAGACCTCGCGGATGCGAGGGTTGAAGCTCTCCAGGTGAGGAATCAGTTCGTGACGGATCCTGTTCCGGTGGTAGGTCAGGTCCAAATTCGAGCGATCAAAGCGCGGCGCTAGCCTGTGGCGCCGGCAGTAGGCCTCGATCTCGCTCCTGGGCACGTCTAGTAGGGGTCTCACCAGCTTGAGAGGCGGCCCACACCACCAGGGTTCCGCTCCAAGCACCTGCACTGGCAACATTCCGCGCAGCCCGCCCAGTCCCGAACCGCGCATCCAGTGCATCAGTATGGTCTCTACCTGGTCATCTGCATTGTGCCCCACCGCGATGTGGTGGGCACCGACTTCACGAGCCACTCGACCGAGAAAGAGATAGCGGACTCTGCGCGCAGCTTCCTCCACGGCGAGCTTATGCTGAGCTGCGTAGGCTGGCACATCCCCGAATTCGACAGTGGCGGGAACTCGCCACTGGCGCGCTATGGTCTCCACGTACTCTGCATCGGCGCGTGATTCCTCGCCCCTGATGCCGTGGTCCAGATGGCCCGCGTGCAGGGTAATGCCCAGTTCAGCTTGCAGCTCTCTCAGAACGTGGAGCAGGCACAGAGAGTCGGGTCCGCCGGACACGCCCACTACCACGACGTCG
>CAZNMJ010000061.1:0-15448 GCA_964573815.1 uncultured Anaerolineales bacterium
TGCCCTGGAATCCGCTATTCGTTTGGCTTGTTTGTCCTTCATTGGCCTCTCCGACGCACATTATATCACACTGTAACTCTACGGGCTGGTCCTGCAAGGGCCATCGGTCCGTGATCGCAAGATCTATGACCGATCGACCGCACCTTCTTCATACTCCTTTCATCCCCAGTTCACAGTCCCTTCACAACTGGATGGTACAATCAAGGTGAGAGAAGTAAATGGAGGTATCGATGTTCAGCAAAGCGAAACTCAATCTCGTGGTGGACGTGATGATCCTCATCGCCTTCATCGCGGCGACCCTCTCGGGGTTGATCCTGATGACTATGCCGCATGGTGGGTACCAGGGCGGGCGCAATCCTGCGTTGAATCAGACGCTGTTGTTCTTGACCCGCCACGAATGGAACGACCTCCACGTCTGGGCCAGCCTGGCGATGATAGCGGGGATCGTCGTCCATGTGGTCCTGCACTGGCGGTGGATCGTGTGCATGGTGAGGAGGTTGATGAGGTCTAGCGCGCCCACACCGGTGCTGCCCGGCAATCCGCAGCCATGTGAAGTGGTAGTCACTAGCAGGAGGGATTGACACCCAGGCCACGTGAAGGCTTCCAGGCTTCGCGTTCGCGGCACTTTGCCCTGAACATCAGAATTCAGGGCCATTCCTCTTTCTGACCGGGTCGGATGAGATCCTCTCTTCATCTGGTCGTCTGGCGCATCGGAGCCACCGCGACCGTTGTGGTCTTCGTCTGGCGATGGTATAATTCTGATAGGACTAGTCTAATGACGAATCGGTTTTGCCGTAGAGACTCAGTGAAAAAGGGGATACCGTTCCTGATCATATCGATAACGGTCATGGGGACCCTTGTCTCGGCTTGTGGGGGAGGGGCCATGCGCACTAACGCGCCCACGCACACGCCTGTACCAAGCGTGCAGCAAACCCCCGTGCCTTCAGACACACCGAATCCTGCATCGCCCACCCCTACGTTCACTCCCACAGCCACGTCTACGCCCACGCCGACGGCCACTCCTGTTCCCACTCCGTTGCCGGTGCCGGAAGGCGTGATGAGCATCATGCTTCTGGGCGGCGACAGACTGCCCGGTCAGGTAGATTGGCGGACCGACACCATGATCTATGTGCGCATAGACCCCAAGAAAAAGATCGTAGGTATGGTGTCCATTCCCCGCGACCTGTGGGTGGAGATACCTGGGTACGGGTACCATCGTCTCAACACCGCGGATTACTTGGGCGAGAGCCAGGGCTATCCCGGCGGTGGGCCTGCCTTGCTCAATAACACTCTGTTGACGAACTTGAGCTTCGGCTTTGACCACTACGTAAGAGTCAACTTCGAGGGCTTCAAGAAGGTTATCGATATCTTGGGTGGGATAGACGTTGATGTGGAGTGCGCTGTAGAGTTGTGGGGGGCGGATCCGGATAGACCGGGTGAATGGAAGCAGATAGGATACGTACCGGCAGGGATGCAGCACCTGGATGGGCTCACCGCTCTGCGCTATGCTCAGTGTCGCTACAACACGCCGGTATTTGACCGTGACCGACGGCAGCAGAAGGTACTGTTTGCGGCTCGCACCAAAGTGATGGAGCTCGGTGTTGGCGGCCTCATACCCCGCGCCCTTGACTTGTTGGTTACGATGAGGGACATGGTGCAGACGGATCTCGGCCCCTCGCAGATAGTGAGTGTGGCTCAGTTGGTACCTGAGATCTCACCTGCCAGTGTGAACAGGTCGTACATAGACTTGAGCATGACACAGCAATGGACCACTCCTGAGGGGGCCTGGGTGCTGTTGCCCGACGGAGACAAGATTGCTGCAGTCATAATGGGGATGCTGGATCCACCGCCGGAAAGGGTGAATAAGCTCGCGGAGGAGGGAGCCAGAATCGTGTTGCGCAACGGTACGCCGAACCGCGGCTGGGCACGGCAGATAGGAGACCGCTTAGAGGTGCGTGGCTTTCAGATCACGGATGTCGCCCCTGCTGACAGGCCTGACTATGCAGAGACGCTGATCTTCAGCCATAGCGACAAGCCCTACACGGTGAGCAATCTGCAAGCGTACCTGGAAGTCAAGGACGAGAACGTGCGACACGAACCCGGTGCCTCCGATGAGGCAGATATCCTGGTCGTCCTGGGCGATGACTTCCACACGATCTGTCCCGAATGAGGAGGCCTCGAGCTGGGGTGGTCGTGCAACTTCCGTGATTGCGCTAGTGGCAGATCCGACTTGATCCCGCGACGAGGGCCTTTGAGCCTTCTCTCCGAAGCTACGACTCTGGAAGACTGATGGAGCCCAGCGCGAGCAAAACTTGGTTTGCGCTCTGTGTGGCTGCCAGCCTCGCAGTACTTGCGCAGCTGGGTGCGATTTCCATCAGTGCTCCTTCCCAGTTGTCCCCCCGCATGGCGACTGCTCTTCCCGAGGCAACCCCTCTGCCTACGCCCGCCGCTCTGCGACCAAGGGTGACTAATATCTTACTCCTGGGCACCGATCTGCGTCCACCCGATGAGGGCTGGCGAACGGACAGCATGATCCTCGTGTCCATTGATCCTGAGGACAAAATCGTGAGCATGGTCTCCATCCCGCGGGATCTCTATGTTGCGATTCCTGGCTACGGAAAAACCCGGCTCAATCTGGCTGACAGCATAGGGGAGGAGCTTCACTACCCCGGCGGAGGGCCGGGCCTGCTCAGAGTGACCCTCGAGGAAAACCTGGCGATAACCTTCGATCACTACATACGCATCGATCTTCAAGGTTTCGTGGAGATGATAGACAGTCTCGGGGGCATTGACGTTGATGTCGCGTGCCCCACTGAGCTCTGGGTACCCAACATGAAGTTCCCGGATGAGTACCTGCTCTTTCGCGCCCTTCCGGCCGGAATGCAGCACATGGACGGGGAACTGGCTCTCCTCTATTCCCGCTGCCGCGCCCACACCCCGGTCTTTGACCGGGACCGGAGGCAGCGGGAGGTGCTACTTGCGATTCGCAATAGGATCCTGGAGCTTGGCGTTCCTCATTTGCTGCCAAGGCTGTTCGAATTACTCAACACCATGGGGCACCACGTTCAGACCGATCTGCAACCGAGCGAGATAATGGCCCTAGCCCAGCTGGCCTATCAGATCCCGTCGCAGAACATCAACCAGAGCACGATAGACCTGAGTGTGGCGCCTGAGTCGTACACACCACAGGGTTCGTGGGTGATGCTTCCTGAGAGGCCCAGCATAAAGGAGTTGATGGCGGAGCGCATGGTTCCTCCTACCTGGGAGGAGACCACTCTGGCCGCCGAGGGGGTGAGAATCGCTATCGACAACGGGACCACAATAGGGGGGTTTGCCTCTCAGATGGCTGATCGCCTCAAGTCGCGGGGATATCGGGTGGTAGAAATGGCAAAGGCTGACACGCTTGACCGCACGGAAACCACCATCATCAGCTACGCGGGAGACAGCTTTACGCTGGACAGTCTGCGCGGGTATTTCGGCATCGGTGAGGACCGCGTCGTTTATGAGCCGGACTGGTTGAGCAGCGTGGCTATCAGGGTCATCCTCGGTACTGATGCACAACCTCAGTGTCGCTGATGAGCGGAGGAGGGGCCGAATGGGAACGGAGGACTGGCGAGAGCGATACAAGAGTAAGCTCGCAACAGCCCGGGAGGCGTTGAGGCTTGTCAGACGTGGGTGCTCGGTGTTCATTGGCTCTGGGGCCGCGGTTCCCCAACTCCTCGTGCAGGAACTGTCCCGGATGTCGGCCGAACTGGCAAATGTACGGCTGATCCACAGCCTCACTCTCGCTCTGAGCCCTCATACCGAGTCCGAATACGGGGATTTGTTGCGTCATGACGCTCTCTTCATAGGACCTGACGTGAGAGACGCTGTCTGCCAGGGGCGAGCAGACTACACCCCTGTCTTCCTTTCGGAGGTACCGGGCCTCTTCGCCTCCAGGAGCATACACCTCGATGTCGCGCTCATTCAGGTCACACCTCCTGGCAAGGACGGTTTCTGCAGCTACGGGGTCTCGGTGGACGTGGTGAAGTCCGCTGCGGAGAACGCCCGTCACGTCATCGCTGAGGTGAATCCCCGCATGCCCAGGACGCTCGGCGACAGCTTTATCCACGTAGATCAGATAACCGCCCTCGTGGAGAACGATGCGCCCTTGCCTGAGCTTCACTTTCCGCCGCCAGACGAAGTATCCCTCAAGATCGGTCGAAATGTGGCCGGTTTCGTGGAGGATGGTGCTACGATTCAGATGGGGATCACCAAGATCGCGCGCTCGGTTGCGCCTTTCTTGGAGGAGAAGAGGGATCTCGGAGTGCACACCGAACTGGTCTCGGATTGGATCGTCGATCTGATGCAGAAGGGTGTTGTAACCAACTCCATGAAGAGTCTGGACCGTGGCAAGGTGGTCACCAGCTTCTGTCTGGGCAGCAGGCGTCTCTACGAGTTCGTAGATGACAACCCGGACTTCCAGTTCTGCCCCTCCGAGTACACCAACAACCTTTCCATCATCAGACAGCATGAGAACATGGTAGCGATCAACTCCGCGCTGGAGATCGACTTGACGGGCCAGGTCTGTTCAGACTCCCTGGGACAGGTATTCTACAGCGGGTTGGGAGGACAGGTGGACTTCATCCGAGGTGCCGCGCAGGCAAAGGGGGGTAAGCCCATTATAGCCTTGCCATCCACTGCAGCAGGCGGGGTCATGTCGCGCGTCGTGCCTGCTTTGTCCAGGGGTGCCGGGGTGATGATCACCAGGGGTGACGTCTACTATGTGGTAACCGAGTACGGCACAGCCTACTTGCACGGCAAGAATGTGCGCGAGCGTGTTCTGGCGCTGATCAACATTGCCCACCCCAAGTTCCGCGCCCGGCTGCTGGAAGAGGCCAAGGACAACTTGTATATCTATGGCGACCAGTTGATCCCTGTGGGTGTGTATCCTTCTGAATTGGAGACCAGAGCCACCTTCAGAGGAGAGGAGGTCTTCTTCCGGCCCATCAAGGCCACCGACGAGTCGATGATGCAGGACTTCTTCTATTCACTCTCAGATCGCAGCATTTACCAGCGGTACTTCACGCCTCTGAGGGCCATGCCACATCAAACCGTCCAGACCATGACCACCATAGACTATGAGCGGGAGATGGCGATAGTGGGCCTGGTGCGCAGTGAGGGGCGCGAGTGCGTAATCGCTGTGGGAAGGTACGGTCTATTGGGGAAGGACTTGGATCTGGCTGAGATGGCCTTCACCGTGCGCGACGACTGGCAGAACATCGGCATTGGCACCTTTCTTCTCCGGTACCTGGCTGACATTGGCAGCCAGCGTGGCGTGAGGGCGTTCACCGCGGAGATCCTGGAGTCTAATGGACCTATGCTCGCCATTCTCAATAGAGCCGACTACCCTGTCGAGCTTGTCTATGAGGATGGGATCTACATTGCGACCATGAGGCTTGAGAGGCATGGCTAGGATCCTAGTAGTAGCCGATGATCCCGATTTCGCGCGGGTTACGAGACGGATCCTGCAAAGTGATGAGTACCAGGTCATCTCGGCGAGCGATAGCAGTGAGGCACTGGAGGTCATGAGCAATGCGAAGCCGGACCTATTGCTGCTGGACATCATGCTTTCCTATGACACCGAGGGCCTGGAACTCAAAGAGCGGATGGAATGGACGCCCGCATTGCGGGACATTCCGGTCGTGATGGTCACCTCTTTGCCCGTGGTTGACGGTCCTGACGAATACATCGGGGAGACACGCTGGCTCACTAAGCCCTTGGAGCCCAAGGCGCTGCTACGCGTGGTGGCTGAAGAGATAGTCAGGACCGCATTCATCTATTCGTCTCGATATGCCGACTACGAGTACGGGGAAGAACATCCACTCGAACCAGTGAGGGCGATGGAAACCGTGCGCTTGTGCAACAGGTACGGCCTGCTTGAGAAG
Organism: uncultured Anaerolineales bacterium; assembly: GCA_964573815.1. GTDB lineage: Bacteria > Chloroflexota > Anaerolineae > UBA7937 > B3-Chlor > CAYGAW01. The sequence goes on from CAZNMJ010000061.1 coordinate 5,928, forward strand.
CCCTGGGTGGACGTGTTGGAGCCACAACCAGCTCCTCCGAAGACATTGGCCCTCTTTCACGACTGGGACTACCTTGGCGCACTTGAGGAAGCCAATGATGGCGTCTTCAGAGAGCAGTTGATCGAGTTCGGTCTGGGGACGGTGGATTGCCCGGTGTTTCCTGGGGTCTATGACTACTCCGCGCTGGTCGCTGGAGGCACCCTGCTTGCGGCCCAATTGCTCGAGCAGGGAAGGCACGATTTGGCCTTCAACGTGGCTGGGGGCTTCCATCATGCTCAGCGAAGTAATGCTGAGGGCTTCTGCTATGTCAACGATATAGTGGTCGCCATCAAGGACCTCTTGCGCCGTGGGCATCGCATCGCTTACATAGACATCGATGCCCACCACGGCGACGGCGTGCAGGCGGCTTTCTATGAGGAGGATCGTGTCCTGACCATCTCCTTACATGAGACAGGGAAGACGCTCTTTCCCTGGACAGGATTCGAGACGGAAATCGGTCTAGGGAAGGGACGCGGGTACAACATCAACGTGCCACTACCGCCGCAGACAGACGACGAAGTCTTCCTCATGGCCTTCAACGAGATAGTGCCGGAGGCGGTGGCATCCTTCGCCCCGGACATCGTGGTGGCGCAACTAGGGGCAGACGGCCTCCTGCCTGATCGGCTCTCCCATCTGGCGCTGACAAACAACGGGTATGCGGAGGCTGCGAAGACCATAGAAGGCATCTCGCCCAGATGCCTGGTGCTGGGTGGGGGAGGTTATCACCTGAACAGCGTCACCCGCGCCTGGTGCCTGGCCTGGGCGGTCATGAATGGCATCGAGCCTGAAGATGACTACGTGGGTTCGATCGGCGGGATGATGTTGGGAACCGAGTATGTGGAGGGGGGCGGCCTTCGGGATCGGCACGTCTACACCACAGGGCCCATGAAGGAGGAGATCAGGAAAGAGGTCGGGAGGGTAACGGACTACATCAAGGAGAATGTCTTTCCCCTGCTCACAGGAGCTGGATGACTGCGGGATGGGGTAGACCCGCCATCGGGTCCCGCCTGAAGACATTTGGGTCGGTCTGTGATGTGGGACAAGACGGGTGTCTTAGTGGAGATAACAAAGGGCTACCGTTTCTGCCACGGTAGCCCTTTTGCTTCCCAGTCTGCGCTTTAGCGCATTCAACGAACCTCCCGCAGTTTCCAAACCTGCGGGAGGTTGTGAATGTTACAGCCTATCCTTCACCAACTCATCTACCACCGACGGATCGGCGAGGGTGGTGGTGTCGCCCAGCTGCTCCCTACCCTCGGCGATGGCCTTGAGAATACGCCTCATGATCTTGCCACTGCGGGTCTTGGGAAGCGCGTCGGCGAACTGTATCTTGTCCGGCCTGGCGATGGGTCCTATCTCCTTCCCCACGTGCAAGGCCAGTTCCTTCCTCAACTCCTCGCTCTTCTCTACGCCGCCAATCAGCGTAACGAAACCGTAGAGGGCCTGGCCCTTGATCTCGTGGGGGAAAGGCACCACGGCGGCCTCGGTCACTGAGGGATGGCTCACCAGGGCGCTTTCCACCTCCATGGTGCCAATGCGGTGGCCTGAGACATTGATCACGTCATCAACACGGCCCATCAGCCACAAATAGCCATCCTCGTCTTTCCTCGCCCCGTCACCGGTGAAGTAGGTGTTCGGAAGGTCTGCGAAGCGGGAGAAGTAGGTATCTATGTACCTTTGGGAATCCTTGTACACCGTCATCAGCATGGCGGGCCACGGCATCCTGATGATAAGATAGCCGCCCTCGTTGGGAGCACATGGCGTCCCGTCGTCCCTCACCACGTCCGGAAAGATCCCTGGGAAGGGCTTGGTCGCCGAACCTGGCTTCAACGGTATGGCGCCGGGCATAGGGGTGATGACCACACCGCCTGTCTCCGTCTGCCAGTAGGTGTCCACAATGGGGCAATTCTCATGGCCAATGACCTTGTAGTACCACATCCAGGCTTCCGGGTTGATGGGCTCCCCGACGCTGCCCAGCAGGCGGAGGGAACTCAAATCGCGTTTGGCGGGCCACTCCTCCCCGTCACGGGCGATGGCCCTGATGGCGGTTGGAGCGGTGTAGAAGATGGTGACCTTGTACTTCTCGACGATTTCCCAGAAGCGATCAGGTTCAGGGTAGTTGGGCACACCCTCGAACATAAGGCTCGTCGCTCCGACAGCCAGCGGGCCGTACACGATGTAGCTGTGCCCGGTCACCCAGCCGATGTCGGCGGTGCTCCAGTAGATGTCCTCGTCTCTGATATCGAAGACCCACTTCATGGTCAATGCGGTGTAGAGCAGGTATCCCGCCGTGTTGTGGACTACACCCTTGGGCTTGCCGGTGGTGCCACTGGTGTAGAGGATATACAAGATATCATCGGCGTTCATCACTTCGGCCTCACACACGGGCGAAGCATCGGCCATCAGGTCATCCCACCAATGGTCCCGACCGTCCCTCCACTCTATGTCGGCACCGGTACGCTTGACCACGACAACATTCTCCAGGGTGGGGCAGTCGTCCAGGATACTGTCCGCATTGCCCTTCAAGGGAGTGATTCTCCCTCGACGGAAGCTGCCGTCGCTGGTGATAAGGAGCTTGGCCTCGGCGTCCAGGATGCGATCCTTGAGAGACTCCGCGCTGAAGCCTCCGAAGACGATACTGTGGATGGCCCCGAGCCTGGCACAGGCCAGCATGGCGATGGGCAACTCGGGAATCATGGGCAGATACATGCACACCCTGTCGCCCTTCTTCACGCCCAGGCTCTTCAGGACGTTGGCGAACTTGCAGACCTCTCTGTGTAGTTCCTCGTAAGTGTACGATCTGCTGTCGCCTTCCGGCTCCCCTTCCCAGATGAGGGCCGTCTTACTCCGGCGTTCCGTTTTGAGGTGCCGATCGAGGCAGTTGTAGGAGGCGTTCAGCTGTCCTCCTACAAACCATCTCCAGAAAGGCGGATCCCCCGCTAGTACCTTGTCCCATTTCTTGTACCAGTCGAGGTGCTCCTCCGCTTGCCGGGCCCAGAAGCCCTCCAAGTCGTCCGCGGCCTCCTTGTGTAGGACCTCGTATTCTTCTATGCTTTTTACCGCGGCCTTGCTGCGGAAATCTTCGGACGGGGGGAAGAGCCTCTTCTCCTCCAGTAGCGAAGTAATGGTATCTTCTCTTTGTGCCATTCTACCAGGTCCTCCTTCACCAATTCAATGATACCGAACTTTGGTACACTAGTCAACCCACGTTACTCGTCAAGCGCTTCACGTTCAGCCGTAGCACACCCGCGCGGATGGCTGCGCATGTGCCCGCTGCGAACTCGCAATCGGATTGCCCTCACTGCGCGAGGGCGCTGTTGAGGCACCAGACCTGGATTCTACAGTCACTGGACTAGAGCAGGACCCCTACCTTGGAAGCGTGATTCGCCCTGGAGCCTTTCTGCCAAGGTTCGTTGTGTGCTCAGTCAGAAGCCTGGTGCTGCGGCGCCTCGTGCTGTGATTGGCGCGATGTGGAGATGGCCTCCAGGGGCCTATTGAACCTCCCATATCGGCAGGATCGTCTTCCCGTTCGTCTCGTTTAACACTTCTGCGAATCCCAAGTAGACGGCACTCAAGCCGCAGATGACGCCTTCGAGGCCAGTCAACGTGGCAAGGAACGTGCTGGTCGTCAGTTCCCTGGCCGTGAGAAGGAAAAAGAGAATCGCCAGGCTCATGAAGACGACCTGCAGTACGCGATTCGTCTTCAGGGTTCCGAAGAACATCATTAGCGTGAAGAGGCCCCAGATGAAGAAGTACGCCGCCAATGACTCGGCTGTGGGACCGCTCACACCCAAGCTGCTAGCGGGCAGCAGGAGCAAGACCACAAGAGACCACCAAAACAGGCCATACGATGTGAACGCCACAGTGCCAAACGTGTTGCCTTTTCTGAACTCCAGTATGCCAACGATTACCTGGGCCAGGCCACCGTAGGCGAAACCCATAGCCACGATCATGCTGTCGAGTGGATAAAGGCCGGCGTTGTGCAGATTCAAGAGCACCGTGGTCATGCCAAAAGCCAAAAGACCAAGCGGTGCCGGGTTTGCTAGTTTTTCATTCATATCCTATTCCCTTTATTCTGTGTCCTTCCTTCCAAGGCTGTTTCCGATGCAGGTCCTTCGCTGCTGACCACCGAAGAACTGTCGTTCAGTGAGTTGGCCCGCTCCTGAGGACCTTCGCCGATGTTTCTAAGAGTATTGCGTCACCGCACACAGAAACGGAGTAGTCGCTTCCTGGTTCCGGCATCGGACTACCCCGTTCGGCATTCAACCTTCCTTGGTATAGCTGGCTTCTCACGATGACGTTGGTCGAAAGCACAAACCAGCAGAGTCAGCACCCGGATGATGTCACGGCCAGTATTCCGCCTACCTCCTCTCAGCCATCCTGGGCGACGGTCTTTCACTCTATCCCTTAGTGTACGGATTTTGAAGGGGTACATCAAGCGCTGTGTAACCCGGGAGAAGGGCGTACTCCGTAGAGTAGCCACCCGTCACATCTGCCCAGATATCCGGGCCAGCCGACAGGGATCTGCGCGGGGAGATGTGAATTCGGTGCACCCGAAACCCGTGGAGCTGAGTACTTTCGTGGAACGACGGAGAGACTGGTCGCTTGGCCCCTCGGACGTGGTGTCCGGGTGGTGAAGGGGAGGTCATCCTGTGACTGGGAGGATGCTGGGTGTGCGACGGCGCGTCAAGCCACCTTTCGTTCCGTAGGTTACACATCTCTTCCAGGACCCTGCTGCCGGAGATAGGCTTGACAAACAGTGCGAGGTCGTGTATCATAGAGTATGGAGGGCAGGGTCCCCATGGGTATGACAGACCGCCAGAAGGCGTTCTTGGAACAGTTCTGGGAACTCTACCGAGAAGTGAAGGCGCCGCTCCACTATTCCGTTGTGGCGGAGAAGCTGAAGATAAGCAACATCTCCGCCTATGACATGCTGCGGCTGCTGAAGAAGCAGGGCATGGTCGCCTCACAGTACCTCTTGCCCAAGAAGCAGCGCGGGCCCGGTCGTTCCACAATCGTCTTCTATCCGACGCAGCGAGCCAAAGCCCTGTTCAGCGATCCGCTACCTGAGGACTACGAGCGGACGGAATGGGAGGACTTGAGGGACAAGATCCTCCAAGCCCTGAGGAAGAGCAAAGGCGAATACGATCAGATGCTGGAGGAACTCCTGTCACGCATTCCCCAACGGCAGTCCCCCATGCTTCAGAGCACTGAGATGATCACGGCTATCGTGCTACAGATGTGCCAGCTGGGAGAAGAGGCGAGAGCGCGGCTGCTGAAGGAGGTCCGCACACTGATGCTGGCTGGGGAATCGGGTCTCAGCGCCCTTGCAGGCCTGCCTCTTGGCCTCACACTGGCGGAAGGAGCTAACGACAGGTTGACCGACAAGCTCCTGTCTCACGTGGGAAGATATCAAGAAAACCTCAGCCGGATGGGTACTGAAAGCAAGAAGGCCTTGTCCGATTTCCTTCTCGAGGTAGTGAAAACGGTGGAAGGGGAGAAGGTATGAACCCGGCCGGGGCACAGGCGCTTCTTTTTTGAGGAATTGTTTTGTTTTATTCGGAACCGGATGGTTGTGGAGATCGCCGGGGGGAATCGTGACCCGTGTAGCGATGTCCAACCCCTCAGCCTGCTCTTGCTTGGCGAGTTCGTCCAGGAGATCCTGATAGCTGCTCATCCGGGCGACCGTAGCCAAGAAGGCGGCCAGAGAAGGGCTTCTCTCTCTTAGAACGCGCATTTGCTCTCCAATGGGATTCGTCTCGGCTGCCCAGCCCTTTCCGGCAGCGTATGAGCCGTAGAAAGCAAAGTAGGCCTGGTTCAGCTTCCTGACGTAGTGACCCATCTCCACGAGTTTCTGCCTTCTCTGCTCCATGTAAGCCTCTGCTTCCTCCACCTTCCCCTCAGCAAGGAATTCCTCCACGCGCAGCCTTGTCTTCCGCATGTTGGCGTTAAAGCTGAACTCGTCCTCGTGCGTCTGTGCGGGCGGTGCCAGCGGCTCGCGGCTTCTCTCTGCCATCCACCTCTCGTAGATGTCCGGATAGAATCGCCTTGCCAACTCCAGTGCCAGCTCTTCCTCGACCATGCTGGCTACGGTCTCGTTCATGCTCGTCAACTCCTGGCTTTGACCATACCGGTGACCGAGAGGAAAGAAGAACAGATAGTTGTGAGTCCACTCATGGATCACGGCTCTGATGGCGAAGTCGAGAGAAGTCTGCTCTGCGATTACGGTGGGATAAGCGCCAACGCCACCCGTCGGCACTATGATGGATGAGACGCCGAAGTCATCGGTGAGACGCTCAATCTCCCCTATCTGCGCCAGGCCAAGATTCGGTTGCAGCGACAGGCTTCCGATCCTATCTATCTTGTCGCGCCGAGAGATGATCAGAAAATCCGGCGATGACTGGAACTCGAATTGCACAGGTGGCATCAGCCAGCGGCCCAGAAGAGGCACGGGGAGAGTTATCTCTTCAGAGAGGAGAACCTCTTCCACCTGCCGGAGGATGATGTTTTCCACGAGGTTCTCCAGCCTCAGGCGCTCCTCTCGCTTGGCGTCCAAATCAGCCTGAAGAGCACTGGTCTGTGAAGTTGGTTCGTCCTTAGTCTCGGCGATCATGATCTCGCTCTCCAGCCTGCCGATTTCCTGCACCAGCGAGAAATACTCTCGGACCTTCTGCACCTGTTCCTCCTCGCTCAGGCTATGTGGTTGGTCAGTCCCAGTTATCCTGCTGGTCAGCTTCGCTAGGATGGTCTGGAGTTCGTAGGTGGACCAGTCGAACTTGTGGGGGCCGGTGAAGGGGTCGGTGCGGTACTCGAAGGAACCTGCTGGATGGAGAGAGTCCCTCTTCAGAGTGACCAGCATGAGCAGGAGTAGCAGCGAACGGTTGAAGGCCTTTAGTGCTCTAGACCACATCTCTTCTCAATCTTGTGGATGATTTCCTTATTCTATCACCCCCGTGAAGGGCACACAAAAAACGCGGGCAAGTCCATTCCTGTGTCGCCAAGGCGCGAGGCGGATAGGTTGCGGCCGGTGGCAGGCAGCGACTTTCGGCGATCCCCTGGCAAAACATCCCATTCCGGTAACACGGTCTTGCGGGCCGCGATAAACGAAACGCTGTCTGGGACGCAAGGAGATTGTGGATTCTACATGGTCGTCTCGCCGCCTAGATCTGGGGAATGGGGCGGTGAACTATTGTCCGCTAGATGCCGATGTGATATACTTGCCTATCGCATCAACTGGCGTGTGGCCTCTTGGCAGATCTGGAAAATCCAGCGAGCGGCACTGGGAAGGCGTGATGTCTCGACGAGCCAGAATTGTGGGCGTTGTTCTTCCGCTCTTCATCGTGTTGGCGTGCCTGGGCATCCTCAGCTATGTGAAGTATCAACGAGCGATGGCTCACCTCGCTGCCCTTCAGCAGCACTTGGGCAACCTGGAGGCCAAAGGAGAGGGAGACCTTCTCTCCAGCCTGAAGAAGGCGGACTTGGAACAGGTGCGATGGGAGTTGGTCCAGGCGGGGGACCATCTGACGAGTCTCAAGGCGGAGTTGGGACCTGTCCTGGCGCTGGCTCCCTATCTGGGCTGGCTGCCCGTGGTGGGCGGGGATGTGGCCGCGGCGCCCAATCTCCTGGAGATGGGTATCGGCATCTCCACAGCCGGCGATTTGATCTTCGAAGGGCTCAGTCCTTTGGTGGGCGTACTTGAAGGATCGGCTGAGACTTCTTCTGAGGTGGGCATGGGAGAGGCGCTGGCGGCGACTTTGCAGGATGCCCAGCCTCACATCGCAGCAGCGAAGATCGAACTGGACGGTGTCAAGCAGCGCCGGGAACTGATAAACGACGACGAGCTCTCGCCCAAGGTGGCTCGACTCTTGGAGCGGTTGGACAAATACTTGCCGTTCTTGGACTCGGGAGTGCACGGGCTACTTGTGGCTCCCTATCTGTTGGGCGTCGATGAGCCGCGCACCTATCTGCTCCTGGCCCAGAACAACCATGAGTTGAGGGCCACCGGGGGGTTCATCAGCGGCGTGGCGCTGCTAAAGATAGATGATGGCCAGATCGAGGAACTGGACTTCCGCGACAGCTATGCGGTGGATGACCTTACCCAGAATCACCCTTCAGCCCCAGAACCCTTGGAAAAGTATATGTTGGCGCAGCTTTGGTTCGTCAGGGACGCCAACTGGTTTGCGGATTTCCCCACTACCGCCCAGGTAGCGCGCGATTTGTACCAACTGGATCAGGGCGTGTTGGTAGATGGTGTAATCGCTGCTGATCTGGAGGCCGTGGCGTTGATGGTGGCAGCTCTAGGGCCGGTACACCTGGAGGAGTACGACGAAGAGGTGAATGCCGCCAATGTAATGGACTTGATGCAGCAGTACTGGGCGTCACCCGGGGGCGAGGGTCAGACCGGAGATTGGTGGATGCACCGCAAGGACTTCATGGGTGAGTTGCTGGGCGCGATGATGGCCAAGCTGGAGACCGACCCTCGGTCCCTCGATCCTGCCGCTCTGATGGATTTCGTCAGCCGAGGCCTCGGCGAGAAGCACTTGCTGGTCTATGTCGCGGATCCGGCAGTCCAAGAGATCCTCACCGAGAATGGGTGGGATGGGGCGCTCAGGTCTACGGCCGGCGATTTCTTGATGGTGGTCGACACCAATATGGGATTTAACAAGGTCAATGCCAGCGTCGAAAGCGCTGTGGACTATGAGGTTCACATCGAGGAGGATGGCAGCCTGTGGGGTCAGGTCTCGGTCGGTTATCGAAACAGAAGCAGTGGCCAAGTAGATCAGTGTGTCCAGGAAGCGGCGTACCCACCCACCTACCGGGAGATGATGGAGGGGTGCTACTGGAACTACCTGCGGGTGTACGTGCCTGAGGGTGCTCGACTACTACGGGGTCCAGAGGTCACTCTGCCGGACGGAAGCCTCCGCGCCAGGGAGAATGGCCTGGCTGGCAGCGCCCTGCCCACTGAGGTGGGGCCATCGGAGGCGGGGAAGAATGTGTTCGCTGCTTTCATCGTGGTGGCTCCAGGCGAGCGACGCGATATGGTTTTTCAATATCAACTGCCTTCGGAGACGCTTGAGAGAGAGGGCTCGACTACGGTGTACAGACTGGTGGTCCAGAAGCAACCCGGCACAGTAGCTGTCCCTCTGCGACTGGCCGTCACGCTGCCTTCAGACGCCGAGGTGCTCTCCACGTCACCGGAAGCGAGTTCGTTGATCAATGGTCAAGCGGTGTTCGAAACCAATCTCCTTGTTGACAGGGAGTTCGAGGTCGTCTTCCGCTAGGGAGTTCCGCGGCAGATCTTGACGAACGTGCTTGCGAGATGGGATTATGAATAGATGGCGCTTTGGCTTGCTGCTGGCGGCTGGCTTGGCGGTCTGGCTGCTTTCGTCGAGCGCGGGGATGTGGGCAGCGCCTGGGATGGACCCCCTGCGCCAGACGGTGCCCACGAGGACCCCTACTCCTCGACCAGGTCCGCCGATCAGCCC
>CAZNMJ010000062.1:0-13366 GCA_964573815.1 uncultured Anaerolineales bacterium
ACCTCATCAGCGGTCCACAGTCTGCTGCCGTCCAGGGTGATGGCACGAGGATGCTCTACCAACCACTCGTCGTGCAACGCCTCCAGCTGCTTCAGATACTCCAGCGACACCCCAGTCTCTTCATGCCGGCCGCGCACTTTCATCCGCTCCAGGCATACCTCGGCCGGAGTGCGATAGTACAGGATGCAGTCCGGTTCGACGCAGTAGTTCGACACCAAGAACTCCCACAGCCCGCAGTACACCTGCCACTCCACATCGGTCATGCCGCCAATGCGGTAACTGTTGGTGGCGAACACATAGCGGTCCGTGAATATCGACCTTTCGAGAACGACGCGGCTGTGGTCCGTGAGCGCCAAGACCTCCTGCCAGGTCTTGGCTCGCGTAATGAAGGCCGTGATCTGGAAGGTGAACGCCCACCTCTTCATGTCCCTGTAGAACATGTCAAGCAGATTGGAGGCAAACCCGCTCTGCCACGCCTCCACGGGCTCCTCGATGAAGTCGAAAATGCCTGACCCCTTCAGAGTGTTGCCCACCGTGCTCTTCCCCGCGCCGATGTTTCCCTCCAGCAGTATCATTTGTCTGTCCTCCATTCTCACCTCCCCTTCGTCCCCTGTTCTCTCCTTTCACCTCGCGCGGCGTCTCCGCCATCGAACTCAACCGTCCGTCTGAGGCCCAGCCCACAATCTCTGCTTCTCCAAGGTGGCACGCCCAACCGGCTGAAGCTCTACCGGGGCCTGGGCCAGCATCTCTTTGATGTAGCAAGTGTCAACCTCCGGCCGTCTCTGTTCTGGTACTGCATAACCAAAGAGTCTCTCTCCGGCCAGGTAACGGACGACCAATCCTTGCACAACATGGCATATGCCTGCGATGTCGGCTGGGACACTGTTGAACAGATCGACATATTTTCCGGGATCAGTTATGGAACTCTGCTCTACGTAGTATGCCGGAGGGTCCATGATCAAACCTCACCGCTGCCCGTCAGAGCAGCTCCCACACGCGGACCTTCTTGTCCGCAGCGGCCAAGGCGAGCCATCGCCCATCGGGAGAGAAAGCGAGTCCATAGACTCCCTTTGCCTCCACGGGCAACTCCTCCATTAACGCCCCGTTCTCCACGGACCACAAGACCACCTTGTATTCAGTGCCCACGGCAACGGACTCGCAGTCGGGTGAAAAGGTAACAAAACCTGCTCTCGACGGCAAGTCAAACGTGCGGGCCACTGACCAGTCCTCTATTGCCCACAGCTTCACTTTCTGTTCGTACCCCGACGAAGCCAGATACCGCCCGTCCGACGAGAAGGCGAGCGAACCCACCGCAACCTCGTGCCCCGTGAGCGTCCGGAGCGGTGCACCTGTTGGCAACGACCACAGGAAGATCTCATCTCCGAGCCCGCTCGAAGCCAGCACCTGACCGTCTATGGAGATGGCAACGGCAGTCACGTTCTTCTTGTGCTTTCTCAGTGTGGATATTCCCTCCCCCGACGGCAGGGACCAGAGCCTCACCGTGCTGTCGTACGATGCCGAAGCCAGCAATGTTGCATCGGGAGAAATGGCAACGCACGCCACGGTCTTCTTATGCCCTCCCAAGGTGTTGAGTACTCGACCGGACGGAACAGACCAAAGCTTCACCGTGGTGTCCGTGGAGCCGGTGGCCAGTGTCTGGCCATCGGGAGAGAACGCCAATGTATTGACGCTCTTGTCGTGTCCCTCGAAAGTTCGCACCAACTCCCACGAAGGGACCGCCCACAACTTCACGGTGTTGTCCATGCCCGCCGATGCTAGACTCCGGCCGTCGGGTGCAAAGAGGACATCTGTGACGTGACCATTGTGAGCTCGTATGATGGTCGGTGCCTTCATGGGACGATCGCCGCCCGGTCAGGTTTCTGGATCAAGGGGTGCTGGCTGGCTGGGAGGTTGCAGGAGCCCAGGCAACCATCCCCAGGGTCTGGAGACGAATCGCATACCTGACCGCACACCTCATTGGGCATACGAAACCCTCCCGAGTCACGGCAGGCAATCCGCGGGGGAACCACAACAATTATACCACACGCGGTGGTCAGGGTGCAAGCTGGACAGGGAGAGAAGCCGGTTCCCGGAGGGCATCTCTGCCACCTCCACTCCATGATCCTAAGAACCCGCACCCTCACGCCACGGATAGATGGGACTCTCGACCGCAGGCTGCCCCGCACTCAGTCACGGATAGGACTCCGCTGGATCCCCCTCATCTCAGGGCGGGCAGCGCGGATGCAGCCCGTAACGTGCTGCGCTGCCGCCGTAGGTCCACAACTCCCGTCAGCCAATCACAACATGTGCAGTCTCTATCGCCAAACCGTAGCCCGCGCAGCGATCCCGCCCTCTCCCCCAACTGCCCCCTCACCGCCCGTTGCCTGCACCCCTCCGATTGGGTACAATCACTGCCGGTTGAATCCCATGGGGAGCGCTTCCCTTCCGACCAGCGCAGGCCGACGGAAGAGCGGCTGAGGCGCAAGTGGAAGACCATCAGCCTCGTTCGCCACGGCGTGAGGATGGGCCATCTTGTCTGCAATCCTCGTCCAGCCATGAGACCACCCGAGAGAAGGAGGTGACACGGCCAGTCAGATGTCGCTCCTGTTTGAACCCACGTCTCTCGGCAGAATGACCTTGAGGAATCGCATCGTCAAGTCGGCGACGATGGAGAACATGGCTACCCCAAACGGCCTCCCTACCGACGACACACTGGCCTTCTACGAAGGACTGGCGCGGGGCGGTGCCGGTCTTATTATCACTGGCTACGCGTATGTCAACGAGGTTGGCCAGTCCGCTCCCTTGCAGAGCGGCGCGCACACGGACCACACGATCCCGGAGTGGCGGAGGGTCACGGACGTTGTCCATGAGATGGGAGCCAAGATAGGCCTGCAGATAGCCCACGGAGGCCGGCAGACCCAGGCCAAGGCCTTGGGTGGTCGGCGGCCAGTGGCCCCTTCGTGGATCCCCAACTTTGTCTACTTCGTGCGGCCCCGGCCCATGACAGAGGAGGAGATCTGGGCCACAATCCGTGACTTCGCGGATGCGGCTGCTCGTGCCAAGGAGGCTGGTTTTGACGCGGTGCAGATTCACGCTGCTCATGGTTACCTGATCTCAGCCTTCCTCTCCCCCCTGACGAACAGGCGCCGCGATGAGTGGGGTGGCGACCCCGAACGGCGCTTCCGCTTTCTCGCCGAGGTGTACCGTGCCGTCCGGCAGGCCGTGGGCCCCGACTTCCCAGTGCTGTGCAAGCTCAATGTTGATGACGGCTTGTGGATTGGCCTCACGCCCCACGATGGTTTCGCCGCAGCCCGGCGGCTAGCTGAGATGGGCGTGGACGCCTTGGAAATCAGCGAGGGAGTTTTCGAGACAACCTTGCGCATGAGCCGTGGTGGCGCACCGACAGATATCGTCGGACGCGACCGAAGCGTGGCGGCGCGCCTGTACTTGAAGATTGGCTTCGGCGTGCAGAAGCCCCTCACCAGATTCAAGGAAGCCTACTTCTTGCCCCACGCCAAGAAGTTGAAGCCGACATTGGGCATCCCCTTGATACTCGTGGGCGGGATTCGCCGACCCGACCTGGCAGAAAGCATCCTGAAGGCAGGCCACGCAGATCTCATATCGATGGCACGACCACTGGTTTGGGAGCCGGATCTGCCCAACAGGTGGATGGCTGGCAATCTAGCTGCCGCCCTGTGCACCTCCTGTAACCGTTGCTTGGCCGAGATCGAGCAGGGGAACAGGTTGCGCTGCTACCTCGATCGCCCTAAAGAATAGGTGCACGAGAAGACGAGGACAGACCCCGCCCGGGGTCTCACACGCGCTTGGCAGGCACAGAGTCACGGGTGTGCACGCCTGGTCCATTCCTAAGTCTCCCGCATTCCACTTTGCTTTCCCTAGCTAGACAGGCTATGATCTATAGGCACAGGTATGGCCAGGCAATCTCACAATCTGTGCCGAGCAGGGGCCGTGATTCTAGCAGGAGAGAAGGGAAGGAGGTTCATCGTGCCGAGAGTAGTTCACTTCGAGATCAGTGCGGATGACCCAGCGCGCGCTGTGAAGTTCTATGAGAAGGCCTTCGGCTGGAAGATCGACAAGTGGGATGGCCCTATGGAATACTGGCTGATCGAGACGGGTGAGGCGGGCGAGCCTGGGATCGATGGGGCCATCATGAAGCGCGAACAGCAATGGTCCACGATCAACACCATTGAAGTTCCCTCCTACGAGGAGTTCGCCAGGAAGGTGGAGGAAGCAGGCGGCCAGATTGTCACACCAAAGCAGGCCATTCCTGGCGTTGGCCACCATTCGTACTGCCTGGATACCGAGGGCAACGTCTTCGGAATCCTCGAGCCGGATTAGTCAATTCAGTAGCTCCAGCAAAGCGGCACCGCCCAGACTGTTTCAGCAGTCTGACTGTGCGCAATCCATAGGACTTGCACCCCACTTACCACGCCGGAGATCAGTCCAGTCGAGCACTCACGAAGGGGCCCGGGTAATGAAGCGAGAGCAATTCTTGAAGAGAGTAGCCAAGATGTGCGGGTCCGTGGAGACAAGGGCGATTCATCGCTTGGCGGCGATGCCTCAGAATAGACGCCACACTGCTGCTCGCGATATAGCGCTAGAAGCCAACGACCAAGGGTTGGCCGACTTCCTCATATCGCTCATCGATGACGATTTCATCGACGACCTGGCGGCCATCTTGCCCAGACCCGAAAGTTTCGATGAGGCACAGAAGCTGCTAAGCCGATTATGGACCCGCCTCTTGACCCTGATCAGCCCGGAGGCTAGAGACGTTCTGTACGCCCACAACCAGTTGCGTCTCATGATGGATGTTAAGGCTCGGCGTCCTTCCACTGAGGAAGTCCCCGACTCACAAAGCGCCTACCAGAGTGCCCTGGAGAACGCTCGCGCGGTCTTGGCGGCCGCCGACGGCGGCGAGGACGAGTAGGTCCCTCCGAAAACCTGCGAGCTTCCCCTTTCGCGGTTCGAGGGTTCCAGGGGCCAAGACCCATGGCCGGCTTACGAGAATTGCTTCACCCCTCATAACTACCTGCATGAGTGTCCCAGCGCCGTCGACACGCCGTTGGTAGCGTCGGGACCGTGTGCTGTATCAGTCCTAAGGTGCCCACACGGGGTCGGCAACGGACCAGACCGTGCCACCCCATTCGCTATCTATTCCCCCTGTGTGACGCACTGCTCGACGCAACTCATGGATTGGATACCTTGGGCACATCCAGCGTTGCTGTCGCGGTGCCGTTGCTGCTATCCACGCTGGAACAAACAACTTGGCTGGCGTCTACGATCACGTTAGCGGCTGCCAATCTCCTGAGTGACTCGGCGTTCGCCCCAATCGTGACCGGCTGCACTGGGGTATCGCTACTCTTGCTTGCTGTCGTTGCCTGGTATCCTGTGAACGGTTGACCGTGGGCATCCGCCGTGTTTCGTGAGGATTTGCAGCAATGCCAGCCTTAGTTGGCACGTTGAGGTGCCGCTTGCTGAGGTTGGATGGGCGACCCGTAGAGTTCATTTCACCATCGTCCGATCGAATCTATCGTAGCAATGCCGAGTGATGACAGGGGAAAGCGCAACGCTGGACCTTTAATACGGTTTTAATGACGCCTTTATGAGCGTTTAATGCGGCCGCTGTACAATGCTCCTACAGGCTTGTAGCGGCACTCTATCGGTTCTTGACACTTCAAGAGGGTTACTCGTATGCCGTTTGGGGAGGGAGGTCTGTCATTGGGCCACAATAGGAGCACACGTCTTCTCACCGCCAGGGAGGCGGCCGCCTACCTGGGCGTCAGCCTATACACCTTGAAGAAGATCGAAAGACTGGGCTACTTCGCGCCGTACCGTACGCCAGGCGGGCATCGCAGGTACAGCCAGGAGATGCTTGACGAGTACCTGCGACAGAGCACAGAGTTCACGTACAACGCCGGACCCTGATAATCTTGATTCGTCTCTCGACAGCGGAAAGGAGAGGTAGGATGAGACTATTCGGGGCGGTATTTCTCATTGGTCTAGTCCTCATTGGCATGGCCGCTTGCGGTCCCGTACCTCCCGCCCAGCCACAGCTGGCGGAGGAACTGAACATCTACAACTGGGAAGAATACTTCGGAGAAACAACGCTCTCCGACTTCGAGGAAGAGTACGGGGTCAAGGTGAAGCTCTATACCTTCGAGGATGAGGAGGAGGCCGTGGCGGCCATCCAGTCAGATCCGTCTGCCTACGACCTAGTCGTGGTGAGTGACTCCGAGATTCCCGCACTCGTCGAGATGAACGCTCTGGCTCCAGTAGAACACAGCAATATCCCCAACCTGGCAAACCTCTATCCCCAGTTTTCGAGTCCACCCTGGGATCCCGACCTCCAGTACTCCGTGCCCTATCTCTGGGGCACCACAGGGCTGGCGGTCAACCGAGAGTTTTTGCCGGAGGAAGTCTCAAGCTGGGGGGTGCTGTTCGATCCGCGCTTCCAGGGGCACGTGGCCATGCTCAACAATGTATGGGAGGTGATGGGAGCGGTACTCAGATACCAAGGCCACTCCATAAACACACACGATCGGGACGCCATCAACAGTGCTGCGGACCTGCTAAGCCAACAGGTGCCCTTGCTTGTGGGATACATGGAGCCCATCGACATGCGAGACGCTCTGATCGCCGGTGATGTGTGGGTCGCTCAGGAGTACAGCGGAGAAGCCTTCCAGGCAGCGGACAGTAACGAGAACGTTGAGTACATCATCCCCGAAGAGGGGGCTCCCGTCTGGCTTGACAGTTTCGTCATCCCCGTGGACTCGCCGCGCAAGTACACTGCTGAGATTTTCCTCAATTATATACTGCGCCCCGAAGTCAACGCTCAGATAGTCAACGACTTGTGGTATGCGACGGCTAACGAAGCCGCAGAGCCCTACATTGATGAGGAGATCCTGGCCGATCCGGCCATATACCCTAGCCCAGATGTCATGAGCAGGCTCGAGTTCTGGGAAGAGAATCTCCCCCTGGTCTCCACGTACAACAGGATTTGGTCCGACTTACAGGCTGAACTGGAAGATGAATAGGCGCAAAGCCCCGGGGCTCTCTAGCCTCTCTGCATCGGCCGCCGCGATGATGAATCGCGTTCAACGGCTCGTCCCCTATCAACTGAAGCGAGCCACACGGTCCCTACGGGGGCGGGTCGCAGCATACCTTCTGCTGGCTGCCCTTCTGCCGGTCGGTGTTCTTGTGGTATCGGGTGCACTGATACAGCCCGCTCTGATTCGGTCCGGCGTCGAGTCCAACCTGGTCGACTTGTCGGAAGCAGGGAGCCGGCTGATCCTTCAGCAACTGCAGGAAGCACAGGCTCAGATTCAGGTCATGGCGGTTGACCCCATCGTCGCGTCGACTGCGCGTTCGAGGGCAGACAAGCAAGCCAGGTTAGACGCACTAAAGGGTTTCTATCCTATCTTCGATGACATCACCTTGCTAGGAACCAGCGGCGGCGTCCTCGCATCTACCACCTATCAGTACTACTGGACCGGCTGGCAAGGCAACCGGTGGTACCAGGAAGCGCTGCAAGGCCGCACAGTCATCTCAGACGCCTTCGTCATTCCCCAACTCGACAAGGTGGTGGTTCTGGTGGCGACGCCAGTCACAACTCCTTCAGGGGCGCTCGTGGGCGTGCTGTCCGGACAGTTCAACATGGAGCACATCTGGTCGATCATTGATGAACTCCACCCTGGAGAGAGGGGCTTCGCCTTTCTCATCAACGAAAGCGATACCATAATAGCGTACCCTGACAAGGAACTCCTGTTCCGCAAGCTCAGCGCCATCACCTGGGACGAGTTTACCCTGACTGACAGCTCGGGCTTTGCTCAGTACCCCGAGCTAGGCGGCTCGTCAACTGTAGCGGGCTATTCGCTCATAGCGCCTGCGGACCTGGCGCTCCAAGCCAAATGGAGACTGGTGGTTGCCCAACCCACTGACGAAGCGTTCGCCATCCTCCAGTTCGCTGAAGCACAGTTCCGCGCTGCACTCTTTCTGGCAACGGTCGTCGTTCTGATCGTCACTTTCGTCCTTTCTCAATACTTGACCCAGCCCCTGGCGAAACTGCTTGAGGCCACGACCGCAATTGCCAACTGGAGCTATCGGGACCACGGAGATGTCCCTGGAACCCACGAAATGCGCTCGGAGGCGACGGGTACAATCGAGATGTCAGCACCCACAAACGCTTCTCAACAACAATCGCGGCAGAAGACCACTCAGTTTCCAGGCTTGGATGAGATCCCACTCTCATACAGCACTGCCCCCCAGTTGCAGGAGACTTACAGGGAGTTGACCAGACGGATGGCTGAACTCATGGCCTGTAGGATATGCGTGATCGCCACCTACGACCGCGCAACCAGAACTATGCAGGCTCAACCGCCTGGCTACGGGGCTCCCGATGAACTAGTCCGGTCCTTCCGGTACGGCGGGGAGCTCCCAGTCGCCCAAGAATTCTGGGATTTTCGCCTGCGGGGCCCCTTCCTGACGAATGATGTCGCTGACATAGCTGAGTTCTTCCCAGAGTGGGTTGAGCGTTTCCGCCTCTTCAACCTTCTCGTCGTCCCCATGACTCTCGAGGGCAGGATCACCGGTCTGGTCTACGCCGCCAGCAAGCCCGGTGGTTTCACACAGGATGACTCCAAGTTGCTGACCATTTTCGCGGGCCAGGCGGCGGTCATCATCGACAACGCTCGCCTCTTCGAGCAGACCAGGCATCTGGCGGTCACAGACCCATTGACCGGCCTGTGGAACAGGCGCCACCTCGAGGAGCGGCGCGCCACCGAGGCCATTCGCGCGCGTCGTTCGGGTCACCCTCTGTCCGTGCTTGTGATGGACATGGATGACCTCAAGTTACTCAACGATACCTACGGGCATCTGGTTGCAGACGAAGCAATAGTCATGGTGGCCCGAGTCCTGCTGACCGTATGTCGAGAGGTTGACATCGTCGGCCGGTACGGGGGAGACGAATTCGCCGTCATCCTTCCGGCGACCGGCGCCCAAGGCGCCACATTTCTTGCCAAGAGGATCCTGACTGCTCTGGACAACCAGCCGTTTCAGGCACCGGACGGAACCGAAGTACCGTTAAACGTCAGCATAGGGGGAGCTTCCTATCCTTCACAGACTGATGATCCCGACCAACTGTTCTCTCTCGCCGACGAAGCCATGTACAGAGCCAAGATGGCCGGAGGTGGCCAAGCAGCCTCGGCGACAGGTCGCCAGGAACAGGTGCCTGAGGAAGTGAATTCCGGCATCGGCGCTCTACACAGCCTTCTGGTCACGATGGATATCAAAGATCAACACACCATCAAGCACTCTCGGGATGTGACCAAACACGCCCTTGCCCTGGGACGAGCAGTGGGCTTGTCCGAAGGCCAGCTGGGAGCGCTGGAGGTTGCGGCCGTGCTCCACGATGTGGGCAAGATAGGCATACCCTCCGATGTTCTCACAACACAGAGGCCGCTCACACGAGACGAAAAGAAGATGCTTCAAGATCACCCTCGCGCTGGATACATTCTCGTCGAGCAGATTCCTCACATGAAAGCGGTGTCTCACGCAGTGCTGTATCATCATGAGAGGTATGACGGGACAGGCTACCCCGTCGGCCTGAGTGGGGAGGACATCCCCCTTCTGGCACGTATCCTGAGGATTGCTGACGCGTTCTCGAACATGATCACAGAGCGGCCTGACCACATCTCCCCGCCACTCGCAGCGGTCGTTGATGAACTTGGGGCTAAGGCCGGAACCCACTTCGACCCCGACTTGGTGCAGACGTTCATTGACCTGGTAAGAAACGGGCAAATCGAGTAGCCAGCGCGATCGACACCGTAGCCTCTCCGGCGATCACAGGCTCACCTAGCCAGATCGAGAGGCTTGGTCAGATTCACCCAGGAGTACGAGGGTGCAGAAGCTGGATGAAGCGGTCGAAGCGAAGCTCCAGGAAAAGGAGTATGAGAAGGAGTACGGTCATCCCCACCACCGTGGTGTACTGAAGGGAGTTGTCCTATCCTGTCTGCTGGCCCTGACCTTGATGACCGTCTGTTTCCTGTCCGTGATGGTAGTGAGAGGGTGCTGGGGCGCCGGGCCTTAGCGGGGATTGCACTGGCAATCAGATCAGACTAGTCCAGCATCCATGGGAGCTTGTCCAGGTCTACGTTCCCGCCTGAGAGTATCACCCCGATCCGCAGGCCCCTGAGGTCTATCTTCCTCTCGATAAGGGCTCCTACCGGCACGGCTGCCGAGGGTTCGATGATGATCTTCATCCGCTCCCACACGTGGCGCATGGCGGCTATGATCTCTTCCTCACTGACGGTCACGATCTGCTCCACATGGGCCCGAATGATGGAGAAGGTGAGATCCCTAAGCGACATGAGCAACCCGTCCGCCACGGTCTGGGGGTTCACAGAGGGGATGATCCTACCTTCCTGCAATGATCGATAGGCGTCGTCCGCCCCCTCCGGCTCAGCACCAATGACCCGTGTCTGCGGCGAAAGTCCAGACACAGCCAACGCGGTTCCGCTCACCAGCCCTCCACCTCCGACAGGCGCCATGACTACGTCAAGGCCCGAGACTTCCTCCAGTAATTCGAGCGCCGCCGTTCCCTGTCCAGCTATGATCAGCGGGTCATTGTACGAGTGCACGAATACGGCGCCGGTCTCCTCGATCACCTGAGCCAGTGTCTCTTGGCGGGCCTGCTCAGTCGGTTCGCAATACACGATGCTGGCCCCATAACCCGCCACCGCCGCTCTTTTCACCCGAGGGGCATTCCTGGGCATGACGACCACTGCCTCTATGCCACGCATCTGAGCCGCCAGGGCCAGCGCCGCCCCGTGATTGCCGGAGGAGTGGGTGGCCACACCACGGCTGGCCTCTTCTTCGGAGAGGGAGAATACGGCGTTGCAGGCGCCACGGAACTTGAAGGCTCCCGCCCTCTGGAGGTTCTCACTCTTGAAGAAGAGCTGGGCGTGGACCATGTGGTCGAGGCTGGCGCACGTCAACACGGGCGTGCGATGGGCATAGGGCCGAATGCGGTCGGCTGCCTGGCGGATCGCGTCGAAGTCCGGTGCGGAGTCCATGATTTCACCCTCTGGCGGAGCACCTGGCTGAGAGCCCAATCAGGGCACAGAGGCTCTCACAATCACCATGCACGACGGCTACGTGTCGGAGGGATGTTAGCACCGAGAGAACCCTCAGTCAAGTGACGGTGCAGAGAGAGGCCTTTGTACACCTAGACCTGCTCTGCTATACTCGAACTTGACCACCCTACCGTACCCGAGTGGGCGCTACCTGAGCCCGGTCGGGCACGATAAGGGGAACCGTGCTATGATCGGCACCATTCGCATCATCGTCGTCGGCCTAGGCAACCTGGGCTACCGGTTCTGTGATCTACTGGCTGAGAAGCGGCCTCACATCGAGTCCACCTACGGGCTGCAACTCAACCTGGTTGGAGCCGCCGACAGCCAAGGCGTAGCTTACAACCGGCGTGGCCTGGACCCCGCACAAGTTTCCGCCATCAAGAAAGCGGGCGGTACTGTCGCAGAATACCCCGATGCGGGCAGGTCTGGAGAGACAGCGGCAGACCTGATCGCCGAGCAACCGGCGGACCTCCTCTGCGAGGCCTCGCCCGTCAACCTGAGCGAGGGGGCGGAACCCGGCCTGACCCATATTCGCACCGCCCTGATCCGGGGCATGCACGTCGTGACACCCAACAAAGGTCCTCTGGTCGTGGCGTACCAGGAGCTTCACTCCCTGGCGGGCAGTCAAGGCCTGGAGCTACGCTTCGATGGCACCGTGGCTGGCGGACTGCCCGCCTTGTATCTCGGCCAGCGAGACCTGCGTGGCGCCGTCGTGCATCGCATCGAGGCGGTCCCCAATCTCGTAACCGGCTACATCCTGGAACTACTGGGGGACGGCCTGTCCCGGGACAGGGCGACGGATCGGGCCCGCACCGAGGGTCTCTTGGAAGCGGATGCCTCCTTCGACTTGGACGGATGGGACGCAGCAGCGAAACTGGTCATTCTGGTCAACGCCGTGATGGGCATCCCCGCCCGTCTGGAGGACGTGGACCGCACGGGCATCACCGGCCTGGGCAAGGGAGACATCAGGGAGGCACGAGGAGCTGGCCGGGTCTACAAACTGCTAGCCACCGCCGAGCGGAGGCCCGACGGCAGCGCCGACATGCGCGTCTCGCCTACTCTCATGCCCACCGGCCACTTCCTGGCCACATTGGGCCGCAAGCAGATGGGGGTCGTCTACCACACCGACATCTACGGCACCATCATGGCCGCCATAGACGAGCCCACCCCTATCCCCTCCGCCGCGACCATTTTGCGCGACATCATCGATATCTACATCCGGTAGTCTCATCAACTCTCCCACGGTTGCATCCCGGCAGGGTCTACCACCGCACCCAGCTGCCGCACTGCCCAGGTCGCTCGACTGTCCTCTCGCGAAATGCTCGATCCGTATCCGAGAGCCTCTCGGCAATTTCCAAAGACCCTGCGGCCTCAAGGCTACAGCTCTCCTCACAGACTTCGGCACACCATTCCGTTCAAGCCATAGTGTGCCAGTATAATGCGACGGTCTCTGTTGAGCCACACACCCTGCGCTCGGACACGATCGTGCTAGTCAGTGCGGTTCTGGCCATTGAAGTTGACGGCCTCCCTCTCCTGGCATATAGTTGCGGTCGATAACTGGTACAGAGCGAGCCGGCTGACTGTGTCAGTCGTGTGTCCGCGGCATACAACGCTATGGCATCCTGAGCATCTGCAGAACGGAATGGAGCAGCCTATGGAAGGATGCGCTGAATTTGCCCGGGTCATTCTTAAGGAGGAGATGAGGGCGTGGGGTCGCTGCACTGACCAACAACTGAAGGAACTCGAGGCCATCGTAGGCGCCGAAAATCTCTCCACGGGTGAGTCAGCACTGGGGCTGGCGAGCCGGGACGAGTCATACTATGTCCCCAATATCCCTCCCCAAGTAGTGGTCATGCCTGGTTCAGCGCAGGAGATCTCCGCCATCATGAAGATCGCCAATCCTGGCAGGATACCGGTCACCGCTCGTGGCGCCGGCACCAGCATCGAAGGCAATCCCGTTCCCTTGTTCGGCGGCATCGTGGTGGACATGCAGCGCTTCGACAAGATCATCGAGATTCGCCCTGAGGACTTTGTGGCCGTGGTCGAAGCAGGGCTGGGCTATAAAGACCTGAACAAGGCCCTGGGGCAGCATGGTCTCTTCTTCCCGCCAGACCCCGGCGCTGGCGCGACCATCGGCGGCATGATCGCCAACAACGCCAGCGGCGTGCGCACCATCAAATACGGCGCCACCAAGGACTACATCCTTAAAATGACAG
>CAZNMJ010000062.1:13466-15117 GCA_964573815.1 uncultured Anaerolineales bacterium
GAGCAGGAGTTGGGTCCCGTGGAGGAGCTATGCCAGGAGGCCGGAGCCCTCTCCTTCCAGGCGGGCCTGGGTATAGATGAGCGCAACGAGCTATGGGAGGCTCGCTATGAGACGTACGAGAGCATCAAACACACCCACCCCGGTGCCGACCCTCTCGTCGCCGATGTCGCCGTCCCCATCTCCCGCTACCCTGAGATCCTGGAGTACACGGCAGAGGTCATTCGCCAGTACGGTGTAGCGGGCTACCCCTTTGGCCACGCGGGCGACGGCAATCTCCACATCGTTTTCATGGGCGACGCCTCAGACGAAGAAGGCTGGCAGAAGGTCATCAAAGCCAACGAGGCCATTGTCTCGCGTGCCCTGGAGTTGGAGGGGACTTGCACCGGGGAGCATGGCGTGGGCATCGGCAAACAGCCGTTCATGGAACGCGAGCACGGCGCGAGCCTCCAATTGATGCGCGAGATCAAGGCGCTCTTGGACCCCCAAGGGATTCTCAACCCCGGCAAGATCCTGCCATAGTCAGCCGGCATTCCGTAGCGCCATTGCCTGCCCACACGTTGAGCATAAGTCTGATCATCATGTCGACAATAGGAGGTCCTACGAAATGAAGCTGGATCGAGTATCGCAAGCGATGGAAAAGGCCGGCGTACCTGGCAGAGATGCGTACGATCTGCCGTCGAGCGACAAGCGTTTTCCCGATGGCGGATCCTATCGCATCGAGATCTCCGGTGTCGAAGGCCCAAGAGTGCTGGAGGCGTTGATCGACGAGAGGCACCGCCGCAACGTGCCTGTGCACAGGCTCATCTCCCTTGTCCAAGGCGGAATCCTCTTTGACGAGACGGAGCTGCGGGACTTTGCGCAGATGGCTGCCGAGGAGAGGATGGAAGTGGTGGCAGTGCCCGGTCCTCGCAACGGGTGGGACATTGGCAGGCAGTATGCTTCCTCCGAAGGCATGCGCAGTGGAATGCATCATCGTGGTTCAGACGAACTGCGCAAGGTGATCGCGGATATCATGCGCATGTATGATGCAGGCATCAGGGGGTTCATGCTGGTGGACGAAGGCCTGCTGTGGCTCGTCAAGAGGATGCAGGACCAAGGCAGTTTCCCCACGAATGTAGCCCTGAAGATATCCGTCTGGACTTCCCACAGCTCGGCGGCCGGCGGCAGGCTACTGGAGGAAGTGGGAGCCAGCTCTTTCAATCCACCCGGCGACCTGACTTTGCCTCAGCTGGGTTCCATCAGACAGGCCGTGAGCATACCCTTGGATTTCTACATCTACACCTCCATCTCCTTTGGCGGATTCAACAGATTCTACGATGCCTCAGAGGTGGCCAGGGTCTGTTCGCCGTGTTACTTCAAGTTCGAGCCGGGCCCCGCCCTATCGGCAGGGGGTGGACAAAGCCTCTATCAACCATGGGTCAGTGATGAGGAGCACATCCATCTGGTGCGAAAGAAGGTCAAGTGGGCGGGAATTGTCAGAGATCTCATTGAAGAGAACGAACCAGAGATCAAGATCTCTGAACAGGGGCCTGATGACCTGTGTGTGCCCAAAACATAGTGGGGAATCTCCATTGGCACGAGGCAAGGTCAGATTCCAGCCGCGGAATACACTCACCTACTTGACCCTGCAAGTCGGTGACCGAACGCCATA
>CAZNMJ010000063.1:0-15096 GCA_964573815.1 uncultured Anaerolineales bacterium
ACTGCAGGTCGAGTTCCAGTTTCGCTGGCATTATCTTGGCTAGATACTCTTCGTCCGCTGTGGGGCCATCGATCATGGAGGCCTCGTTACGATATTCCAGCTGCGTGGGGCCTGTCACTCCTGGCTTGACTCGCAGGACTTGCCGCTGCTGCTCAGTGTAATGGGCAACGTATGATGGATCTTCCGGTCTGGGCCCCACCAGGCTCATTTCCCCTTTGAGAACGTTGATCAACTGGGGAAGTTCATCCAGCTTCGTGCGGCGGAGGAACTTGCCTGCGTTGGTGACACGGGGATCCTCTTTGTAGGTAACAGCTGGCCCCACGCGATCCGCCTCCACGACCATGGTGCGGAACTTGTACATGCCGAATAGTTCGCCATCTTTCCCCACCCTCTCACCACGGTAGAAGATGGGGCCTTTCGAGTCCAACCTGATCCAGATGGCCAGGATGAGCATCAACGGACTGAGGAATATGAGTCCTACCCCAGAGATGGCCAGATCCAAGGCTCTTTTAGCCATGTGCTCACCTGCGGCTCTCCGTGACCACCTTCTCGACAGCTCTAATCACATCTTCGACATCCTGCATCGACATCTTGGGGTAGCAGGGCAGAGTGACGATGCTGTGATATGCGGCCTCGGCTACAGGGAAATCGCCCTGCTTGAAGCCGTACCTCTCCCGGTAGTAGGGGTGCAGATGCAGGGGAATGAAGTGTACGGAGGTGCCGATGTTCTCTCTCCTTAAAGCCTCGATGAACTGGCCGCGGTCGATGGTCAGCCGCTGCAGATCAAGTCGGATGGTGTAGAGATGCCAGGCGTGCCGGACGTGGTCCTTTACCACTGGGGCGACTATCTCCGGCACGTCCTCGAAGGCATCCGTGTACATCTGCGCGTACCGTTGCCTAATCTGAATGAACTTCTCCTGCTTTGCGAGCTGATGGATACCCAGTGACGCCTGTATGTCGGTCATGTTGTACTTGTAGCCGGGAAGCAAGACCTCGTAGTACCATGAGCCTCGATCAGAGTACCGCTTCCAGGCGTCGCTGCTGATGCCGTGCAACCTGAGGATCCTCAGTTGCTGGGCCACTTCCCCGTCCGTGGTGGTGATCATCCCCCCCTCACCTGTCGTGAGGTTCTTGGTGGCATAGAAACTGAAGACCGTTGCATCGCCTATGGTCCCTATCATCCTACCCTTGTACCTGGCGCCCGTGGCGTGAGCCGCGTCCTCGATGACCAGAAGTCCGTGCTGCTCAGCGATGGCCATGATCACATCCATCTCGCACGGATGACCACCCAAGTGCACCGGGATGATCGCTCTGGTGCGTCGGGTGATCTTCTTCCTTATCTGCTCGGGATCTATGTTCAAGGTGTCGGGTCGAACGTCGGCCAGGACGGGCGTGGCTCCTTGATGGACGACCACGTTGGCTGTGGAACAGAAAGTAAGAGGCGTGGTGATGACTTCATCCCCCGGCCCAATCTCGGCGGCAACCAAGGCCAGATGCAAGCCCGCCGTGCAGGAACTCACAGCGATGGCATGGTCGCTGCCTACGTATTCAGCGAACAACTCCTCGAACTCCGTTGTCTTGGGCCCCATCGTGATCCAGCCAGACTTGAGAGTGTCCAGAACCTCGTTGTACTCTTCGTCGCCTAGACATGGTGCAAGAGGAGGCAGGAACTCTGTCCTCGTCCCTCCCGGTTTTGCCTTTCTACCCATTGGTGAGGTCCTTCTCGTAGGTGATGGAGACGCGCCCATGGTAGGTCTCAGAAGACGTGGCTGTCTCCTCCCAGTTCATGCTTTCGTAGAATCGCCTGGCTTCAAGATTGTCGTCTCTCACAGACAGGGTAACCCGCTCACATCCTCGTTTTCGCGCTTCCGTGAGGAAGAGTTCGCTCAACTCGGTGCCTACCCCTGATCGCCTGGCGGAGGGCTTGACCCCTATGGAGACCAGGCTGGCGGAGGGCGGTTCTTGGTCCAACCCTCCTTTGGCCTCTGGTTTCTCGCCGGAACCGGGGCCGAAGAGACTGGTCAGGCCCTGCCAGACAAGATCCTTTCGCTCCGCCACAAGGCGAAGTGTCAGTCCTGGCTTCGACACGAGGCGCCTGACCAAGGCGAGCAGCATAGGGCGCCACGTCTTTCGGAACAGGGATTTCCGATAGTTGGAACCGTCCATTGTGCCGGCCACAAACCCCAGCAGATGCCTGTCATCGCCCAGTGCCACGTGTGCGATGGCTTCGGGGCTCTCCAGGTACCAGGCATACATGGCTTTCAGGAACGACGGGCCTAGCTGGGTCAAGTAGTAGCCTGGAAAACACTCCTCGTGGAGAACCACCACCTGCTGCAGGTGGTCCCGGCCCATCTTCTGATACTGACATTCATTCCCATTGACCATTCTTCTGTCCAGTTCTCCTCTTCCCCACGAGGAGGAAGTGCGCCACCCCCAGCAGGAGCCCTGTGCCGTATGCAACGTGGAGGCAGGCGAAAGCCAGAGGCAAGAGAGGGAGATACTTCCACCCCTCCTTGGCGGCTATCCATACGGAGAGGGCGAGCGAGACCAGCACGTAGCTACTCAGAATCAAGCCAAGAAGGAGGGCGAACAGCGAGTCAAAAAGGCTCAGAACAGCGGTGGTTACCAAGCTAGCCACGAAGACAGCAGGAATCAGATGGCGAACTTTGACCAGTGTGGGGTGCTTTTGGATTACCCTTACCTTGCCAAACCCGTAGCGGAAGTACTGGGTCCCAAGATCGCGAAGGGAGGCCCTGCCATAGTAGAAGGATCTTATGGCTGGCGTGAGAAAGAGCTTCCCCCCATGCCGACGCAGGCGGTAGTTGAATTCGTCGTCTTCGCTCCCCGCCAACCTCTCGTCGAAGAGGCCGACGCGGTCGAACACGTCGCGGCGATAGGCGCCGAAGGCGACAGTATCCACGTACTGCTCCTTCCGGGAGTAACGGAAGAGCGCATCACCCACGCCGAACGGCGAACTCATGGCCAGGGCTATGGCCTTCGCTGTCGGATTCTCGCCGATGGTCTTTATGGGGCCGCCGACACAGTCGGCGCCTGTACGCGTCAGGTACTCCACGCAACGGGAAATGTAGTCCGCTGCCAGGTAAGAGTGGGCGCTGATGATAGTCACTATCTGTCCGTGGGCGCTGTTGATGCCTATGTTGAAAGCCGCCGGGCTGATCTTCTTCTCGTTGTCGAGGAGGCGAAGATTGAGTAGTCTGTCCTCCGTCTCTGACACAATCTGCCTCGAGCGGTCGGTGGATCTGCCATCTATCACCAACACCTCCAGCCGCTCGGCAGGATAATCCTGTTCCACCAGCGAGTCCAGGCACTTTCCGATGTAGGCTTCCTCGTTGCGCATCGCAACTATTACCGAAACGAGAGGAACATTGGTCTGCTCGCCCATGCTGATGTCCCTACCTGACCACTGTGTCGCTCTCTAGCAAAGTGCCGTAGAGCGAAAGGAGCTTTTTCTCCTCCATCTGCCAGTTGTATCGTTCCCTTGCTGCACGGAAACCGTTCCTTCCCATCCGCGCTGCATCTTGCTGATTGCGGAGGAGATGAGACATTGCCAGAGCAATCTGCTCGACATCATCGGGCTGCACCAGGAGCCCGCAGTCCGCTTCGGAAACAACTTGGCGGACGAATGGAAAGTCGCTGGCGATGACAGGAATCCCCGCACTCATGTACTCGAATAGCTTGTTGGGGGTCCCCAGCACGTTGTTGGGCGTGGCTTGAAAGCAAAGTAGTCCAGCCTGAGCTCCCCTCAGCAGCGGCGGCATGTCCTCGTAGGGCAGAAGCCCAAGATACTGAAAGGGCGCGCCGGACTGGGCGCCATCGAGCAGTGACCTGAATTCCTCATTGCTAACATGGCCGATGCGTCCGGCGCAGATCAGGTCAGCATCGTCCTCCAGTGTTCTTAAGGCCTCGACACACTCGTAGATGCCACGGTCGTCCGATATGCGGCCTGCATAGACGAAGTATGGTCTCAAGCGCCTGCTCTGCTTCTCCGTGTCCGGGTACCCCCGAGCGAACCGGTCAATTCTCGAGTAGTTTGATACGGTGACCACGCGGCTCTTCCCTCTGAATCGTTCCGCCAGGTGCTCATTGACCACTACGACCGCATCCATGCGCTTTGCCATGTTGTCCTCAAAGACCCTAAAGATCTGCGAGAAGGCTTTGCGGAGGGCGTGTGGTATCCATTCTTTGGTGAGGATATCTTGGGGGTAGTTCTCGTGTACGTCGTAGATGACCGGGCGCTTGGTGAGAGCTCGTATCATGCTCCCCACGAACAGTAACTCGGGATCGTGAAAATGGTATACGTCTGCTTGCTCTCGCACAGCGATTCTGAGGATGCGGTACCAGTTGAGGGGCCTGAGGCCCCTACTTCTGGACTGCGGTAGCCCCAAGATGCGCACTTGGTCCACGACCTTCTCCTCGAAATCGGCGACAGCCACGAGCGTGACCTGATAACCTGCTTCGGCCAGGCTGATTGCCTGCTTCTGGAAGATGCGAACATCGAAGCACGGGTGCACGGAAGTGAGGATACACGCTTTCATGGTTGCTGTAGGGATTCGAGGTGGTGTGCTATCTTCTGGCTCGCCATTCCATCACCGAAGATCTCCGGCCGCTTGCCTTCAGGACGGAACTCCTTGATCGCTCGGATGATCTTCTCCCTGCTCGCCCCTACCAGCACATTCCATCCAGCTTCGACGGTCTCCACCCACTCGGTCTCCTGCCGGAGGGTGAGGCACGGCACACCAAACAGGTAGGCTTCCTTCTGTACCCCTCCTGAGTCGGTCAGGATCAGACGAGCGCTCCTCTCCAGAGCAAGCATGTCAAGGTAGCTGACCGGTTCCATCAGCTCAACTGTTGATGACAATCGGCAGTTGATCTGGTCGATAGCCTGGCTGGTCCTTGGATGGGCGGGGAAGACGATCTTCTCGTCGATCTCGTTGAAGGCCTCCAGGATGTTGGAGAGATTCTGGGGATCGTCGGTATTGCGCGGTCGGTGAATCGTAACCAGCAAGTACGATCCAGGTTCGAGGTCGAGAGAGCCGAGGATGCGAGACTTGCTGTCCACGATGGCGGTGCTGTGCAGCACTGCGTCGTACATCACGTCGCCGACGTTGAACACTCCTTCCGTGATGCCTTCCCTGACAAGGTTCTGTCTTGCGATCTCGGTTGGGCAGAACAGGAAGTCGGCCACGTGGTCCGTGACCACGCGGTTGATCTCCTCGGGCATTTGCCGGTTGAAGCTGCGCAGGCCTGCCTCGATATGGGCGACCGGGAGATGAAGCTTGGCAGCCGCCAGAGCGCCCGCCAGAGTGGAGTTGGTGTCGCCGTAGACCAGGACCCAGTCAGGTTCTTCATCTATCAGCGCTTCCTCCAGTCTGATCAGCATCTCTCCGGTCTGTCTGCCGTGACCGGCCGAACCAACCCCCAGGTTGTGGTCTGGTTCGGGGATGCCGAGTTCCTCGAAGAAGACCGCGGACATCGTGTAATCGTAGTGTTGGCCAGTGTGGATGAGCACGTGGCTGTGGGACTTCCGCAGCTCCCTGTCCACAGGGGCTGCCTTGATGAATTGAGGCCGAGCACCCACAATGGAAGCGACTTTCATCGGGAAGACTCACCGATTTCCAACGCCCTTGTAGATGAATCCGAGCTCTCGTGCAGCTGCTTTGTCGAAGACGTTGCGCCCATCAATCAGCACCGGTGTGCTGACCCAGCTTCGCAGAGCTGTGAGATCTGCGCCGCGATACGCATCATGGGCAACCATGACTACGACGCAGTCGCTGCCAGTAACGGCTTCCTCCAAATCGATACTGTATTGGGGGAAATGGGGGTCGTGGATGGTCACCTTGGCTCCAAGGGCCTGTAACCTGTCCACCAGCGGTACGGTGGGCGAGTTGCGATCATCAGACGTGTTTTCCAGGTACGCGTATCCCAGTACCGCTACCTTCGCGCCCTTGACAGGTCGGCCGGCTTCAGACAAGCCTTCCTCAGCCAGAGCAGCGACATGAAGGGGCATGCCGTCATTGATTGCTCGGGCGGTTGGTATCAGCTTGGCGTCGAGCCTTCCCGCGGTACCATACAATAGCAGCCAGGGGTCTTTGGGGGTGCAGTGTCCGCCGACTCCTGCTCCCGGCACGTGCATGTCCCTGTAGGGAGATTTGTTGACCAACCGGCGAACTTGGTAGGCGTCAGCTCCGACGTTTTCGCAGAGCAGGGCTATCTCATTGGCAAAGGCGATTTGCACATCGCGATAGGCGTTCTCGGTAGTCTTGACCAATTCCGCGGTCAAGGCATCCGTGATGTCCAAGTCGGCCTCAACGATGTGGCGGTATAGCTGCCTAGCCAACTCGCCGGCCTCTGGGCTCATGCCGCCTATCACTCTGTTGCACGTCCTTAGATTGGCCAACAGCTTGCCCGGCATCACCCGCTCCGGACAGTAGGCCAGATAGAAGCCTTCATCAAGCTTCATCCCTGAGGTCTCCTCCAAGAGGGGCTTGACGATCCTCTCCATCGTCCGGGGGGCGATGGTGGATTCAACGATCACCAGACTCCCTCGCCCCAGATTGGGCCCCAAGTCCTGCAAAGCCGTCCGCAACGCGTCATAGCTCGGCTCCTTGGATTGACTCTCAACGGGGGTCTCGACGGCGATCAACGCTATCGTGGCATGCTGACAATCTGCGTAGTCGGTTGCTACCCGCAGTTTGCCTGCGCCGATCACATCAGCCAGCAGTTCAGCCAGCCCTGGCTCATCGCCCTTGATAGGGCAGATGCCTGCGCCGATCTGCGTCGCTTTTTCCTCATCTCGCTCGATGCCCACTACGCGGAAGCCCACGCGGGCGAAGGTACAGGCCACCGGCAAGCCAACATATCCCAGCCCGATGACAGCAACCTTGGCCTTCTGGTCTCGGATTGCCTGAGTCAAGTTGTCCACGGTCTAGAACTCCACGATCTTGTGCTGGCGGCCCGACTCGACCATCGCCTGGGCTAGCATGAGGGCCCTTATGCCATCTTCGCCCGTGACTTGTGGCTGTCGGTCGTGCAACACGGCTTGGACGAAGGATTCCAGTTCTACGTGCAAGGGTTCTCTCTTCCTGATTCTCAGTTTGATCATGTTCCCTTCACCCACGCCCTTGAGCATCCCCAATCTGTCCCAGTCGCTGTCAACATATTCATTCTCGTAGAGGTACAGATCTTGGGTGAGGTAGTTCACCACGAACATCCCCTTTTCGCCGGTGACGTACAACTCTCTTACCTTGGTGGGTGTGAGCCAGTTGACGTCCAGCACTCCCACGACCCCGTTCTCAAACCTCAACAGTCCCGAAAGAGAATCCTCATGGTGTGTGTGGATCTTCTGTTCAGTCTCGGCATACACTCTCTTCACGTCAGCATCGGTCAGATGACACATCACATCCAAGTCGTGAGTAGCCAAGTCGATGACGACTCCTACGTCCCGAATGCGATGGGGAAAGGGGCCCAGTCGCCGGACGTGGATCTGGAATATCCTGCCCAACTGGCCTTCATCCAGTCTGCGCTTCAATTCTGTCACGGCGGGGTTGAAGCGTTCCACATGTCCCACCATCAGTTTGCGATTCTGATCCTGAGCACCCCGCGAGATCTCCTGGGCATTGGGAACCGTATCAGCGATCGGCTTTTCCACCAGCACGTGGAGTCCTCGCTCCATCGCGTCCAACGCGACCTTGTGGTGAAGCTTGGTGGGCAGGGCGACGGAGACGAGATCCAGCTTCTCCTCGACGAGCATCTCTTTGTACTCGCTGTAGCACTTGGTTTTGTAGCGAGAAGCTATCTTCTCGGCGACTTCGTAGTCCACGTCAGAGACGGCCACCAGATCCACGTCTTCTATCTCGTTGTAAATCCTGGCGTGGTTCTTCCCCATGGAGCCCACGCCTATCACGGCAGCTCTGATCATAGCTTGGAGACCTCACGCACGATCTCGTCCAGTTCAGCCCGGGAGAGGCCGGGATGGACGGGTATGGATAGGACTTCCTGGCTCATCCTCTCCGACACTGGCAGGGAATCGTTGAAGCCGAGCTGGCGGTAGAAGGGTTGGTGGTGGATCGAAAGGGGGTAGTATACCCGCGCACCGATGCCAGCCTTCGTCAGTTTCTGCAATGCCTCGTCGCGATCCCCGCTCACTCTGATGGTGTACTGGTGGTACACGTGGACACAGCCGTCTCTCACCCTAGGCGTGATGACGTTGCCCAGGCGCTCATCAAGGTACCTGGCGTTCTCGATGCGCCTGCGGGTCCACTCAGGTAGCTTCTCCAGTTGAACCAGTCCCAGCGCAGCCTGCAGTTCCGTCATCCTGAAGTTGTAGCCTGGCGATTCGTGGTGGTAGAGTTGGCTCTGGCCATGGTGGCGAATCAACCGCGTCTGCTCGGCTATGCGATCATCATCGGTGGTGAGCATCCCTCCCTCACCAGTGGTCATGTTCTTGCTGGGGT
Source organism: uncultured Anaerolineales bacterium (assembly GCA_964573815.1). Classification (GTDB taxonomy): domain Bacteria; phylum Chloroflexota; class Anaerolineae; order UBA7937; family B3-Chlor; genus CAYGAW01. The sequence goes on from CAZNMJ010000063.1 coordinate 8,475, forward strand.
AGAAGGAAAAGCAACCCGTGCCAAAGCTGCCTACACGTTTTCCATCTATGGAAGCGGCGTGAGCCTGACAGGCGTCCTCGATCACGACAAGCCCATGCCTGGAGGCAATACCCATGAGGCTCTGCATATCGCAAGGATTGCCGTACAGGTGCACAGGCAGAATCGCTTTCGTGTGTTGGGTGATCTTCTCCTCAATGAGGTCTGGGTCTATATTGTAGGAGGTCTCGTCTATGTCGACGAAGACTGGCCTGGCTCCAGTGAAGAGGACGGAGTTCGCAGAGGCGATGAAAGTGAATGGGGTGGTTATGACCTCATCACCAAGACCTACACGATGTGCCAGGAGGGCTGTGAGTAGGGCGGTCGTTCCCGAAGATGTGGCCACGGCGTGCTTCACGCCACATAGGGCGGCGAACTTCTCCTCGAACTCCTCTACGCGCGGTCCCTGAGCGAGTTGACCTGACTCTAGCACCGCGATGACCGCTGCCTTCTCTTCTTCACCTATCAAGGGCTTAGATATGGGAATCACGCTCTGCCTCTTTCACATTCAGCGCGGGAAAGGCGTAGTCCACTTCACATGCCGGACATCGCATCTCGGCGACATCTCCTTCTCCGTGGCTCTCGATCAGTCCCCGGCCGCACTTGCACACGAAGCCTACCAGTCTCGCTGGATTGCCCTGCACCAACCCGTGGTCAGGCACGTCTTTGGTGACCACCGCCCCGGCCCCGATCATGGCGAATCTGCCGACCACCACGCCAGGCAGGATAACCGCCCTGGCGCCTACAGAAGCCCCGTACTTCACTGTGACGGGATCCACTTCCCAGTCCTCATCTTGCTTCAGCTCGCCGGCAGGGGTGATAGACCGGGGATACTTGTCATTGGTCAGACACGCGCCAGGCCCTACAAAGACGCCGTCCTCTAACGCGACGCCGTGGTAAATGGATGCCCCGTTCTGGATTTTGACGTTGTCGCCGATGACGACGTCGAAGTCGATGTACACGCCTTTGCCGATGATGCAGTTCGCGCCCACCTTGGCATTCTCCCTGATCTGAGCTTGATGCCAGACCTTCGTACCTTCACCGACCTGGGCCCGATCGGATACTTCTGCAGTTTCATGGATGTATGTGGATCTCATGGATATGTGTCCTCGCTGCGCGGCGGGCCGCCTAGCGCCTCACCCGGCTCCACGCAAGCCGGGCCAACTGCCTATAGAGAAGCCAATCTGAGGCCTGTGGCACAATCACCGTGGCCCATGAATTGCCGGACAACCTCATATACATCCACAACCTGACCGCCAAAGTGATGCCGTAGGAGAGAGCGGTTGCCCACGCCGCACCGGTGACGCCGTACCTGGGAATCCAAACCAGGTTGAGGGCGACTTGAAGGACCACACCAATTGCCCCCACGTATGTGTTCAACAACGGCCTGCCGCGCCCAGCGATGTCGTTGGCCAGGATACGGCTCGCACTTAGGAACACGATGCCGGGTAGAAGGATGCGGAACAGACGCACCGAGGGAAGATATTCGTCTGAATAGAGAAGGACAATGACCCACTCACTCACCAGGAAGAGAGCGACCGCACCGAGGGCAGTAATCAAGAGGATGTTTCTGCTGACAAGAGGGGTGAAGGTCTTGCGCTGGTACTCGTCTTTCTCAGCGGATACCGTGGGAAAGAGCACTATGCTGGCAGATTCGGAGAGGAACCAGAGTTTCTCGGCCAATCCGACCGCCACCGCATAGAATCCCACCGCAGCGACGGGCAGGAAGATGCCGAGGAGAAACACCTCGATCCGGTAGTTCAGGAAGCCGATGATGTTGCCCAGATGGGCTTTGATGCCATATCGGAACGCGTCTCGCAGGTAGGCGTAGTTGAGGCGATACCTGATCCCACCGGCGATTCTCATGACCCAGGGAAATAGGAAGACACAGAGGACCGCTGAACTCAGAATGGTTGCCCAAAGCGCCCCGAAGACCCCGAGTCCAAGGACCACCGTGGTCAGGAACACGAGTGGGAGGAATAGTAGCTTCTGAAGCACGGAGGCGGCATTGAACTCCTTGATGCGTCTGGCTCCCAGCAAGATGTGATTGATACATTGCTGGCTGAACAGATTCACCGGAACGAGCAGTAGGGCCAGGGCAAGATAGGAAGGAGCAACAGAAGGGAAGATCTGACCCTGAGAGAGGACGACCAGCCCGAGCCCTATCAGAGTGGCCACGGTGCCGATGACAGCACTCAGCAAGACGTTATTCCCTAAGACCTCTCCAAGGGAGTATTTCTCTTGAGCCACATAGTAGACTGTGGCTGGTCCGATCCCTAGATTGGTGAAAGTGATGATCAGCAAAGGGAACAGTATGGCTAGTGTATAGACGCCCGTTCCCTCCGCGCCCAGGGCACGAGCTATGACAATCGAGGACAGCAAGGCCAAGGTAAGACCAGCGACTCTGGCTGTGAGGGTCAATGCAGTGTCCTTGGCAAAAACCGCCGCTTTCATAGGTAGCCTAGGGTCCTCAGGTGTTCCTCGATCTCGGCTTCTTCGTCGACGGAATAGATGGTTGAGGCACTAGCAATGACTTCTTTCGACGCCATACCCTCATGTCGGGGTTCTCTTCGATAGGGTTCTGAGTCAGGCTCGAAGATCTCCTTCAGCACCCGTCCGTCGCAATCATCGGGTACGGGCGATGCCAAGTAATGTAGCACGGTGGGCATCACGTCCAGCAGCGAGGGAAAGGAGTGCAATTCTTTGCCGCGCTCTATGTCGTCCCCGCAAGCAACGAAGATTCCTTCCCGGTGATGACATCCCCGGACCTGGTCCCGCGGCGTGACGTAGTCGTCTGCGAAGAAGGCGTTGGTCAAGTTGTAGCCGTCATGGAGGTCGAGAACGATGTCAGGAGCCCAATCAACGTGTGGCCCCTCATACAGTTCTTCCCGGCGATAGGCCCGTCGCACGATGGGTGAGCCCGTTTGTGGATCGCGAAGCCCTTCAAGTTTGTCCACTATTTCCGAGCAGACTCGTTCCCGTGAGGGAGGGTAGAGGTTTATGATCTTGATGGCCTTGCTCTCCATGGCGTACAGTTGATACGCCGAGACCTGAGTGTGCTCCCAGTCCACTTCATAGGCAACGTCTTTGGTAGCCGGGAGATGAGCTTTCATGGCTTGTGGCACCGACCTCTTCAGTGCAGTCCACCATGGCTTAGGGATAAACTTGCGCACTGTTCGACCGGTTACCCCCAGCCTAAGAAGGAAGCGGGAGATCTTCGAGGGATGCAGGTAACCTTCCGCCAAGCCGGCCCGGCTTTCCAACACCCCGATCTCCTGCCAACGCGACATCTCTGTCGTATGACCCTTCTTGATGGACATGTACCCCTGATCGATGAGCCACTTGTTGATATGTAAGTCCCTGCGCTGACACTGCAGTCCGTGATCGGAGATTAGGAAGAAGGTAGCCTTGGGAAAGGCGCTGGTGATCTCCCCGACGAGGCCGTCCACATAGGCGTAGCAGTCCCACATCAGGTCTTGCCTGTCCCAGAAGTGATGCGCGATCACATCGGTGGCCCTGAAAAGGACCAAGGCCAAATCCCAATCCTCGCGTCTCAGCAAGGCCAGAAAGCCCGTCTTGTGCTTCTGCATGACCTCGTAGACATCGTTGATGAGGTTGTCGCCCAAGAGGTGACTGCGACAATTGATCCGATAGCCGTCCGTCACTTCGTCGAGCAAGCCCTTCACTTCGGGCGGTGACGTGCACTCCGCGTTTGCTGGTGTGAGCATTCCACTCACCACGACGCCGTTGGTTCTCGCAGGCGGGTACGTTCCCGGCACATTCATCACGATGCTGCGCTTGCCATCGCTACTCAGAATCTCCCATAGGGTCTGAGACCGAATGTCGCGGCTGTTCGAAAGGCGCCGCTGTCCGCCCTCGACGCGGAAGAAGTCAAAGACACCGTGCTTGCCGGGGTTCTTCCCCGTCATGAAAGAAGGCCAGGCAGGGATTGTGGCATAGGGAATCGTGCTCAGTAGTCGCCCCCTGGTCCCATTCGCGACCAGACGCGCTATGTGCGGGAGGTGCTCCCCTTTGATCATGGGGTCGATGATGTCGAAGGTGGCGCCGTCGAGTCCGATGACGATGACCTTTCGGTTCATGACTCCCTGTACCGAGAAGCGTGGGCCTAGGGCAAAAAGCAACCTTGAATGCTGCGATCCAATTCTAGATTAGGACTGTAGCCTTGTCAAACCTTCACTGTGTCCTGGCGGGAAAGGTGGAGGCAGACCTTGGCCAGCCGCTTCGGTGCCAGCGACAGGCTTTCGGCTCGGCTCAAGAACTAGGCACCTACGATCTCTCGGTACACCTCTATGATGCAGCGGGCGATACTATCATAGGCATACCTGGCCACAGCCTGCCGTCGGATTTCTTGGGGATCGAACCGGCGTTGGCCGCTGAGGACTTCTTGCAGGGCGTCCGCCAGGGCCATGTAGTCTCCCGGGGACACGAGTATACCCGACTCCGGCGTCACGATGTCTTCGGGCCCTCCGCATCTGGTGGCCACCACCGGCTTGCCACAGGCCATGGCTTCGATCAGTACCACACCGAAGCCCTCGCTCAAGCTTGGTAGAACCAAGACGTCGCAAGCGTTGATCCAGAGGGGTATCTCCGTGTTGGGCCTTTTCCCTGCGAAGGCCACTGCATCGTCGATTCCCAGTTCCGTGGCGAGTTCCTTGGCTCGTCCTTCGTACCTGCCCTCTCCGATGAGCACTACTTCGACGGAGTGCTGTGTGTTTCGTCTCAGTTCGCCAGCCGCTTTCAACAGGTAGTCTATGCCTTTGGAGCTCTCGATCCCACCTACGTACAGAAGCCTTGAGACTTCGCCCTCCAATGCCAGCTTAGCCCGCGCTTCCCCTTGCGGCATGGGGGCGAACCTGGTCACATCCACTCCGTTGGGAATGACGCACATCTTGCGTGTGCTCGCTCCATGTTCGTCCACTACTTCTGTGCGCAGTGCACTACTTACTGCGATAGCTCGGTCGGCTTTGGACAATGCCCAGAGCCCCATCCTTCTGGCAAGCGGATGTTTCAAGTACAGGCTCACGTCGCCACCGTGGAGGGTGATGACCGTAGGCCGGCCGAACGCTCTCCCCAACATCACCGCGGCGAAACCGTCGGGGTACACCGTATGGGCATGGATCAGATCGAAAGGGAAGGCCTTCTCAAGCTGGTTGACGCATCTACGCAGGGAGAGGTAGAAGGACAGGCCGAGGAGCGCGAAGAGGAAGTTCCTGGGGAAGACAATCGCCCTTGGGCGGAAGACCTCGACGCCCTCTCTGATCTCTCGGACTGGTGCACGGGTGTAGGCGTACCACTTCTTGAAGGACTTCAACCGCGGAAACCACGGAACTGGTGAGGCCACCTTGAGCTGGCAGTGGCCAGAGAGTGCCCTGACCTCCTCTTCAACGAAAACGCCGAGGACCGGATCTAAGGGGCGCGGATAGAGGCGGGAGACAACGAGAACCTTCAGACTATCTCTGTGCATCTGCCCTGTACGTCCTCTCCATGTTGATGACGGCCAAGCTCAAGCCGAAGTGTATCCACATGGGGGCGAAGTGGATAGCACTGCTCGGGGACAGTGAGCCGAATACGTACCCCATCAGTGCGGCAAATAGACTGGCTGCCACGAAGGCCAGGAATTGGCGCCTGGTACGTACTGCTATCACGAAAAGGTTGCCCAGCAGCGCGGCGTAGAAAAGCAGATAGCCAACGAAGACGAAAATGCCACCGTTGACGAGCACTTCCATCCACCAGTTGTGCAGGTTATAGACCCTGTCCAGACCTGCCATGTGTTGCAGATAATGCTCCGCGTTGCCTGGTCCCACACCCAAGAAGTAGGAAGCACGTAGGGCGTGTAGTCCGCCACCGATGACTGCGATCCGCGAACCACCAGAGCCAGCTTCTGCTGAGACCTCACTGGCCAAGGTATCGAACCGCCAGTGCTGAACTCCTATGTCTGGCACGGCTACGACGGGCACTAGACCACGCACGCCGAGGCACATTGCCACAACGGCTCCCAGCAGAACGATGAGGCCAGGTAGCAGCCGCCGCGACTTGATGGCGGATCCGAACCTGGCGCCTGCAACCGCGAGCAAGCTGACAACGCTCAGGGCGAAGGCCAGGAGATTAGTTCTCGATCCAGTGTAGGCGAAGCAGATGATGGCCAGAAGGATGCCGGCAACTGCGGTCAATACGAGCCCAACCCGCTGAGTGAAGAAGGGTGCCGCCAGCAGGAAGGGTAGCCACAGCGCGATATAGGTTGCGAAGTCGTTCTGATTGTGGAAGAAGGAGGTCACCGCCCACTGGTAGCGCTCGGGCAGGCCAATTAGCATGGACGTCGGAAGCCGGAAGTCCGTGGCTATTTCCAGCAGCCCGATGCTCAGGGCGAAGCCGAAGACCATGAATAGAAGCAGCAACGCCACGCGCAGGCTCTTGGCGTTGTTGACGGCCAGTACGGTTCCCCCGGTAATAGAGGCCATCATGATCAGGAAGATGAAGTACCTGATGCCCGCTGCCTTGTCCGCAGCCCAGATGAGCGACACAAGGGACCACAGAATCCAGAGGGCAAGAAAGAAGAGGAAACCCT
>CAZNMJ010000064.1:0-3294 GCA_964573815.1 uncultured Anaerolineales bacterium
CCACGCTAGAGAAACAGCTCAACCCCAAGCTCTTCCGAATGGACGTCCACTTCCGATTCAAGAAAGCCGCCAGATACGGTGACGTGCTCGAGGCCTCTCTTCGGGTCGCCCACGTCACGCATACAGCCCTCACCCACTAGTTTCCATTGTCGAACCGAACCGAAAGCCCTCTCGTCACAGAAGGCTACGTCACTACGACACTCCTGTCCAGCTCCGCTTTGCAGCCGATCGACATACCCTACAAGCTGCTCGAGATGTGCGAAGGAGTTATGTCTACCTCACATCCACTTGCCATAACTACCCCGACCTCCCCTCGGCGGGAGGTGAGCTTATGTAAAGTATACCTTGAAGAGCTGTGCCGTGTTGCGCAAAGGGCGCAACTCGTGGTACAAAGTTGTGAAGGAGGTGAACACATGGTCAGTGGAACAGAAGTGAAGAAGGCGATGTGCTTCTTTTGCAAGCCTCGCTGCATCGTCAATGTGCACGTCAGGGATGGGAGGCTCGTCAAGCTGGATCCGCCTCCCATGAAGATGTGCACTCGTTGGAAGACGGCCGGGGAATGGTTCTACCATCCCAATCGCCTCAAGTTTCCCCTGAAACGCGTGGGAGAAAAGGGCGAGGGCAAGTGGGAGCAGATATCCTGGGACCAGGCCCTGGACGAGATAGCAGGCAAACTCCAGCACATCAAGGATAACCACGGCGCGGAGGCGGTGGGCGTGACCGGGGGCACCAGCCGCACCTACGAAGAACTCAACTCCCGGTTCCTGAACCTCTTCGGCAGCCCCAATCAGACCAATCAGGGGTATATCTGCCACGGCAACTCGGCTGTGGTGGCTACTATGGTCTACGGCTGGTGGCCATACTGGATGTCCACTGAGAAGTTGGACAAGACGAAATGCGTGATGTTGGTGGGGCGAGAACCCAAACCCAGCCATCAGACGGTGTGGCAGGGGGTGGTCAAGGCCAAACAGAGAGGCGCCAAGCTGATTGTAGTTGACCCACGCCGTGAATCCGCTGCAGCGGCCGCCGACATCTGGCTCCAACTCAGGCCCGGAACGGATGCCGCCCTACTGATGTCCATGATGCAAGTGATCATCGAAGAGAAACTGTATGACAAGGAGTTCGTCCAGAACTGGTGTCACGGCTTCGAGGGACTGTCCAAACGCACCCAGGAGTACCCGCCGGAGAAAGTAGAAGAGATCACTTGGGTTCCTGCCGACAAGATCAGGGCCGCGGCCAAGATGTTCGCCACGTACACGCCTTCCTGCGCAATCGAGGGCATGGGCGTGGCCCATCAGCCCAACACGCTGCAGGCCCTCCACGCCAAGCACGCCCTGTCCGCGATTGTGGGCAACATAGACGTCGAAGGCGGTGAGGAACTCCTCGGCCCGGCGCCATTCATCACTGAGCACGAGATCGAGCTGCCGGATGCCCTGCCCGTGGAGCAAAGAGGCAAGATGCTGGGGGCCGACCGGTACAAGCTATACACCTGGCCGGGGTATGAGATGATCCAGACCAGCGTCGAGCGCGTGTGGGGCAAACGGTGCGACATGTATGGGTATACGTGCCTGGCCAGCTCACCGGCACTGTACAGGGCCATAGCCTACGAGTCGCCCTACCCTGTAAAGGGACTAATCACGCTGTCCAGCAATCCCATGATCACCATCGGAAACACAAAACTGGTCTATGAGGCGTTGAAGAAACTGGATCTCTACGTGGTGGTGGATTTCTTCCCCACCCCCAGCGCTGCACTGGCCGACTATGTATTGCCCTCCGCCTCGTGGCTGGAACGGGACTTCCTGTTCAACTATCACAACACCACGCCAGTGATGAAGGCGGGGGAGGCCGCGCTGCCCACGGTGATGCCAGGGGAATACGATCGTCGCACAGACTTCGAGTTCTGGCGTGGTCTGGGCATCAGGCTGGGACAGCAGGAGTACTGGCCGTGGGAGACCGTCGAGGAGTACTATGACTACAGGCTCGAGCCGCTGGGCTTCACCTTCAGGGAACTGGTGGAGATGGGCGGCTGGGCGCCAGAGGAGTACAAGCCCCGGAAATATGTTGAGACGGGCTTCGGCACGCCCACGGGCAAGATCGAACTGTACTCCACCGTCCTGGAGAAGCTGGGATATGATCCCTTGCCCAGGTACATAGAGCCGCCGGAGAGCCCTATCAGCACCCCTGAGATCGCCGAGGAGTATCCTCTGATCCTCATCACGGGAGGGCGATTCCTGCCCTTCTTCCACTCCGAGTTGCGACAGGTGGACACGCTGCGCAAGCGTCATCCTTACCCTATCGCGCAGATCCACCCCGATACGGCTAGGAAACTGGGCGTCGAGGACGGCGACTGGGTATGGATAGAATCGCCTCGCGGCCGCGTGATGCAGAAGTGCAAGTACTTCGAGGGCCTCGATCCGCGCGTAGTTCACGCCCAGCATGGGTGGTGGTATCCAGAGATGCCTGGAGAAGAGCCTTGGTTGCATGGGGCGTGGATATCCAACATCAACGTGCTCACCTATGACGATCTGGACCTGTGCGACGAGGCCTTGGGATGCTGGCCCCTCAAGACGCTGCAATGCAAGGTGTACAAGGTTAAATCGTACGGACCATCAGTACCGCCGATATTGTGAGCGTTGTCGGGCAGAGTCATGCCAATCGTCGAAGACCGGGAGCGGAGTGGGTAAGACCAGTTGTAACCTTGGCACATGATCAGACGAAACCTTGAAAGCCATCTCGGATTCTGATATGCTCACGGCGAACCATAAACAAAACTGCACACACTTTTGGGCAGCCTGGTTGCGCAGGCCGACAGGAGGGCCCCGAGTGCCCTCGACCCCTTGAAGCTATTCTGGATTGTGGCAGCTTGGGTAGTGCCTTACGGTTCCCATTTTACTGAACCGCTACCGTACGAGGGATATCTGAGCTTGCGGGCGTAATGCGGACGCGGACCGGCGTGGCCTGAGTGTCAGGCACGTGGGAAGAAGCGACGGGGCTACGTGCAATGGAATGCTGTAGGCTAAGGTGCTACTCCTTCAGTGAGCGCTTCCACGGCGAGGGTCGGTATCTCCCTCCTGTCCCTTCGAATGACATAGTGCGATTCCAGCAGAATCGATCTTCCGTCAGGCCGGCCATGCAGCACAGCAGTGGGCCGGCCTTTCAGCTGCGCGACGGTACAGCGGCTTTGAAGCACTGTCCTCGCTCGTGGGCACTGTAGCCCAAAACGATACGCCAGTAGTTCTGCGCAATAGACTCGGGGAGGAGACGTCATGGTGGATGTTATGATCATCGTGGAAT